>CAMFLK010000026.1 GCA_945957135.1 uncultured Rhodospirillales bacterium
CGGCATTGCTGCCGCTGCCGCCGATGATCAGCATGGCCCAGATCTGGAAGGTGAGGATCGGGGCGAAATCCGCCGGGCCGATGAAGCCGACGAAGCCCGCGTAGAGCGCCCCGCCCAGCCCCATCTGCACCGCGCCGAGCACGAAGGCCTGCAGGCGGAGCAGGCCGACATCCTTGCCCAGCGTCTGCGCCGCCACCTCGTCCTCGCGGATCGCCCGCAGCGCCCGCCCCCAGGGCGAGGCGAGAATCCGCTGCTGGGCCGCATAGACCGCGGCGACGATCGCCGCGACGAGCGCCAGATAGGCGAGATTGTCGGCCATCGGCCAGGCGGACAGGCCGCGCGCCGGATTGGGGATCGCCGCGATGCCGATCGGCCCGCCGGTGAGCGCCTCGGCGTTCAGCGCCAGGAGCTGGATGGTGGAGGCGATGCCGAAGGTCGCGATGGCGAGATAGTCGTCGCGCAGCTTCAGCGTGGCCACGCCCACCACCAGCGCCGCGGCGGCCGACACGGCCATCGAGCCGACCACGCCGACCAGCCAGGGCAGGCCGAAATTGCCGATCAGCCCGCCCTGCGCCGGCGCGGTCAATATGGCGAAGCCATAGGCGCCGACGGCGAAGAATCCGACGATCCCGGCGTTGAACAGCCCGGTCGCCCCCCATTGCAGGTTGAGGCCGAGCACCACCACCGCGAGGATCAGCGCGGTGCTCGCGAAGAAGATGAGATAGGAGAGCACACCGATCATCGCGACCTCACGCACGCACCGATTTGGCGAACAATCCCCGCGGCCGGACATAGAGCACGAGCAACAGCAGCGCGAACGGCACCGCCGGCTTGTAGCTCGCGGGAATGACGAGCACCGACAGGTTCTCCGCCAGGCCGACGATCAGCCCGCCCGCCACCGCGCCGAACAGGTTGCCGAAACCGCCGAGCACCGCGGCGGTCAGCACCGCGAGCAGCATGTTGAAGCCGAGCTCCGGCCTGATCTGCGTGGTCAGGCCGGTGAACACGCCGGCGCAGGCGGCCAGCATGCCCGCCAGCAGCCATGTCCAGCGGATCACCCGCGCGGTGTCGATGCCGCAGGCCTGCGACAGGGCGGGGCTGTCGGCCATCGCGCGCATCGCGACGCCGATCCGGCTCGTCTGCAGGAACAGGTGCAGCCCCAGCACGAGCAGGACGGTGAAGGCGAGCACGAACACATGGTCGGGCATCAGCCGTACGTCCGGCAGGATCTCGACGGCGATCTGCAGCTCCTGGCCGTAGTATTGGCCATCCGGCCCCCAGATCAGCAGCACCAGGTTGCGCAGGATCAGCGCCACGCCGAAGCTCGCGAAAACCAGCGTCAGCGCCGCGGCGCGGCGGGCGCGCAGCCGGCTGAACACCAGCCAGTCCACGGCGATGACGACGAGCCCGGTGCCGATGCCCGCGACCATCGTGGCCACGATCAGCGGCATGCCGAACGACAGCGGGCCGATCGGCGCGCCCCCGCCGGTCAGGCTCACCAGCGCCAGCGCGAGATAGGCGCCGACCGTCAGCATCTCCGCATGCGCGAAATTGGCGAATTTCAGGATCCGCGCGCTCAGCGAGTAGCCGATCGCGCCGAGGGCGAGGATGCCGCCGGTGAGGATGCCGTCCGCGATGGCCTGCCCGATCACGACGCCCGCCTCGATCCCAGGAAGGCCTCGGCGATGCCCGCGTGGTCGAGCAGCTCGCGCGCCGTGCCGGCGAGATGGTCGCGGCCCTCGACCAGGACATAGCCGCGATCGGACACGCGCAGCGCGGCCTTGGCGTTCTGCTCCACCATCAGCACGGCGACGCCGCTGTCGGCGAGGCCGCGAAGGTCGGCCAGCACGTCCTGCACGATTTTCGGCGCCAGCCCGGCGGTCGGCTCGTCGAGCATGAGCAGGCCCGGCTCGGTCATCAGCGCGCGCGCCACCGCCAGCATCTGCCGCTGGCCGCCCGACAGCACGTTCGCCGCCGAGCGGCGATGCGCGGCGAGGGCCGGGAACCGCGCGAAGGCGTGGGCGAGCCGCGCGCGCAGCACGGGCCGCGGCAGGACATGGCCGCCGGCGACCAGGTTGTCCTCGATCGACAGGCTGGGGAAGACGTTGCCGGTCTGCGGCACGAAGCCGACGCCGGCGGCGATGATCGCATGGGTGGAGCGGCCGGCGATCTCCGCGCCGTCGAGGCGGACGCTGCCATGCTCGATCGTCACCAGCCCGGCCACCGCCTTCATGAAGGTGGACTTGCCCGCCCCGTTCGGCCCGATCAGCGTGACCAGCTCGCCCCGCGCGACCTCCACGGAAACGTCGTGCACGATCGGCAGGCCGCGGCGATAGCTGGCGCGCAGGTTGCGGACGGCGAGCAGCGCGCCGCTCACAGCGCCAGCTCCGTCACGTCGCCGAGATACGCGTCCACCACGCTCTGTTCGCGCAGGACGTCGCGCGGGCTGCCGCTGAAGATCAGCCGGCCCTGCGCCATGACCAGGATGGCGCCGCAGATGCGCATCATCATGTCCATGTTGTGCTCGACGATGAGAAAGCCGATGCCGCGGGCGTTGAGCGCGGCGATCTTCTCGATCAGCGTCTCCAGCAGCGCGGGATTGACGCCGGCGGCCGGTTCGTCGAGCAGGATCAGCCGCGGTTCCTCCATCATCACGCGGGCGAGTTCCAGCAGCTTCTGCTGGCCGCCGGACAGGGCGCCGGCCGGCTCGCGCGCCTTGGCGGCAAGGCCGGTGAAGCCCAGCACCTCCATGGCACGCTCGCGCCAGCGCCGCTCCTCCTCCCGCACCAGGGAGGGGCGAAACCAGTTGTTCCAGAACCGCTCGCCGGACTGGGCCGCCGGCGCCAGCATCAGGTTCTCGAGCACCGTCATCTGCGGAAAGGGGCGCGGGATCTGGAACGTGCGGGCGAGGCCGGCGCGGAAGATGCGGTCGGGCCGCATGCCCGCGATGGGCCGGCCGGCGAACACGATCTCGCCCGAACTCGGCCTGACCTCACCCGCGATCAGGCCGAACAGCGTGCTCTTGCCCGCGCCGTTCGGGCCGATCAGCCCGGTGATGGCGCCACCACGAACGGCGAGGCTGACATCGTCAACGGCGCGCAAGGCGCCGAAATGCCGCGTCAGGTTCCGCGTCGTCAGGATGGCGTCATGCATCGCGATTGAAGAAGCGGCCAAGGCGATCCATGCCTTCCTCCAGACGCGCGAGGGTTTCCGAACCGAAGCACACGCGCAGATGGCCCTCGCCGGCCGCGCCGTAGAAGCTGCCGGCCTCCACCACCACGCGCGCCTGCTCGAGGATCATGTCGGCGAGGCGCTGCGAGGGCAGGCCGGTGGCGGAGATGTCGGGAAATGCGTAGATCGCGCCTTCGGGCAACGGGCAACGCACGCCGGGCATCTGGTTGAGCCGCTGCACCACGAAATCGCGTTTGCGGCGATCTTCCTCGACCAGTGCCGCGAGCACGTCGGGCGGCCCGGCGATGGCCGCCTGCGCGCCGGCCTGGATGAAGGTGTTCACATGCGTCACGTCGTTCGCCGTGATCTTGAGCAGCGCGTCCATGGCCCAGCCGGGGGCGGCGAGATAGCCGATGCGCCAGCCGTCCATCGCGTAGGACTTGGTGAAGGCGAAAGCGGAGAAGGTGCGCTCCGCCATGCCCGGCAAGGACGCGATGCTGAGATGCCGGCGGCCGTCATAGACGATGTCTTCGTACACCTCGTCGGCGAACACCAGCAGGTCGTGCCGGCACGCAAGATCGGCGAGCGTGTCCAGCTCGTCGCGCGAGAACACGCGCCCGGTCGGGTTCACCGGGTTGACCAGCGCGACCATTCGCGTGTGGCGGCCTATGTGCGGTTCGATGCGATCCGCCGTCAGGCGAAACCCATCCGATGGATCGAGTGCCGCGAAGACCGGCCGGGCGCCGGCCAGCTCGATCTTGCCGATGTGCTGCGGGTAGTGCGGGTCGATCAGGATGACCTCGTCGCCCGGATCGAGCATCGCCATGAAGACCGCGAAGGCCGCATGGGTCAGCCCGTTGGTGACCAGCACGTTTTCCGGTGTGGCGGCAATGGCGTTGCGCGTGCGCAGCTTCTCCGCGAGCGCTCGGCGCAACCGCGGCGTTCCCGGCAGGTCGCTGTAATGCACGTCGCCGGCGCGCAGCGCGGCGATCGTCGCCTGCTTGATGTGTTCCGGCGTGTCCGCCGCCGGGCGGCCCAGCTCCAGGTGGATCAGGTCGTGCCCCGCGCCGCGCAGGCCCGCCGCCTTCTGGTACATTCCGAAGGATTTTCCCGGAGTGTCGGAAATACGCCGCGCCACCCGCCTCATCGGTCGCCGGCCTGGATGCGCCGGGCCACCGCCTCGATCTCCACCTTGATCTCTTCCACCGGGAAGCCGCAGAGGATGGTGGTGTTGGTGGGGCGGGGGTCGGCAAAGGTTTCGCCGAGCACCCGGGAGACCGGCACCACGTCGTCCCTCGCGGCGAGATAGACGCGCACCGTCACGATGTCCCGCAGCGAGGCATCGGCCTGGGCAAGCGCCTCGGAGATGGTACGCAGCGCCCGGCGGGCCTGCGCCTCGGCCGAAGCGGGGAAGCCGCCGCTCTGCGCGTCGTAGCCGGAGGTTGCCGACACGAAGATCCAGTCCCCATCCACGAGGGCGCGCGAATAGCCCGCCAGCTCCTCGAACTTCGATCCCGAATAGATCGCCCGTCGGCCCATGGCACTCTCGTTTGCGCTCGTTTGATCAAACAATCCGCTATTTGTGCACCACATCGCCCACTCTCCGCAACTCCGCAAATCCGCGGGCCGCGGGTGGCCTGCCCTGGGCGGGTGTGGTTAGCTGGAGCCATGCCCGCCCTGCCGCGCCCGTTTCACGCCGTCATTCTCGATATGGACGGCACCTTGCTCGACACCGAGATCGTCTATGTCCGCGCCTTCGTGGACAGCATGCGCGAGTTCGGCCACGACTTGCCGGAGGCGTTCCTGCACGAGCTGATCGGCGGCACGCGGGGTACGTTCCAGCGCAAGTTGCGGGAACGGCTGGGGCCGGATTTCCCTTACGACGACCATCGCGACGCCTATGTGCGGCTGCGCGCCGCGCGGCTCGCGGCGGGGGTTCCGCTCAAGCCCGGGGCGATGGAGCTGGTGGAGGCGCTGGGGGCGCGGGGGGTGAAGCTGGCGGTGGCCACGGCGGCGACGCGCGAGCATGCCGATGCCCATCTCGCCCGGGCCGGGCTGCGTCCGCATTTCGCCTCGGTGCTGACGCGCGACGATGTGGTGCGGTCCAAGCCGGACCCGGACGTTTTCCTGGCCTCGGCCGCGGCGTTGGGGGAGGCGGCGGAGGCCTGCGTGGCGGTGGAGGATTCGCACAACGGCGTGCGCGCGGCCCACGCCGCCGGCACCATGGTGGTGATGGTGCCGGACATCGTGGCGGCGAATGCGGAGATGCACGCGCTGTGCGCGGCGGTGCTGCCCGATCTCGTCGCGGTGCGCGAGATGCTGCTCGCGCAGCTTGGCGGCTGATCAGTCCGGCCAGGTTTTCCGTCGCGCCGCCGCGCGTAGCGCGCGGTCGGCGAAGGGCGTGGCAATGATGGTGTTGGAGGCCTGGGCACTGTCGAGCTCGCCGGCCATGCGGTTCGCCACGATCTCCGCCTCGCCGGGGTGGAGGTTGCAGGGGTCGAGGTAGAAATAGCCGTGCTCGATCTCGTGGTCGCGCACGATGACGGGGCGATCGCCGCTGGCCAGCCGCGCGGCGAAGTCCCAGGCGGTGATGTGGGCCTGTTCGGGGGCGAGGGCCACGCGCAGCCGGTCGAGCGGGTTGTTGGTGGGGTCGGCTTCACGGATCGCGGTCACGCCGGGGCGCCCGGCGAGGGTGTTGGCCCAGAGGTCCAGCGCCGCGTCCTCGCGCGCGCGGATGCCGGCATGGTCGCGCGTCTCCCACGCCTCCAGGGCCGCGATGGTGCCGGCCATGCCTTCCTTGCCCACTTTCATGCCGCGGCCGATGCCGGAATTCTGCAGATAGGCGGCGCGCACCAGGTCCTTGCGCCCGGCGACGATGCCGCCGGTGGGGCCGCCGAGGAATTTGTGGGAGGAATACAGCACGATGTCCGCCCCCGCCGCGAGGAAGCCGCGCAGATCGTATTCCGACGCGGCATCGACGATGACGGGCACGCCGGCCCGGTGGCAGAGGGCGGCGAATTCCGCGAGCGGCAGCATGCCGTACTGCACGGTGTGGTGGGAGACGACGTAGAGCGCGGCGGCCGTGCGTTCGTTCAGCGCGCCGGCGAGCTGGTGGGGGCGCACGGCGGTGGCCTGCCCCACCGGCACCACGCGGCCGCCGGCGAGGCGGATCGCCTGCTCCACCGGCGCGCCGTAGCTCACCATGTGCCCCGCCATGATCACCACCTCGTTGCGCGGGCCGGGCTGGTCCGGCAGCCGCTCGATGGCGGCGAGGTCGTCGCCGGTGATGGCGCCGGCGAGCGTCATGGAAATGCCCGCGGCGCAGGAGGCGGTGACGAACCCGGCCTCCGCCCCGCACAGCCGGGCGATGACCGTGCTGGCGCGGCGCTGGAGATCGTCGATCTCCACGAATTCGGTCAGGATGGCGGTGACTGCCGCCACCGCCTCGGGCACCACGATCGACGCGCCGAGGAAGGTCATCGTGCCGGAGGCGTTGATGATCCGGCGCAGGCCGAGCCGGGTGCGGATATCGTCTGGCGCGTCGTTCATCGGGGGTACCCGGCGGGCTATTGGGGTTTCAGTGTGGGCGGGCGGGACGGGAACGGCAAATCGGCCCGGCGGGCGCGGAATCCAGTTGACAGGCGAATTTTATAAAATTATCGAGAAATCATAATCATTCGCAGGTGCGTCCATGCCCTCTTCCTGGTCCCTCGCAACGATTCGGGTGGATGGACGCGCGGTCGGGTGCCTGGACGTGAACGGCGCGCTGTACCGGCTGCAGCCCAGCCTGGCGCGGGTGGGATATGGGGGCGCGGCCACGGTGGCCGACCTGTTCGCGCGCTGGGACGAATCCGCCGCGGCCATCGCGGAAAGCCTCGGCAAGCTCGACGCGGCGGATATCGTCACCGGCCCGCGCCTGGCGCCGCTGCTCTATCCCGGCAAGATCCTGTGTGCCGGGGCCAATTATTTCGATCATCTCGCCGAGATGGGCATGCCCGGCGCGAAGAAGGCGGACCAGCGGCCGTTCTTCTTCATGAAGCCGCCGCGCAACGCCGTGGTGGGCGAGGGCGACACGGTGCGCATGCCCATCGGCACAAAGGCGTTCGACTGGGAGATCGAGCTTGCCGCCATCATCGGCAAGCGCGCGCGCGACGTGTCGGTGGAGGAGGCGCTGTCGCATGTCGCCGGCTACAGCGTGGCGATCGACTTCTCCGCCCGCGACCACAACCGCGCGCCGGAGACCTTCTACAAGCTCGACTGGGTGGCCGGGAAGGCGAACGACACGTGCTGCCCGATGGGCCCGTGCATCGTGCCGGCGGACCGGCATGCGGACTGGCAGGATGTCGGGCTGCGTCTGGCCGTGAACGGGGTGGTGAAGCAGGACGGGCGCAGCACCGACATGATCTTCTCCATCGCCGAACAGATTTCCATTGCCTCGCGCATCATGACGCTCGACCCCGGCGATGTGCTGCTGACCGGCACGCCGGCCGGCGTCGGCGTGCCCAAGGGCACGTTCCTGGCTGTCGGGGACAGCGTCGATGCGGAGATCGAGGGCATCGGCAAGCTCAGCGTCCGCATCCAGCCGCCCGGCTGATAGAGGAGACTTCGCATGATCACCCGCCGCCGCCTGTTCGCCACCGCCGCCGTCCTCGCCGCCCCCGCCGCCCCCGCCATCGTTCACGCGCAGGGCACGGCGCGGCTGCGTGTCTCCACCGCCGCGCCGCCCGCCGATTTCCTGGCCAAATCGCTGGAACAGATGAAACAGGAGGTGGAGGCGGCGAAGCTCGGGCTCAGCGTCGAGGTCTATCCCGCCGGCGCGCTGTTCAAGCAGGGCACCGAGGTGCCCGCCCTGCAGCGCGGCACGCTGGAAATGAGCACGATGACCACCTTCGAGGTGGCGCAGCAGATTCCCGAATACGGCTTCCTCAACCGCGGCTACCTGTTCCGCGACTACACCCATCTGCGCCATGTCTTCGACGGACCGATCGGCGAGGAATACCGCAAGGTGGTGTCGGAGAAGATGGGCATCGAGATCCTCGCCGTCGGCTATCTCGGCACGCGCCAGGTGAACCTGCGCAAGCGGCGCGACGTGAAGACGCCGGCCGACCTGTCGGGCGTGAAGATGCGCATGCCCGCGGGGCCGGAATGGCTGCTGCTCGGCCGCGCCATCGGCGTCGATCCCGTGCCTATGGGCATGCCGGAGGTCTATCTCGCGCTGAAGACCGGCACGATCGACGGGCAGGAGAACCCGCTCGCCATCCTCAACGCCGCCAAGCTGTACGAGGTCACGGAACAGCTGGTGCTGACCGCGCACATGCTGCAGCCGGTGTTCATCAACATCGCGACGCCGGCCTGGAAGAAACTCTCGCCCGAGCAGCAGAAGGCGCTGCGCCAGGCGGCGCTGGCGGCGCAGAAGGCCAATGACGACGGGCGCCTGGCCGACGAGCGCGGGGCGCTGGACTCGCTGAAGGCGCGCGGCATGGCGATCGACACACCCGACCTCGCGGCGTTCCGCGCCAGTGCCGACAAGATCTACAACGGCTCGGCCGACACCAAGGCGTGGAACCAGGATCTTCTCAAGCAGGTGCTGGCCACGCCGTGAGCGGGCTGGCCCGCCTGCTGCATCGCAGCGCCGAGCTGGTGGCGGCGCTGATGTTCGCCGCGGTGTTCGTGATCTTCTGCGCGAAGATCGTGATGCGCTACGGCGAGCACAGCGCGATGGCCTGGGCGGACGAGGTGAACATCATCCTGTTCATCTGGATCATCTTCTGGGCCAACAGCTTCATCCTGGCCGAGCGCGACCATATCAGCTTCGACCTCATCACCCACGCCGCCGGCCCGTCCACGCGGCGGTGGATGGCGATGGCGCGGGCGCTGATCATCGGCACCATCTTCCTGTGCGCGGCGCCGGCGACGCTGGACTACATCCTGTTCCTGTGGCGCGAGCGCACCCCGGTGCTCGGGCTGCGGCTGGACTGGGTGTACATGTGCTTCGGGGTGTTCGTGCTCACCGTGCCGCTGCGTTCGGCGGCGATGCTGTGGCGCCTCGCGCGGCCGGGCTGGCAGCGTGAAGTGGCGACGGCCGGGGAGGCGCACGAGCCGCTATGACCGGCCAGCTCTGGGTTCTGCTCGGCGTCTTCACGATCATCGCGGCGTTGGGCGCGCCGCTCGGCCTGTCGATGCTGGCGGCCGGCTTCGCCTATATGGCGGTCAGCGGACAGGATATCGGCCTGGTCACCGACCAGACGATGAACGGGCTGTACAACTCCTACCTGCTCATCGCCATTCCGCTGTTCATCTTCGTGGCCAACGTGATGAGCGCGTCGGGGGTGATCGAGCGATTGCTGGCCTGCGGTTCGGCGCTGGTGGGGCACCTGCCGGGCGGGCTCGCGCAGGTCAATGTGGTGTCGAACCTGATCTTCTCGGGCATGAGCGGCAGTGCCGTGGCCGATGCGTCGGGGCCGGGGCTGATCGTGGCGCGCATGATGATGCGCAACGGCCGCTACCCGCGCGGCTTCGCGGCCGCCACCTCGGTGGCCTCGGCGACGCTGGGGCCGTTGATGCCGACCTCCATCCCGATGATCTTCTACGCGCTGATCGCCAACGCCTCCGTCGGCGCGATGCTGCTGGGCGGGCTGGTGCCGGCGGGGCTGATGGCGCTGGCGCTGATGGTGGCGGTGGCGCTGATCGCCCGGCGCCGCGGCTTCCCCCGTGAGGCGCGCACGGCGGCGCGCGAGCTGCCGGCGATCCTGCTGCGCGCCCTGCCGCCGCTGTGCCTGCCGGCGCTGCTGCTGGGGCTGATCTACTCGGGCGTGACCACCCCCACCGAGGCAGCCGCCATCGCCGCGGCCTATGCGCTGGGCCTGGCCTTCTTCCTGTATCGCACGCTGAGCCTGCGCGGCCTGCTGCCGGTGATCTTCGCCACCGTGCGCACCACCACGATGATCGCCACCATCATGGCCGGCGCCTTCGTGTTCAATTACGCGGTGGCCAACGAGAACGTGCCCCAGCTGATCCAGGGGGTGCTGCTGTCCTGGCACCTGTCGCCCACCGGCTTCCTGATGTGCGTCAACGCGCTGATGCTGGTGCTGGCGATCTTCCTGGACGAGGTGACGATCCTGCTGGTGATCGTGCCGCTGCTGATCCCCATCGCCCAGGCGCTGGGCATCGACCTGGTGCATTTCGGCATCGTGGTGGTGCTGAACATGATGGTGGGGCTGACCCTGCCGCCGCACGGGCTGCTGCTGTTCGTGATGAGCGGGCTGACCGGCACGCCGGTCGGCGAGGTGTTCCGCGAGATTCCGCCGTTCATCCTGGCCATGCTGGTGGTGGTGCTGGCGGTGACATTCCTGCCCGAACTGGCCCTGTTCCTGCCCGGCCGGGCCGGGCTGCTGGGGACTGGCTGATCCCGCCATTTGGGATGATTCCGCTGCGACGGCCATGCTATGAAGGATTTTCCTTCGTCTGGATTCGGCGAGAGTCATGCAGCCTATCGTGTTCTCCACCAGGTCGTTGCCGGCCGCGCAACAATACGAGGCGTGGCGCAGCTGGTTCGACCCGGTGTTCGAGGCGGTGCCGACGGACCAGCACGCCACCGGATTCCGGGCGGATATTCGCTCCTGGGGCATGGACGGCGTGGTGATCAGCCATGTCAGCGCGCCGGCGCTGTCGGTGGTTCGCACCCGCAGCCTGATCCGCCGCAGCCCCGTTGATCATTGGAACATCGTGCTCGGCCGGCGCACGACCGGCTTCAGCACGCCCCGGCAGGATGTGGAAGTGCCGCCGGGCCGGCCGTTCCTGCTGTCGATCGGCAGCGAGATGACGAGCCGCCGCACGGGGGACGAGCGGTTGCAGCTCTATCTGGCGCGGGATGCCTGCCGCGAGCTCGCCCCGCTGCTCGACGGCGCCTGCGGCACGGTGCTGGCCGGGGAGCTGGGGCGGCTGTTCGCCGACTATCTCGTGATGGTGCGGCAGCGGCTGCCGGAGCTGGAGGCGAGCGAGGTGACGCGGCTGCCAGCGGCCATCAAGGCGATGATGGCGGCCTGCATCCTGCCCAGCGCGGAACGCATGGCGGTGGCGAGCAGCCAGATCGCCGCCAGCCGCATGGAGCGCGTGCGCCACGCGGTGCGCCGCCACCTGCGCTCCCCGGCCCTCGGCCCGGCGCTGCTGTGCCGGCAGGTCGGCATGTCCCGCTCGCAGCTCTACCGGCTGCTGGAAGGCGAGGGTGGGGTGGCGCGCTACATCCAGCGGCAGCGGCTGCGCGAGAGTCAGGCCGCATTGAGCGAGGCCGGAGGGAGCCGGCCGATCGCCGCCATCGCCGAGGAGCTGTGCTTCGCCGATGCCTCCAGCTTCAGCCGCGCCTTCCGCCATGAGTTCGGCGTGAGCCCGAGCGATGCGCGGGCCATCCAGCTGGCCGGGCTGCCGCCCCTCGCCCGGCGGCGGGACGGGCTGGAGATTGAGCAGCGCAGCTTCGCGGACACGCTGTACGGCTTCACCTGATCTGCTTTTCGCACAGGAACGCGCTGTGCGGCACCGGCCGCAGCGTGGCCGGCGGAAACAGGAAACGGAAGCCGCGCTCGGCGATGACGCGAAAGCCGGCGGCGGCAAGTGCCGTCCGCCATTCTGCGGGCGCGCGGTAGTGGTGCGGGGCGGAGACGTCCTCGAAATTCAGCCGCCGGTCGGCGCGCAGGGTCACCGCCCGCTCGGCCGCGGTGGTGGGCGTGTCCTCCAGCAGCACGAACACGCCACCCGGCCGCAGCACCCGCGCCATCTCGGCCAGCACCGTCGCCTGGGTCGCCAGTGGCAGATGGTGCAGCACGAAGGCGCACCAGCCGCCGTCGAAACAGCCATCCGCGAAGGGCAGGGCCTCGCCGCCGCCGCGCACCAGGGCGAAGCGCGCGTCGAGCCGGCCTTCCAGCGGCGGAGGCGGCCGCCAGCTGGGATCGACCGCCACGCAGCGCCGCGCCGGGCCGGCGCGCAGCACCGCCTCCGTGATATGGCCGGTGCCCGCGCCGATATCGAGCAGCAGGCCGCGCGCCGGCAAACCGCGCGACAGCCCGGACTTGCGCAGCACGCCATCCGCCCGCCGCCGCAGCACCGCGTCGAGCCAGCGTGCGCGCAGCGCCGCGCGCATCAGCCAGGTGGGTTCGCCGATCATGCCCGCATCCAGCCCAACCGTGCCGCCGGCCTGGCGGAACGCGTTCAGGGGTCCGTGCAATACGCCCCGCCCGCGTGCTTGACGCAATGCCGCCCGCACCGCAGGAATGCCGCCCCGTCCCGAGAGATCGTTGAGAATGCGCATCCTGCTCCATCACCGCATCGCCTCGCGCGACGGCCAGTCCGTGCATATCGAGGAAATGATGGCGGCCTTCCAGCGCCAGGGGCACGAGATCGTGCTGGTTGGGCCGGCCAGCTTCGCCAGCACCGGCTTCGGCGGGTCGAACTCCGCGGTGGACCGCATCAAGCGCCTGATCCCCGGCGCGCTCTATGAGCTGCTGGAACTCGCCTACAACATTCCCGCCTTCGTGCGGCTGTGGCGCGCGGTGCGGCGGCATCGGCCGGACGTGATCTACGAGCGCTTCAGCCTGTTCCTGTTCGCCGGGCTGTGGGTGCGGCGGCTGACCGGGCTGCCGGTGCTGCTGGAGGTGAACTCGCCGCTGTTCGAGGAGCGCGCCCGCAATGACGGGCTGCGCCTGCATGCGCTGGGCCGCTGGGCGCAGGGGGTGCTGTGGCGCGGCATGGACCGCATCCTGCCCGTCACCGGCGTGCTGGCCGACATGGTCGCGGCCTATGGCGTGGAGCGCGCGCGCATCACCGTCATTCCCAACGGCATCAACCCCTGGCGTTTCGGCGCGGTGGCGGACATCGCCACGGCCAAGCAGGCGCATGCCCTGCCGCCGCGCCTGGTGATCGGCTTCACCGGCTTCATCCGCGGCTGGAACGCGGTGCACCGGCTGATCGATTTCGTCGCCGCGCGGCCGGGGATGGACCTGCACATCCTGGTGGTGGGCGACGGGCCGGCGCGCGACTCCCTGCTGGCCCATGCCGCCGAGCGTGGCGTGCCCGACCGGCTGACCATCAGCGGCGTGGTGGAACGCGACGACGTGGCCGGCTGGGTGGCGGCGTTCGACATCGCCGTGCTGCCGGGGCTGACGCCCTATTCCTCTCCGCTCAAGCTGTTCGAATATCTCCAACTCGGCCGCGCCATCCTGGCGCCGGACACGGCGAACATCCGCGAAATCCTCACCGATGGCCAGGATGCGCTGCTGTTCGACCCGGACGAGGAAGGCGCCATGGAAGCAGCGCTGGAGCGGCTGTGTGCCGACGCGGCCTTGCGCCATCGCCTGGCCGAAGCGGCGCCGGGCACCATCACCGCCAAATCCCTCACCTGGGACCGCAACGCCGAACGCGTGGTGGCGCTGGCCCAGGAGGAAATTGCGCTCAGGGCAGCTCCACCCAACCGCCCCGCCGCGCGCTGATCGCGATCGCCTCCAGCGCCGCCGCGGTGTCGATGGATTCTGCCTCCGTCACCCCGTTCCATTCCTGCGCGCCCAGCCGGACCATCCGCGCGAAGGAATCGCCCTCGGCGCGGAACCCGTCGCCGCCCGGCACGGTCTCCGTCTCGAACGGCGCGTTGTTCGGCGCCTCGCGCTTGATGCGCAGCGACAGCGTGCCCTCGGCCGGGGCGTGGTTGGAATAGCCGGTCTCCACGATGCCCCGGTCGCCCACCACCACCGCGAAACGATGGCCGGAGGTGGACAGGCTGGTGGTCACCTGGGCGAAGGCGCCGGAGGGGAACTCCACCAGCGCGGCGACGGTCTGGTCCACGCCACCCTGGGTGAAGCGGGCCACGGCGTTCACCCGGCGCGGCCGCTCGCCGGCGGCGATGCGCGCGAAGCTCATCGCATAGGTGCCGGCATCGAGCAGCGCGCCGCCGCCGCGCGCGGGATCGAGCCGGATATTCGCGGGGTCGCGCAGCGGCGCGCCGTCATGCGAGGCCATGGCGAAACCGAAATGCGACGCGATGGTCTGCACCCGCCCCACCGTGCCGTCGGCCAGCAACGCGCGCAGCCGCAGCGTCTGCGGCTGCGAGGCATAGGGATAGGCTTCCACCAGATAGCGCCCGGCCTTGTGCGCCGCCTCGTACATCGCGCGGGCATCGGCCTCGCCCATGCACAGCGGCTTCTCGCACAGCACGTGCTTGCCGGCCCGCACCGCCTTGATCGCCCATTCGGCATGCAGGTCGTTGGGCAGCGGGATGTAGATGGCGTCGATCGCCGGGTCGGCCAGCAGCGCCTCGTAGCTGCCGAGCGCGCGGGCCACGCCCATCTCGGCGGAGAAGGCCGTTGCCTTCTCCGCCGTGCGGCTGGCCACCGCATCGACCGTCGCGAAGGGCGAGCCGGCCATGCCGCGGATGAACTGGCGCGCGATATTGGCCGCGCCGAGCACGCCGTAGCGGACGGGTGTGAAGTCGCTCATCGTGTCTCCCCCTTCGATCGAGGCGGCGACCCTGCCACGAAGACGCCAGGGAGTCAGCCGCCCAGCCGGCGCGCCGTGGTGTCGATCAGCGCGCGCAGCCGGGCGAGGCGGCGCAGGTCGCGGTGGTAGCCGATCCACATGTCCCGCCCGGGCGGCGCGTCGCCGAGATCGACGGCGACCAGCCCCGCCATCCGCTCGCCCAGCAGCCGGGGCAGCACGGCCAGCCCGGCGCCGGCCGCGCACATGCGCGCCTGGGCATCGCGGTTGTTGCTGCGGAAGGCGATGCGCGCGCGCGGCAGCACGCGCTTCAGCCAGTCGAGGTCGGGCGGCTCGCCCAGCCCGTCGCCCACGCTGGTGTCCATTGTCAGCAGGGCGCAGCCGCCGCCGTCGCCGGCGCGGGGATGGTCCATGCCGGCGGGGGCGTAGAGCGCGTAGTCCAGATGCATCAGCCGGCGCTGCACCGCCTCCGGCTCGTTCACCTGGCGGGCGCGGAACACGATATCCGCCTCGCGCCGGGTCAGGCTGAGATGCCGCGCGTCGGTCACCAGCTCCACCGTCACGCGCGGATGGGCGGCGGCGAATTCGGTGAAGACCGGGGTGAGGATGTGCACCCCGAACCAGTCCGGCGAGGACACGCGCAGCACGCCCTCCAGCACCTGGTCCTGGCCGGCCAGGGTGCGCTGAAAGGCCAGCGCCTCCTCCTCCATGCGTTCGGCATGGGCGAGCACGGAGCCGCCCTCGGCGGTCAGCACGAAGCCGTCGCGCGTGCGCTGGAACAGCACCTGGCCGAGCAGGGATTCCAGCCGCGCGACGTGGCGGCCCATGGTCGGCTGGGTCTGGCCCAGGGCGCGCGCCGCCCCGCCCAGCGTGCCCGCGCGGGCGACGGCGAGAAAGATGCGCAGGTCATCCCAGTCCAGCATCGTCGCCAAACATTCCCGCATGAACCTCGTGCAGGAAATATGCTTACCGATCATTCCTGAATGAGGGAACCTGCCCGCTTGCATGGAGGGCGAGATGCGGATCAGACCATTCGTGACGCTGGGCGCGGCGCTGCTGGCCGGGATGACGGCCGCCTGCGCCGCCCAGGCCGCCGCCTTCCGCTTCGCCGGCCAGCAGGACGTCGCGACCTTCGATCCCTACATGGTGGACGAGACCTTCACCACCAACTTCCTGGCCGCGATCTACGAGCCGCTGGTCCGCCGCGGCCGTGCGCTGGAGATCGAGCCGGCGCTGGCGCGCAGCTGGGAGCAGGTGGAGCCCACGCGCTGGCGCCTGCACCTGCGCCCGGACGTGAAATGGCAGGACGGCACCGGCTTCACCGCCGACGACGTGGTGTTCTCGCTGGAGCGCGCGCGCAAGCCCGGCTCGCAGATGGTCAACCGCGTGGCCAACATCGCCGCGGTCACCGCGGTCGATCCGCTCACCGTGGACGTGGTGACGCGCACGCCCGATCCCACGCTGCTCGCCAACCTCACCGCCGTGCTCGTCATGTCCCGCGCCTGGGCCGAAGCGCATGGCGCCGCCGAGCCCATCAGCCTGAAGGACGCGAAGGAGAACTACGCGGCCCAGCACGCCATGGGCACCGGCCCGTTCAGCCTGAAGCTGCGCGAGGCGGGCAGCCGCACCGTGCTGCAGGCCAATCCCGGCTGGTGGGACAAGCCCCTGCACAATCTCGACACCGTCACCTACACGCCGATCCAGAGCGACGCGACGCGGGTGGCGGCGCTGCTGTCCGGCGAGCTGGACATGATCGACCCGGTGCCGCTGCAGGACCAGGCGCGGGTGAAGGCGGGCGCCGATGTCACGCTGCTGACCGGGCCGGAGCTGCGCGTGGTGTTTCTCGGCCTCGATCAGGCGCGGCCCGAGCTGCTCTACAGCGACGTGAAGGGCAAGAACCCGTTCAAGGACATCCGGGTGCGCCAGGCCTTCTACAAGGCCATCGACGTCTGGGCGCTGAAGGACCGCGTGATGGCCGGCCAGTCCTGGCCGGTGGCGCAGATCGCCGCACCGGGGATCGTCGGCTACGACCCCGCTTTGCCGCCGCACGCGGCCGCGGATATCGAGGCGGCGCGCAGGCTGATGGCCGAGGCCGGCTATGCCGACGGCTTCCGGCTGGACATGAACTGCCCCGCCGGCCGCTACGTGAACGACGAGCGCATCTGCCAGGCCGTCGCGGCGATGCTGGCGCGCATCAACGTGAAGCTGAACGTGGTGACCCAGCCGCCCGCGCTGTTCTTCGGCCGCCTCGCCAAGCGCGACACCAGCTTCTACATGCTCGGCACCACGCCGCCGACCTACGACGCGTACAGCACGGTGTTCGGCCTGATGGCCTGCCCCAAGGATCTGCTGGATGGCCGCCCGGCGCTGGTGCCCAATGGCGGCGCCTTCAACGCCGGCGGCTATTGCGACGAACCGACCGACCAGCTGATCGCCACCGTCGCCACCGAGTTCGACAAGACGAAACGCGAGGCGGAATTCGCCCGCATCTGGCAGCGCCTGGTGGAGCAGACCGGCTACATCCCCCTGCACCAGCAGGGCCTGTCCTGGGGCGTGCGCAAGGGGGTGAGCGTGGTGCAGCGGCCGGACGACGTGCTCGACCTGCGCTACGTGCGGATGCCCTGATGGATGTGCTCGTCGTCGGCGCCGGCATCAACGGGCTGTGCGCCGCCTGGGCGCTGACCCGCGCCGGTCACCGCGTGCGGGTGTTCGACGCGGCGCCGATCCCCAACACCGAGGGCACGTCCTACGACCAGCACCGGCTGACCCGCACCCCCTATGGCGACCAGGACGGCTATGTCCGCATGATGGCGCCGGGCCGCGTGGCGTGGGAGCGGCTATGGGCCGATCTCGGCCAACGCCATGTCGCCGTCGCCGGCTGCCTCGCGTTGTCCACCGCCGAGGGTGACTGGACCGACCGCTCCGCCCGTTCGCTGGACCGGCTGGGCGTGGCTTATGAGCGCATCGCCCCCGCCGACCTGCCCGCCCGCTTCCCCATGCTGCGGACCGAGGACGCGCGGTTCGGCCTGTTCGACCCCGAGGGCGGCATGCTGTTCGCCGACCGCGTCATGGACGGCCTCGCCGCTTGGCTGCGGGCGCGCGGCGTGGCGCTGAACGGCGGGGTGGCGGTGGCATCGGTCGAGGAGTCCGGCAAGGCGATCCGGCTGGGCGACGGCACGCGGCTCACCGGGGATGCGGTGCTGGTCACCGGCGGGGTGTGGGCGGCGCGGCTGTTCCCCGATCTCGCGCCCGCCTATGTGCCGCTGCGTCAGGTGGTGGCCTATGTCGAACCGCCGGCCGCGCTGGCGGTCGCGTGGCGGGCGGCGCCGGTGATGCTCGATCTCGGCGGCCCGCGCGGCATGTATCTCGCCCCGCCCGCCGAGGGGCGCGGCTTCAAGCTGGGCTGCGGCGCCTATAACCGGCCCTGCGGCCTGGACGAGGACGCCGAGCCGGTGCCGGAGGACGGGCCGGCGCTGCTGGATTTCTACCGGACCCGCCTGGCGCGCTGGGAGGAATTCCGTGTGCTGGGCCTGCGCATGTGCCGCTACGCCAACGCGCCGGATCAGCGCTTCATCCTGCGCGCTCATGGCGCGGCCTGGGTGCTGACCGGCTGTTCCGGCCACGGGTTCAAGTTCGGGCCGCTGATGGGCGAGAAACTGGCCGAGGCCGTGGAAGGCCGCCACGACCCGGTCGCGCTTTCCAACTGGGCGGCGGGTGACTGATACCAAGCGCCCGAAGCGATGACTCTTCCATCGCGAAGGGCGCTTGGTATCGCGCGCTGGGTTGGCCGGCGGCAGCGCGCAAAACAAAGACTCACATCAACGGTCATTCTTCATGACCGTTGATGTGATCAGGCGACCAGCTTGGCGCGCATCGACTTGTATTCGTCGGCGCTGATCGTGCCGGCATCGCGCAGGCGCGCGAGTTTTTCCAGCTCGTCGGCGGCGCTGAAGCCCACCACCTGGCGCAGCTCGTCGCGCGCGGCGCGGGCGCGGGCTTCCTGGCGGCTGGCCATGCCGCTGTGCTGGGTGAGGAAATAGGCGAAGATGCCGATATAGGGCAGCACCACCAGCAGGATCACCCACAGCACCTTGCCGAAGCCGGAAATGTCCTGCCGGCGCAGCAGGTCGCCGATCACGGTGATCAGCAGCCAGAACCACAGGACGAACAGGAAGATCGCCAACACGTCGGCGAGGAAGTTCGCGAAACTGAAGCCACCTTCGAAGGGCACGCTGAAGACCTTTCCTGTTCGTCCGTGTCGGGCGTCAGCTCTTGATGGCGAGCGTCGTCGTGTCGAAGCTCACCAGTTCCAGCCCGCCGCCCACCTTCTCTATCACGGCGGTGCCGCGGCCGAAATCCATCGCCACGATGCGGTTGGCCGGATGCTTGGCCTTGATGTTGTTGAGCAGCATGGTGGTCAGGATCTCGGTCACGCTCTGCCCGGGCGCGGCCATGCGCTTGTTCACTTCCGCGGCCACTTCCGGCTTCAGCCCGGCCAGTTCGGCCTGCTCCAGCGTGGTGGCCTTCTGGGCATGGGCGACGGGGACGGCGAGAACGGCCAGACCGAGTGCCAGTGTCGCCGGCAGGAGGGAGAGTTTCATGGGGCGCTCCGATGCGCTGGGGTGGACGACGCGCATGGGATAGCAAACCGCCTTGGCGGCGAAACGAGCCGGCGGTCCCAGCCTTTGGCCGGTCATCCCAAAGCCTATGCCCCCGGCAGGCTCGCGCGCAGGGCGGCCATGCCCCGGAGCGCCGTGCCGTCCGGCGCGAAATTCTCCGGCGCCAGCCAGGCCAGCATGGCGTCGCGGCAGCGCGGCCATTCCTCGCCCACGATCGAGAACCAGTCGGTGTCGCGCAGCCGGCCCTTCACCACCATATGCGCGCGGTGCCGGCCTTCGTAGGTGAAGCCGAGGCGGGAGGCGGCGCGGCGGCTGGCTTCGTTCAGCGCGTTGCACTTCCACACCAGGCGGCGGTAGCCGAGATCGTCGGCGGCGAGGCGCAGCAGCATCACCATCGCCTCCGTCGCGGCGCGGGTGCGCTGCATGGACGGGGCGAACCAGATATGGCCCAGCTCGATCGCCGCGTGGCGCGGCTGGATGTCCATCAGGGACAGCCAGCCGGACACAACGCCGGTGGCGACCGGCCGCGCCGCCCAGACCATCGGGTCATGGGTCGCGGCGAAATCGCCGACGAATTTCGTCATCGCATCCTGGGTGGGGAAGGGGCCGTAGCCGAGGCCGGCCCAGCTCGCATCCGCGCCCTGGGCCGCGCGGAACAGCTCGGGGGCGTGGCGCACATGCAGCGGCTCCAGCTCCACATGCTGGCCGCGCAGGCGGATGCGCGCCGGCAGCGGGCGCGGGGTGGGATCGACCTCGGGTCCCAGGCCGCTCATTCCGCGGCCATCGCCGGGCGGGCGTGCAGCTTGCGCAGCGCGCGGTCGATCCACTGCGCCGTCACCTTCTCCTGCAACCCGTTCTGGCGGAGCCGCTCGTTCAGCGCGGGGAAATCCACCCGGTCCAGCGCCTGGTCCTGATTGAAGCAGGAGAACACCACGCTGGTCTGGCCCGTCACCGGGTCGATCTGCGGCTGGAGGCACTGGGCGCAGACCTCCTTCATCATGCACTGCATCGGCGAGTTGATGCTGCCGATGGCGCTGTGGCCGGGCGTGAGATAGGGCGCCAGCACGCCGTGGCGGGCCACGCCGACCGCCTGCATCATGCGGTCGGAGCCGATGACCACCATGTGCTCCACCTCCTTCAGGGCCACGTCCTGCGGCCCGAGCCGGTCCGCGCCATAGGCGGCCATGGCCTGCACGATGTTGCCGACGAAGGTTCGGTCCTGCGGCCGGCCGGGGGTGAAGCCGGGCGCCTCGTCGCAGCACCACACGATCACATCGGCCGCGCGCTCGATCTCCGCCACCTTGTAGCGGTCGCGCAGCGCCTTGTAGCCGGCGAAGTAGAGCACCTTGGTGCCGGCCGCGCGCAGGGCGGCGCCGATGCTGAACAGCACCGCGTTGCCCAGCCCGCCGCCCACCAGGGCCACGGTGCTGTTGGCGTGGATCTCGGTCGGCGTGCCCGTCGGGCCCATCAGCACCACCTGTTCGCCGGGCTTGAGCGTGGCGCAGAGGTCGGAACTGCCGCCCATCTCCAAGGCGATGACCGAGACCAGGCCGCGCGCCGGATCGGTCCAGGCGCCGGTCATCGCCAGCCCTTCCATGGCCAGCAGCGTGGCGCCGATGCCCGGCTCGTCCAGCCGCGCCGCGCCCATTTCGTGGTTCTGCAGGCGGTAGAACTGGCCGGGGCGGAAGGCACGGGCGGCGGCGGGGGCGCGCAGCGTGACTTCCACGATGGTCGGTGTCAGCCGTTCCACGGAATGCACGCGGGCGGTGAGGTCGTCGCGGCAGCGTGCGATGAGATCGGCCGCCGCCACCGCCGTCGCCGGCCGCGCCGCCAGCGCCTGGCTGACGATCGGGTAGCCGCGCTTCGCCCCGCCCATCGCCTTCACCACGTTGCCGAAGAAGCTCGGGTGCAGATCGCCGAAGAAGCTGATGAAACGGCCGTCCTCGGCGCGATGCATCAGCACCCGCACTTCCGCCGGCTTGCTGATGGCCCGCTCCGGCGTCACCGGTGCGCCCGCCTCGTCCACCGCCTGGAAATAGCGGCCGTCGAGCAGGATGCGCCCGTCCTCGCGGGCCAGCACGGTGTTGGGCTGGGTGCCCGCGGCGACCAGCACGGCGCGGGCGGGCAGCACCGCCTCGCTGCCATCGGCGCGGCGCACGCGCAGCCCGGCGGCGTGGCCGTACCCGTCGATCTCCACGGCGAGCGGCGTCAGGCCGGGGGCGAAGCGCACGCCCTCCTCCATCGCCTTGGCCACTTCCTCGTGGTTCAGCGTGTAGCTCGGCGCTTCCGTGAGCTGGCGACGATAGGCCAGCGTCGCCCCGCCCCAGAATTCCAGCAATCGCGCGAGGCGCGGCGCCCGCCCCTCGGCGGCGGCGGCTTCGCGCTCGGCGGCGATGGCATCGGCATGGGCGAGGAATTCCGCGGCGATCTCCGCCTCCTCGGCACTCCAGCGCGCCCGCACCGCGTCCTCGCCGCGTTCGGCGATCAGGATGCGGGTGCGCAGCGCGAATTTCTCCACCTGCCGCACATAGTAGGCGAGCGCCTCGGTCGCCGTGTCGATCGCCGTCAGCCCGCCGCCGATCACCACCACGGGCATGCGCAGCTGAAGATTGGCGATGGACGACATCTTCGCCGCCCCGGTGAGCTGCAAGCCCATCAGGAAGTCGCTCGCCTGGCGCACCCCGCGCGCGAGGCCGTGGGGCATGTCGATCACCGTGGGCTTGCCGGCGCCCATGCACAGGGCGATGTGGTCGAACCCCATCGCCCAAGCGTCGTCCATCGACAGCGTGGCCCCGCCGCCGAAGCGCACGCCGCCGAACAGGGCGAACGCCGCGCGCCGTTCCAGCAGCAGCCGCACCAGCTTCAGGTAGTTCTTGTTCCAGCGCACGGTGATGCCGTACTCGGCCACGCCGCCGAACCCCGCCATCACCCGGTCGTCCAAATTCTCGAACAGGGCGGCGGCGTCGCGCACCGGGGTGTGCGGGTCGAAGCCCAGCGGCTCGATCTTCAGCCCGTCGATCGCCACCACCGCGTGGCCGTCCTGCATCAGGTGGTGGGCGAGGGTGAAGCCGGCCGGACCCATGCCGACGATCAGCACCTTGCGCCCGCTCTCCGGCCGCGGCAGCGGGCGGCGGATGTCCAGCGGGTTCCAGCGCGTCAGCAGCGTGTAGATCTCGAAACCCCAGGGCAGGGCGAGCACGTCGCGCAGGATGGAGGTCTCGGCCTGGGGAATATCGACCGGCTCCTGCTTCTGGTAGATGCAGGCCTTCATGCAGTCGTTGCAGATGCGATGGCCGGTGGCCGCCATCATCGGGTTGTCCACCGCGATGGTGGCGAAGGCGCCGAGCACGTGCCCGCCGGCGCGCAGCGTGTGCATCTCGCTGATCTTCTCATCCAGCGGGCAGCCCGCCAGCGTCACGCCGAACGGCGATTTCTGGTAGGCCGCGGCCCCGGCGGCGGCGGTGGCCTTGCGATCGCGCAGCCCCTTGCTGCACGAATCCTTGCCCTGGGTGTGGCACCAGATGCAGTAGTTCATCTGGTCCAGCGCCTGCTGGTCGGTCATGCCCGGATCGGTCAGCGCGAAGCCCTCGCGGTGGCGCCAGTCGTGTTCGGGCAGGCGCAGCATGGTCACCCCGTCGCGCTCGATGGTCTCGACGGGCACGAGGTGCTGGGGGTCCATCCGGTGCGGCACCCGGAACAGCGTGCCGCCGGCGTGGGCCGCGCGGCCCTGGGGCGTGAGCGTGGCCCAGGCGGCGTAGCGCAGCGCGAGGTCGAGCGCCGCCTCGTCCTTCTCCGCCTCGAACGCGGTCACGGCGGCGGCGAAGCCGGGCTCGCTGAGCGGGCCGCCGATGCGCGCCTCCAGCGCCGCGCGCAGGGCCGGCCCGTCGAACCCCGCGGGATCGGCGTATTTCTTCACCGCCTGACGCTGCACGAACAGCCGCTTGCATTCATGCACCGGGTCGAGCCGGGCGGTCGCGCCGGCCAGCACGGCCAGCTCCGCCGCGATGCCGAACAGCGCGGCGACGAACCGGTCGAGATGCGGGCCGAGCGCCACCACCAGCTCGCCCTCGGTCTTGGCGTCCAGCGTCTCCGGCGTGGCGCGGGCTTCCATCAGCCGTGCGTGCAGCCCGGCATCCTCCGCCAGCAGATCGGCGAGGAAGCGGCGGTCGAGGTCGATGAGGCCGGCGCGGGTGGCGAGGTCGGAGAACGCGACGCCGGAGGCGAGCGTGGGGGAATCCATGGATCGGTCTGTCCTTCGGTCGGGGCCCCGGCACGGTGCCCGCTCCGAACGGACAGCAGAACGCCGGGCCACAATGCGGCCCGGCGTTCCTATAGGCCTGGCACGGCCGGCGAGGCAATTGCCGGCGCGGGCGTCAGCCCTGCGGTCAGTTCACCTTCACGGTGGGCTTGGCTTCCGTGGCGGGCTTGGCGGTGTGCGGCTTGGCGGCGGCGGTTTTCGCGGGGGCCGCTTCCGGCTTCGCGGGGCTGGCGGCGGCGGCCGGGGCGGTGCCCGTCGCGGGCGCCACGGTGTCGGCCAGGGCCGGCAGGGCCAGGCCCGCGGCGAACAGGGTGGCGAGCGCGACTCGGGAAAGATGAGCCATGGGCGGAAACTCTCCTGTGTCCGGCAAAATCGCCTGACCCGAGGATGAAGCACCCCGCCCGTGGCGGCCGGGCGGCGCAAAAACGGCGGCGGTACGGCCACACATGAAGACTTCGTCACCTCCGCCGGGGGCAAAGCGACAAAAAGATATTTGCAACGGCTTTCAAATCGTTCACATGCGTTCCACAAGCCGGATATCAACGTCCGGGAGCAAGAGCAGGGAGACACGGTCCGCATGCCCCCACATCACGACGCCCACGGCCATGATCGGCCCATGACGGCGGACGAGCGCAAGGTCATCTTCGCCTCCTCGCTCGGCACGGTCTTCGAGTGGTACGATTTCTACCTCTACGGCTCGCTCGCGGTGATCATCGGCGCGAAGTTCTTCAGCCAGTTCCCCGAGACCACCCGCAACATCTTCGCCCTGCTCGCCTTCGCCGCGGGCTTCCTGGTCCGCCCGTTCGGCGCGCTGGTGTTCGGCCGGCTCGGCGACCTCGTCGGGCGCAAATACACCTTCCTCGTCACCATCATCATCATGGGCTCGTCCACCTTCCTGGTGGGCATCCTGCCGACCTCCGACCAGATCGGCCTGTCCGCCGCGGTCATCCTGCTCGCGCTCCGCATGCTGCAGGGGCTGGCGCTGGGCGGCGAGTATGGCGGGGCCGCCACCTACGTGGCCGAGCACGCGCCGCACGGCAAGCGCGGCTTCTACACCAGCTGGATCCAGACCACGGCGACGCTGGGCCTGTTCCTCTCGCTGCTGGTGATCCTGTTCACCCAGGCCTCCATGTCCTCGGCCGATTTCGCCGCCTGGGGCTGGCGCATTCCGTTCCTGGTCTCGATCCTGCTGCTCGGCGTGTCCGTGTGGATCCGCACCCAGCTGGCGGAAAGCCCGGCCTTCCTGCGCATGAAGGAGGAGGGCACCCAGTCCACCGCCCCGCTGTCCGAGGCGTTCGGCCAGTGGCGCAACGCCAAGGTGGCGCTGTTCGCCCTGCTCGGCCTGGTGATGGGCCAGGCGGTGGTGTGGTACACTGGCCAGTTCTACGCGCTGTTCTTCCTCAGCGCCGTGCTGAAGGTGGACAGCTACACCGCCAACCTGCTGGTGGCGTGGTCGCTGCTGCTGGGCACCGGCGGCTTCGTGCTGTTCGGCGCGCTGTCGGACAAGATCGGCCGCAAGCCGATCATCCTCGGCGGCTGCCTGATCGCCGCCATCGTCTATTTCCCGCTGTTCCGGTTGATGACGGCGGAGGCCAACCCGGCGCTCTACGCGGCGCATGAGAACGTGAAGGTGGTGGTCACCGCCGACCCGTCCGAGTGCTCGTTCCAGTTCAACCCGGTGGGCACCGCGCAGTTCACCTCCAGCTGCGACATCGCCAAGGGGGCGCTGGCCCGTGCCTCCGTCACCTACACGGTGCAGCCCGGCCCGGCCGGCGCGCCGGCGGTGATCAAGATCAACGACAAGACGGTGGAGTCCTTCGACGCCATCAAGGCTGGCGCCGACCGTGCCGCGAAGACCGCCGCCTTCAACAAGGCGCTGGCCGACGCGCTGACCGCGGTGGGCTACCCCGCCGCGTCCAACCCGACGGTCGCCAAGATGTCCAATCCGTTCGACATCTTCCGCGCCCAGACCGGCAGCCTGGTGCTGATCCTGACGGCGCTGGTGATCCTGGTGACGATGGTCTATGGCCCGATCGCCGCGGCGCTGGTGGAGCTGTTCCCCACCCGCATCCGCTACACCTCGATGTCGCTGCCCTACCATATCGGCAATGGCTGGTTCGGCGGCCTGCTGCCGGCCACCGCCTTCGCGATGATCGCGCAGACCGGCGATATCTATTTCGGCCTGTGGTACCCGATCGTCATCGCGCTCGCCACCGTGGTAATCGGCATCTTCATGGTGCCGGAGACCAAGGACCGGGACATCTTCCTCGAGGATTGATGCCCGCGGTTTGAAGGTGCCCGCCTTCTCCCGAGGGTGGCGCCGTGCTCGGGGTCGTCAAGGGTCGCTTCGCTCAAGCC
>CAMFLK010000027.1 GCA_945957135.1 uncultured Rhodospirillales bacterium
CGAGCAGGGCGCGCGTGTAGGGATGGCACGGGGCCGAGAACAGCGCCTCCGTCTCGCCCAATTCCACCACGGCGCCGAGATACATCACCGCCACGCGGTGGGAGATGTGGCGCACCAGCCGCAGATCATGGGCGACGAACAGCACCGTCAGCCCCAGCCGCTCCTGCAGATCGAGCAGCAGGTTCACCACCTGCGCCTGCACCGACACGTCCAGCGCCGAGACCAGCTCGTCCGCCACCAGCAGCTCGGGCTCAACCGCCAGCGCGCGGGCGATGCCGATACGCTGGCGCTGGCCGCCGGAGAACTGGTGCGGCAGCCGGTCGGCGCTGTCCGGCGGCAGGCGCACGAGGGCCAGCAACTCGGCGATGCGGGCGGGAATGTCGGCGCGCGGGCGCATGCGGTGCACCGCCAGCGCCTCACCCAGCATCTGCCGCACGGTCATGCGCGGATTGAGCGAGCCGTACGGGTCCTGGAACACCATCTGCGCGCGGCGATTGAAGGCGCGGCGGGCGGCGCCTTGCAAGCTCGCGATGTCCTGCCCCTCGAAGCACACGCGGCCGTCATCGGGATCGATCAGCCGCACGGCGACGCGCGCGAGGGTGGACTTGCCGCAGCCGGACTCGCCCACCAGGCCCAAAGTCTCGCCGCGATGCAGATCGAGCCGCACGCCGTTCAGCGCGTGCACCGCCCGTGCCGGCCGCCGCGCCAGCCGGTCCAGCAAGGTGCGGCGGACGGGAAAGCGCACCGCCACATCCTGCAGGGAGAGCAGCGGCGGGGCGGTCATGCCGCCTCGCGCGCGGCCGCCACGGCGGCATGGTTCCAGCAGGCACTCAGCCGGTCCGGCGCCACGTTTTCCATCGGCGGCGCGGCGGTGCGGCAGATATCGGTAGCGAAGCCGCAGCGGGGGTGGAAGGCACAGCCGCTGGGCCGCTCGCCGAGCCCCGGCGGCGTGCCCTCGATGGACAGCAGCGGACGGCGCTCCGTTCCCGCGCGGGGCACGGAGCCGATCAGCCCGCGCGTATAGGCGTGGCGCGGCTCGGCGAACACCGCGGCGACCGGCCCGCTTTCGGCGATGCGCCCGGCATACATCACCGCCACGCGGTCGCAACTCTGCGCCACCACGCCGAGATCGTGGGTGACCAGTACCATGCCCATTCCCGTGCGCGCGCGCAGACCGAGCAGGAGCTTGAGGATCTGGTCCTGGATGGTGACGTCCAGCGCCGTGGTGGGCTCGTCGGCCAGCAGCAGTTCCGGCTCGCCGGCCAGCGCCACGGCGATCATGGCGCGCTGGCGCATGCCGCCGGAGAACTGGTGGGGAAAATCGCCGAGCCGCGTGCCGGGCGCGGGAATGCCGACGAGGTCCAGCAGCTCAATCGCACGGGCCCGTCGCGCGCGCCGGTCGAGCCGGGTATGCGCGCGCAGGCTTTCATCGATCTGCCGGCCAATGGTCAGCACCGGGTTCAGCGCCGTCATCGGCTCCTGGAACACCGTGGCGATCTCGCGTCCGCGCAGCTTGCGGAACTCGGACTCGCCGAGCGCCAGCAGGTCGCGCCCACCCCACAGCACCTGCCCCGTCACGCGGCCCGGCGCATGCACCAGCCGCAGGATCGAGCGCAGCGTGACGCTCTTGCCCGAACCGGATTCACCGACCAGCCCGAGGATTTCGCCGGGCGCGAGATCGAAATCCACACCGTCCACCGCCGTCAGCATGCCCTGGGGCGACGGGAACACCGTGCTCAACCCTCGCACGGACAGCGCGCGCGCCATCAGCGCCGCGGCCGCAGAAGATCGGCCAGCCCATCGCCGAGCAGGCTGAAGCCGAGGCCGGTGGTAACGATGGCGAGGCCGGGGAAGATGGAAATCCACCAGGCGGTGCTCATGTAGTTCTTGCCATCGGCGATCAACACGCCCCATTCCGCGGCCGGCGGCTGCGCGCCGAGGCCGAGATAGCCGAGGCTGGAGCCGAGCAGGATGCACAGCGCCATATCCGTCATCCAGAACACCAGCGCCGCGGAGACGACATTGGGCAGCAGGTGCCGCAGCACGATGCGCGGTGTGGAATAACCCAGCACCCGCGCCGCCGCCGCATAGTCCAGCCGCCGCTGCACGGCGACGCCGGCGGCGACGATGCGCGCGTAGTAGATCCAGCCCACCGCGCTGACCGCGATATAGAGATTGAGCAATCCCGGCCCCAGCACGGCGACGATGGCGATCACCAGCACCAGGAACGGGAAGGTCACGATCATGTCCACCACGCGGCCGAACACGATCTCCGCCCAACCGCCGACATAGCCGACCACCGCGCCCACCAGCGTGCCGAATACCGCCGCGAAGATTGTGCCGAACAGCGCGATCTGCAGATCGACGCGATAGGCCCAGATGGTGCGGGAGAGGATATCGCGCCCGAAATTATCGGTGCCGAACGGGTGCGCGAGCGACGGCCCCTTGAGGATGGCCTTGTAGTCGAACGCCGTGGGGCTGTAGGGCGCGACGAGCTGCGGCACGGCGGCCAGCACCAGCGCAACGAGCAGGATGGCGATTCCCGCGGCGAGGGTCAGCGGAATCCGTGGCAGGCGCAGCGCGCGCACGGCCTGGGTGCCGCTCACCGCGCCACCCGCGGATCGAGCGCCGCCTGGATGAGATCGGTGACAAGAAAGGCAAGCGAGACCAGCAACGCCAGGATCAGCGTCAACCCCTGAATGACTGGATAGTCGCGGCCATAGATGCTCTCGATCATCAGCCGGCCGATGCCGGGAATGGCGAAGACGGATTCGGTGATCACCGCACCCCCGAGCAGGGCGCCCACTGTGGGGCCGAGCAGCGCCAACGTGGAGATCAGTGCGTTGCGCAGCACGTGGCGCAGCAGGACGACCCGCGTCGCCAGCCCCTTGGCCCGGGCGAAATCGACATACTCCGCGCCGAGCACCTCGATGATCGCCGCGCGCAGATTGCGCATGAGAATGGCGGCCAGGCTCACACCCAGCGTCACCGCCGGAAGGAACAGATGATAGGCCCGCTCGCCCCAATCATCGCCGTAGCCGCCGACCGGGAACCAGCGCAGCTGCGCGGCAAAAACGGTGAGCAGGACAAGGCCGATATAGAAGACCGGCATCGAGAGGCTGATCTGCGCGCCGGCGCGGATGGCGAAATCGGCAGCGCGGCCCCGCCGCAGGGCGGAGGCGAAGGCAAGCGGCACGGCAAGGCCGACGCCGATCAGCACGGACATCGCCGTCAGCATCAATGTCGGCGGCAGCCGCTCCGTCACCAGGTTGCGCACCGGCGCCTGCACCACGATCGACCGGCCCAGATCGCCGGTGGCCACATGGCGCACATAGATCAGGAACTGCGTCAGCAGCGGCTCGTCCAGCCCATAGGCGGCGCGCGCCTGGGCCACCTGCGCATCCGTCACGCGATCGCCGGCGATGGCGCTCAGCGGATCCCCTGGCAGCAGCCGCACCAGCACGAAGGTGACGACCAGGATGAACACCAGGGTCGGCACCATCTGCAACACGCGGCGAACCACGTAGCCAAGGCTGGGCATGCCCCGGCGCCGGCCTCACTTCTCCAACGAGGTTCCAGAAAAGATGTTGTTGCCAAGTGGGATCTGCACGAATCCGCGCACGTTCTTCTTGAGCACCACCGGATAGGGCGATTCATAGAGCGGCACGATCGGCCCGTCGCGATAGATCGCCTGCATCTCCGCGTATTGCGCGGTGCGCTTGGCCAGATCCAGCTCCTTCTGCGAGGCCTCGAACAACGCATTGAACTTGTCGTTCTTCCAGCCGGAATGCAGGGATTCGATGGTGGGGTAATAGCCGAAATAGGCGGTGATCTCGTTCGGGTCGGCGATGTCGTCGGTCCACGAGCCCAGGCGCATCGAGAAATCGGCGGCACGATAGCGGGCGGTGCGCGTGGCGTTGTCCACCTGGTCGATCACCAGCGTCACGCCGATCTGCGCCCACATCTGCTGCAACGCCGTGGCGATGCCCACCTCGTCCACATTGCCGGCCAGGGCCAGCGTGGAGAAGGTGAAGCCCTTCTCATAGCCGGCTTCCTTCATCAGCGCCTTGGCCTTGGCGAGATCGGCGGGAAACATGGCACCGCTACCAGTGTGCAACGGCGTGGCGGTGGACATGTAGCTCGACATCGGCGTGCCCACGCCATGCGTGACGATGGCGATGATGGCGTCCTTGTCGGCGGCATAGTTCAGGGCCTGCCGCACCTTGTCGTTGGAGAGCGGGTTGTCCGCACCATTCTTCAGCTTCGGCCGCACGTTCAGCGTGGCGTAGGTGACCTTGGTGGAGGGAAACAGCACCATATTGAGCTTGGGATTGGCCTTCAGCTCGTTCACGCGGCTGAACGGCACCAGCTCCGCGCCATCGAGCTCGCCGGACTGGACCTTGAGCAGCCGCGTCGCGTCATCGGGCAGAACTTCGAAGGTGATGCCGTCGAGATAGGGTAGCGGCTTGCCGTCGGCACCCATGCGCCAATAGTACGGATTGCGCACCAGCTTCATCTGCTGCCCGCGGCTCCAGGACTGGAACATGAACGGGCCCGAGCCGACGGGACGCTCCGCGAACACCTTGGCCTTGTCATCCAGCGTGGCGCCGGCGACCGCCTCGAACAGCTTCTTCGGCATGATCGCGTTGTTGAACACGGTCAAGCCGGGAATGATCGCCGGATCGGGTCGCTTCAGCACCAGAACGATGGTCTTCGGGTCCTTGATGTCCACGGAACCGATGGATTCATCGATGAAGTTCCAGATCCCCTCCTTCGGATCGCGTGCCCGGTCCAGCGACCATTTCACGTCCTCCGCCGTGATCGGCGAACCGTCGGAGAACTTGATGCCGTCGCGCAGGGTAAGCGTGACGCTCAGCCCGTCCGGCGCCATGGTGAAACCGGTGGCGAGGCCAGGCTGCACGCCCTTGCCATCGTCGGTGGGCAGCAACAGCGTGTCGTAGAGATTTGAGAGTATCCAGATATCGACATTGGCGTCGTTCAGCACGGGATCGAGGAACAGGCTGTCGGCGTAGCGGCCATAGGTCATCACGCCGCCGCGGGTCTGCGCGCCGGCCGGCATCGCCACACATGCGGCGACCACGCAGAAGGCCGCGGCCGCACCGAAGCTGAGAACCTTCATCGTCCTGCACTCCGTACAATTCTGTTCTATGAGGATAGAACGCTACGCGGGGCGGCTTCCGCCTGTCAACGCCATGGTTGAAGCGGGCCAAGCTCACAAATTACGCAAATATCGAATGAAAATCGAGCATTTCTGTCTGGGTATCGACGAAGGCCGGGATTGAGACGTCGCGCACCACTGTGCTAGCTTCGTAGAACAGATGAACCGCTCTCCCATCCGCCTGACCCTGGACCGAAGCCTGCCCGTGCCGCTCGGGCTGCAACTGCGCGGCCTCGTCGAGTACGGCATCGCCTGTGGTGAATTCCGCGCCGGCGACCGGCTGCCCTCGGTGCGTGATCTCGCGCTGGAAGCCGGTGTGGCACCGATGACGGTCAGCCAGGTCTATCGCGACCTGAAGGAGGCCGGATTGATCGAAGGGCGCGCCGGCTCTGGCACCTTCGTGGCGCGGCGCCGCGCGGGGGCGCGGGCGGACCGGCTGGCCGCCTTCGGCCGCCGCGTGGATACGTTGATCGAGGAAGGCCTGGCCCTCCGCCTGACCCCTGGCGACATCGCCGGGCTGGTGGCCGCGCGACTCTCGGCACGGGGTGGCCGGGAGTACGGGCGGATGGTCGCCCTCATCGGCATTTTTCCAGCCGCCACCACGGCCTATGCCCATGCGGTGGCCGAGGCGCTTGGCCCTTCCACCTCCGTCGAGGGGTTCACGCTGGACCAGCTGCGCACGGACGAAACAGCGCGCAGCCGGGCACGCGAGGCCGATCTGGTGCTCGCCATGGCCCATCGGATGCGCGAGGTGGAGGCGCGGCTGCCCGGCGCCCGTCTCGCGACGATCAGCTTCATTCCTTCCGAGGAGACGCGGCGCGCCCTCGCCTCCCTGCCGCCCGGCGCGCGGGTTCTCGCTGTTTCGCGCTTTCCGGATTTCCTGCCGTTGATGCGGCCGGGCATCGGCCGGTTCGCGCCGCATGTGGCGCCGGCGGACGCGGCGCTGGTGGACGATTCCGACCTCGCCGCTCGCTTGGCCGGCTACGACGTGATGGTCTATGCCACCGGCGCCGAAGCGGCGCTGGATCGCGCGCCGCCGGGCCTTGTCGCCATCGAGTACCGGCACAGCCCCGACCCTGGCGACATCGACCGCGTGGTGCGGCCGCTGCTCGACGAACCCGTCGTGAATCCCGAAGCGCAGGAGAAGGTCGCGTGACGATCAGCGCCATGAACTGGTCCCAGGTCGAGGCATATCTCGCCCGGGACGATCGCGCCGTGCTGCCACTCGGTTCCACCGAACAGCATGCCGGCCTCAGCCTCTCCGTCGATTCCATCCTTGCCGAACGGGTGGCGACCGAGGCGGCGGCGCCGCTGGGCGTTCCGGTCTTTCCCGTGCAGCCCTATGGGCTCACGCCATATTTCCTGGCCTTCCCCGGCTCGGTCTCGCTGCGCCTGTCCACCTATCTCGCTCTGGTGCGCGACATACTCGACAGCCTGCACGGCCACGGCTTCCGGCGCATCCTCATCGTCAACGGCCATGGTGGCAACGCGCCGGCGGGGGCGCTGGCGATCGAATGGATGGCCGATCATCCCGGTACCGCCGTGAAATTCCACAATTGGTGGAACGCGCCCGCTACCTTCGCCAAGGTGCAGGAAATCGACCCCGTCGCCAGCCATGCCTCCTGGATGGAGAATTTCCCCTGGACCCGCCTGCCCGGCGTGGTGCAGCCCAGCCAGCGCAAGCCGATGGTGGATTTCGCCCGCATGCGCGTTATGGCACCGGCCGGCGTGCGCGCGCTGCTCGGCGACGGCAATTTCGGCGGCCTCTACGAACGGCCGGACGAAGACATGCTGGCGATCTGGGAAACCGGCGTCGCCGAGACGCGCGCGGCGCTGGAAGGACCCTGGGCATGAGTGATCCCATCCTGATCTGGGGAGCCGGCGCCATCGGTGGCTCGCTCGGCGCGGCCTTCGTGCGCGCCGGCGAATCCGTGGTGTTCGTCGATGCCGCCGCGGACCATGCCGCCGCCATGGCGCGCGACGGGCTTGAGATCACCGGCCCGATCGCGCCCGGCCGCGTGCACGCCCCCGCCTTCACGCCGCAGACGCTGACGGGAGAATTCCGCCGTACCATCCTGGCCGTGAAGGCGCATCACACGGAAGCGGCAATCGCGCAGATGGCGCCACATGTCGCCGCAGACGGGTTCGTGGTCTCCGCCCAGAACGGGCTGAACGAGGCGGTGATCGCCGCCCGCGTGGGGCCAGAGCGCACCATAGGCTGCTTCGTCAATTTCGGCGCCGACTACATGGCGCCGGGCGTGGTGATGTATGGCGGCCGTGGTGCGGTGGTGCTGGGCGAGCTCGACGGTGCGGACACGCAACGGCTGCGCGCCCTGCACGCGCTGTTCCAGAATTTCGACGCGGCAGCGATCGCGACGCCGAACATCCACGGCTATCTCTGGGGCAAGATGATCTACGGCGCGTTGCTGTTCGCCACGGCGCTGACCGATGACAGCATCGCCGACGTGCTGGCCGACCCCGCGCATCGCTCCGTGCTGACCGGGCTCGGCCGGGAGGTGGCCGCGGTCTCGCGCGCCGAAGGCATCACGCTGGAAGGATTCAACGGATTCGATCCGCCGGCCTTCCTGCCGGATGCATCAGCCGAACGCACCGCGCGATCCTTCGACGATATGGTGGCGCACAACCGGCGCTCGCTGAAATCCCATTCGGGCATCTGGCGCGACCTGGCGGTGCGCAAGCGGCGGACGGAGGTGGACGCCCAGCTTGGCCCGGTGGCGATCATCGGCCGGCGGCTGGGCGTGCCCACGCCCCTCACCGAGGCGGTGATCGCCGGCATCCACGATATCGAGGAAGGGCGCCGCTCCCTCGTTCGCGCCAATCTTGAGCAGCTTGGCGGCGGAGATGCGGTATGAACATCGATCTCTCCGGCCGCACCGCCCTGGTGACCGGCGCGGCGCACGGCTTCGGCCGCGCCATTGCACGCGCGCTCACCAGGGTGGGCGCGCGCGTGATCGCCTGCGACGTGCAGGCGGACGAGCTGGCGGAAACCGCCACGCTCGCCGGGCCGACCTGCCGGAGCCACCGGCTCGACGTGACGGACGAGGCTGCGATCGCCGCGCTGATCGGCGAACTCGCCGCCACTGGCATCACCGTCACCGTGCTGGTCAACAACGCCGGAGGCGTGCGGGGGCAGGCCGGACGGCCACTGGAGGAGATCACCCTGCCGGACTGGCATGCGATCGTGGACGTCAACCTCACTGGCGCCTTTCTGATGGCGCGCGCAGTCGCGCCGGGCATGAAGGCCGCCGGTGGCGGGCGCATTGTCAACATCTCCTCCGGCGCCGGGCTGGGTATCAGCCTCACAGGCATCCAGGCCTATGCCAGCGCCAAGGCGGGTCAAATCGGTCTCACCCGGCAGTTGGCACATGAGTTGGGGCCATTCGGCATCACCGTGAACAATGTCGCACCCGGCTTCGTCCGCTCCAATCCCACGACGGAGCGGCAATGGGAGGCGATGGGCGCCGAGGGCCAGCAACGGCTGGTGCAGTCCATCGCGCTGAAACGGTTGGGCACGCCTGAGGATATCGCGGCCGCCGTGCTGTTCTTCGCCTCAGATCATGCGCGCTGGATCAGCGGCCAGGTGCTGAGCGTCGATGGCGGAAAATGAACTGAACGTTGCCTAGGCCGGAGGCGCGAGCCGCGCCATCACGCCCATGATCGGGCGGAGGTGCCGTTCCAGGATCGCCAGCGCGCGTGCCTCATCCCAGGCCGCGAGAGCACCGATCAGCGCGTGATGCTCCCGGCTGATGCGGGCCAGACGGGTCGGATCAGCCTCGATCGCCGTCATGGCCACGCGCTGCTGGCGCGCATCCAATGACTGGTAGAGCTCGGACAACACGGCATTGCCGGCGCGCGCGACGAGAACGGAGTGGAGTTCGCGATTCAACTCGCTGCGCCCGAATGTTTCGCGTGGCGGCAGCTTTTCCAGCTTTCCGAGCACAGCCTTCATATCCGCCGAAACGGGCAGCTTCTCGCGGCAGATCCTGCTGATGGCATGGCTTTCGATGACACGCCGCGCTTCATAGACATCCACCAGCTCCTGCACCGTCACTTGCCGGACCAAGGCACCGCGCCGGGGCAGCAGATCGATGAAACGTTCGGCTTCCAAGCGGTGGAATGCCTCGCGCACAGGGGTGCGTGAGACGCCCAGGGCAGACGCGATGTCCTCCTCCTCGATGAACGAGCCACCGCCGAACCGCCCACGCAGGATCTGCTCGCGGGCATACAGATAGACGCGCTCGCGCATCGGCTCCTTGCGGGCGCGGTCGAACTCGTCCGGGCGTTCCATCACTGTCGGCATGATCATCGCGCCTTCTCGTATACATGAAAAATTCTCTATGGACACCCTGACCGCGGCGATCTATCCGTAGCGCAACATTCGGGGACAACCCTGTCACGGCGCGTAACCTTCGTGCGGGGCCGATATGGCTTCGCCATTGCTCGGAAGGATTCGAGGATGAGCCTCTTCCGCCGTTCCGTGCTGGGCGCCGGCCTTGCCGGTGCGCTTCTGCCGTATCCTTGGCTCACCCGTGCCGCGCAGGCCCAGCGGCCCAGCAATGTGCTGCGCTTCGGCCTGTCCGCCTTTCCGCCAAATCTTCAGCCTTGGGTCTCCGTCGGCGCCTCGGCCGGCACAGTGAAGATGCTGATCCATCGCAGCCTGGTCACCTATGGGTCGGATGGCGAGCTGCGCGGCGAGCTCGCGCAATCCTGGTCGCGCGACGACGCGGGCGCCTGGGTGTTCAAGCTGCGCCAGGGTTGCCAGTTCCACAACGGCGATCCGGTGACCGCCGACGACGTGAAATGGTCGATCGAGCAGATTGCAGGCGAGAAATCCACCGCCGCGATGCGCACGCAGTTCCAGGACATCACGCGGGTGGACATCCTCGATCCCGCCACGATCCGACTCGTCACCCGCACGCCGATGGTGACCTTGCCGAGCTGGTTCGCCAACTACAACACGTTCATCCTGTCGCGGAAATCGACGGCGGCGGAGCCGATCGGCGCCGGTCCTTTCCGCCTGGTGGCGCAGGAGCGCGGCTCGTCGCTGGAACTTTCGGCGTTCGACAAATACTACAAGCCCGGCTTTCCCAAGCTGAAGGGGATCAAATTCACCGTCTATGCCGACGAGAACCTGCGCAACGCCGCGCTGGTCTCGGGCGATATGGACATCATCGAATACGTGCCTTGGCCCGCGATGAGCGCAGTGGAGGCGAACCCACGGCTGAAACTGCTGACGCAGGAAGGCCCGTTCATGGACGTGCTGTTCAACGGCACCAAGCCCCCCTTCAACGATGCGCGGGTGCGCCGCGCGGTGGCCCATGCGGTGCGGCGCGAGGATATCGTGAAAGCGGTGTTCTCCGGGCGCGGCAAGGTGCTGGAAGGCCCGCCCATCGTGGAGGGCACGCCGTGGTACGACAAGGACCTCGCCCGCGGCTGGGCCTATGATCCCGCGCGTGCCAAGGCGCTGCTCAGCGAGGCGGGCTTCCCCAACGGATTTCAGACCACGCTGCTCGCTACCTCGCAATATGGCATGCACAAGGACACGGCCGAAATCGTGCAGCAGCACCTCGCGGCCGTGGGCATTCAGTGCGAGCTGCAATTGACGGATTGGTCCACCCGCGTCAGCCGCGGCACGCGCGGGCAGTACGACATCTCCATCCACGGCGTCGCCGCCGACAACAACGATCCGGACGGGCTGACCTCGCTGCTCGACACCTCGCAGCCGCCCACCCATGGCCGTTCGTTCAAGGTGGACGCGCCGCGCACCGTCGCGGCGCTGGCGAAGGGGCGCACCGAATTCGATCAGGCCAAGCGCGTTGAGATCTACAAGGAGATGCAGCGCGCTGTGCTGGAGGAAGTGCCGCTCGCCGGCCTCGCCTGGCGCTCTCAAGGCTATGGCATGGACAAAGGTGTGGCGGGCTTCGTCAACCTGCCTGGCGCGTTGACAACCTCCTCCGGCGGTATGCTCGAGGAAACCTATTTCGGATGAGTTCGGCCTGGCTCATCCGCCGGCTGTTGGTGGTGCTGTTCCTCGCTTGGGTCGTCGCGACGGTGGTGTTTCTCGCGCTGCATGTCGTACCGGGCGATCCCGCCGAGTTGCTGTTGTCCTCCGGCGGTGCCACGCCCGATCCCGCGTTGGTTGAGGAACTGCGCAGCCGGCTGGGGCTCGACCAGCCCCTGCTGGTCCAATACGGCGCGTTTCTCGTTTCGCTGTTCCATGGCGATCTCGGCACCTCGCTCATCGACGACTATCCGGTGGTCCAGGAGATCGCCCTGCGTCTGCCGCGCACGCTGGAACTCGTCGCGGCTGGTGCCTTTCTGGCCGTGATGGCGGGCGTGCCCGCTGGAGTTTACGCGGCGCTGCACCGCGGCGGGCGGTTCGACCGCGCCGCCGCCTCGATCACCGCACTGCTGCTGGCGGTGCCGGTGTTCGTCGTCGGCACCCTGCTGGTGCTGCTGCTCGCCCAGGTGCTGCGGCTGATGCCTGCGGGGGGCTACGTTCCTTTTTCGCAAGATCCCTTGCGCCATCTCATGCTTCTCGCGCTGCCGGCGATCGCCATCGCCAAGGGATTGGCGGCGATGCTGTTCCGCTCCACCCGTGCTGCCATGCTTGATGCGCTGGCCAACGACTACGTGCGCACGGCACTGGCCAAGGGACTGTCGCCGCTGCGGGTGATCGTGGTCCATGTGCTGCGCAACGCGCTCAACCCGGTCATCACCGTGCTGGGCTTGCAGATGGGCACGCTGCTCGGTGGCACGGTGCTGGTGGAATACGTGTTCAACTGGCCGGGCCTGTCCACCCCGCTGCTGCGCGCGGTGGAGGGGCGGGACTATCCCACGGTGGTCGGCATCGTGCTGACCATTTCCGTGCTGTTCCTGCTGATCAATCTCGCTGTCGATCTGCTGCAGGCGGCCCTCGACCCGCGGATTCGCGCCTGATGCGCGCGGCCTCGCTGCGTCCCCTTCTGCGACCCGCTTTGCCCGTGGCGATCATCCTGCTGGTCGCCCTCGCCGCCCCCCTTTTGCCGCTGGCCGACCCGGTGAAGCAGGACGTCGCACGGCGGCTCGCCGAACCGATGGCGGGCGCCTGGCTGGGCCGCGACGAGTTCGGGCGCGACGTGCTCTCGCGCCTGGTCTGGGGTGCACGCACCAGCCTCACCGTCGCTTTCGCCGCCTCGCTCGCCGCTGGACTGATCGGTGTGGCGCTGGGCCTTCTGGGCGGCTGGACGCGCCATCTCGGCGCGGCGCTGTCGGTGCGCTGCGTGGAAATCATCATGTGCTTCCCGCCGGTGCTGCTGGCGTTGCTGGTGGTCACGCTGCTCGGCCCGGGCGCGGCCACGCTGATCCTCGTCCTCGCCGTGCTCTACGTGCCCGGCTTCGCGCGCATCACCCAAGCGGAAGTACGCAGCGTGCGCGAGCGCGATTTCGTGGAGGCGGCACGGGCGATGGGCTGCACCACCGCCCGCATCCTCCTGCGTACCGTGCTGCCGAACATCGCGGGGCCCATCCTGGTGCAGTTCTCGCTCGCTGTTGCCGCGGCGGTGGTATTGGAGAGCGGCCTATCCTTCCTTGGCCTAGGCGTGGTGCCACCGGCGCCGTCCTGGGGGCTGATGATCCGCGGCGCGCGCGCGACAATGGAGCAGGCGCCGTTGCTTCTCGTCTGGCCCTGCCTCGTGCTCACCTTCACCATCCTGGCGATGAACCGGCTATGCGACCGGCTGCGTGATGCCGTCGATCCCCGCACCGCCTCACGATAACCTCTCAACCAAGGACCACCGACATGGCTGCGAAGACCGATCCTCTCGTCCATATGGGCACCATCACCGGCGGTGAGGCGCGGGAGATCCTGAAGGCGAATCCCATCATCCTTCTGCCGATGGGCAGCCACGAGGATCAGGGGCCGCACGCGCCGATGGGCGACTACCTGCTGGCCGAGAAGATCGCCGAGCTTGCCGCCATCCGCGCAACCAAGGCCGGCACCCGCACTCTGGTCGCGCCGGTGTTGCCCTTCGGCGGAGCTGACTGGTTCGGCGCTATGACCGGCGGCATCGCCATCTCGCAGGCAACGCTCACCGCGGTGATCGCGGAAATGGTGGAGTCGCTTCACCGCAACGGCCTCACCCGGATCATCGTGATCAACGGCCATGGCGGCAATGTCGGCCCCATCGCCGAAGTGGCGCGCGAGCTGTATCTGCGCGAGCAGATCGTGCTGCCCAGCCTGTATCTCTGGCGCATCGGCTACGGCCTGCTGCCGGGCATTCTCGGCGGTGCCGACAAGGCCGCTGCCGTTGCCGGCCACGGATCGGACCCGCTGACGTCGATCGGCCTGCACCTGTTCCCCGAGCTCATCCGCAAGGATCTGATCCCCGAGGGCAAGCCGTTGAAGAAGGATCCGGTGCTGGACCTGCCATTCACCGGCCTGGGCACCGCGAGCTTCGAGGGCCACGAGGTGGCGATGCCGAACGAGTACGACGAGGTTTACAATCTCGGCGTCGCCAAGGGCGATCCGCGCCTGTGCTCGGTGGAGACCGGCGCGGCGCTGACGGAGCAACTGACCGATATCTGCGCGCGCTTCATCGCGCATTTCGCGGCCAAGGTGCCCGCGTAAGATGTTGACCCGCCGCATCGCCCTTCGCACCGGCCTCGCCGCCCTCGCCGCCCCCGCCATTGCGCGGGCGCAGAAGGTCGGTGGCGAGATCACCCTGATGGCCTATTCCGGCATCTTCCAGGACAACTACACCAAGGCGGTGATCGAGCCCTTCATCGCGGCCAATCCCGGCGTGAAGGTGAATTTCACCTCGGCCGGAACCTCGGCGCAGATGGTCGGCACCATCCGCGCGCAGAAGGCGGACCCGCAGGTGGATGTCGCGATCATGGACGTCACCACCTCCACCATCGGCAACATCGAGGGTCTGTTCGACAAGCTCTCCGAGTCCGAATTCCCCGTATTGAACGAGCTGTCGCCAGAGGCCCGCGCGGCGGGCGGCGCGTTCGGCCCCGCCGTCACCTTCGACCATCTCGTGCTGGCCCAGGATTCCGCGCTGAAGCCGCAACTCACCAAGCTGGCCGATCTGTGGCGGCCGGACCTCAAGGGCCTGCTCGCCATCTCGGCGCCGCCGAACATCCAGGGCCTCGCGCTGACCGCCATGGTGGAGAAGATGGAAGGCGGAGACTACCGTAAATCGATCGACGCCGCCATCCGCCGGCTCCGCGAACTGGCCCCCTCCGTCAACACTTTCGAACCGAACCCGGACGGCTACGCGCTCATCCTCAACGGCGTGGTGAAGGTTGCCACGGCGTGGAATGCGCGCACCCAGCTCGTCGCCGACCAATCCGCAGGCCGGGTGGTGCCCCTGCTGCCACCGGAGGGATCGGTGTTCCAGATCAACACGATCAACCTCGTCGCCGGCGCCAAGAACCGCGCGGCGGGTGCCGCTTTCCTGGCCTATGCCCTGTCGCAGCCCGCCCAGAAGGCCTTCACCGAGCGCATGTTCTACGCGCCGACCAACGCCCGTGCGCAGATCGCGCCCGCCGCCATGGCACGTACCGCGACGGCGCCGGACATCCGTGCCCGGATGATCCCGGTGGATTGGAACGACATCCTGAAAATGCGCGATCAGTGGAACAACCGCTGGCGGCGCGAAGTGATCGCAGCCGCGCGGTGACGGGCTATCTGGAACTCACCGGCCTGCACAAGCGCTATGGTGAGTCGATCGCCGTTCACGACGTCTCGCTCGCCATCGGCAAGGGTGAGGCGGTGGCGCTGCTTGGCCCTTCCGGCTGCGGCAAGACCACCACGTTGCGCATGCTCGCGGGGCTGGTGGATCCGGATCGCGGCACCATCCGCGTCGATGGCGCGGATATCACCCGCCTGCCCGCGCATCGGCGCAACATGGGCTATGTCTTCCAATCCTACGCGCTGTTCCCGCACCTCTCCGTCGCGCGCAACATCGGTTTCGGGCTGGAGGAGCGCGGGGTGGCGCGGGGCGATATCACCCGCCGGGTAGGCGACGCGCTTGCTCTCGTCCATCTCGCCGGGCTGGAGCGGCGACGGCCTCGCGAATTGTCGGGCGGCCAGCAACAGCGCGTGGCGCTGGCGCGCGCGCTGGTGGTCCATCCCTCCGTGCTGCTGCTCGACGAATCTCTGTCCAACCTGGACGCCAAGCTGCGCGACGCGATGCGGCACGAAATCCGATCCATTCAGAAATCGCTCGACATCACCACCCTGTTCGTCACGCACGACCAGGTGGAGGCATTGACGATGTGCGACCGCATCGCCGTGATGCATCGCGGACGTATCGCGCAGATCGGCACGCCGGAAGATATCTACGAGCGCCCGGCCGCACGGTTCGTCGCCGAATTCGTCGGCCGTGCCAACGCGCTCGCCGCCACGCGCGATGGCGGTGGCATCCGCATATGGGGCGCCGCGCAGCCGATGAACGATCCCGGCTGGCCAAGCTTCGACATCCTGATCCGCCCGCAACGCATGCGCCTGCTGCCATCGGCCGAACCCACCGGCGATGCGATGCGCGTGGAGGGACGCGTACTGCGCCGCGCCTTCGTCGGCGACCGTGTGGAGGTTCTGGTGGAAGGTCCGGGTGGCCAGCTCACCGTGGAACTCCCCTCAGGCGGCACGCTGCCGGAAGAGGGCACGGCCATCGCCGTTGCCTGGCGCCCGCAGGACAATCTGATCTTTCCCCCGGACGCGGCATGAACACCCGGCTTCCTCTTCTCCTCTTGCCTGCGGCGGTCTTCGTCCTGGGCATCTATGCGTGGCCCACCCTGCTGCTCCTGCGCAACGCGTTCAACGAGGTCGGGCCGACCGGGGCGATGATTCCGGCGTGGTCGCTGGCGACCTTGCGCGACGTTTTCGCGGATGGCTTCACGCTGGAACTCACCCGCAACTCGCTCCTGCTGTCGGCCAGCGCCACGGCACTCGCCCTGCTGCTGGCCTATCCGCTGTCGCTGTTCCTGTTCCGCACCAATTCGCGGTGGCGCGGCCCGCTGGCAGTGGTCGCCATCCTGCCCATGCTGGTTTCCGGCGTGGTGCGGGTATTCGGCTGGCTCGCCATCCTCGGCGATCGCGGCCTGGTCAACTCGGTGCTGCAATCCGTCGGCCTGATTTCGGCGCCGCTAAAGCTGGTGTTCAACTGGACGGGCGTCACCATCGGGCTGACCGAAAGCATCATGCCCTATATGACCCTCGCCCTGCTCGCCGGGTTCGGGCGGCTGGACAGGACGCTGGAGGAAGCCGCCCGCTCGCTCGGCGCCTCACCCTGGCGCGGCTTCCTGCGCGTCACCCTGCCGCTCAGCCTGCCGGCCATCGCCCTGGCCGGGGGTTTGGGTTTCGTGCTGTCGATGTCCGCCTATATCACGCCGAAACTGCTCGGCGGCGGCCGGGTCTTCGTTCTGGCCACGGAGATTTTCGAGCAGGCGACCACCAACACCAACTGGCCGGTCTCGGCGGTCCTGGCGATCTACACGCTGGTGCTGCTGCTGGCCTTGCTGGCGCTGGCCCAGCTCGCATCCAGGGCGCTCGCGCGATGAATGGCGCGGGGCGCGGGCTCAGCCTGCTCGCCGGTGGCGTCTATGCGCTGATCCTGGCGCCTGTCGTGGTGGTGGTGGCGCTGGCGTTTTCCGCCGATAATTTCATCGTCTTTCCGCCCTCCGGCTTTTCGCTGCGCTGGTTCCGGGCACTCGCCGGCAACGCGCCGCTGCTCGCGGCGCTGGGCGTCAGCGTGCAGGTGGCATGCGCGGTCACACTGCTCTCGCTGGTCATCGGCGTGCCCGCGGCACTGGCACTCGCCAAGGGCCGGTTCCGATTTCGTGAGGCGTTGACCGGGTTTTTCCTCGCACCCCTGCTGCTTCCCACGCTGATCACCGGCCTGGCCCTGCTGCTGTTCTTCACCCGCCTGCGCCTCACCGCGACGCTGCCGGGCCTGGCACTGGGGCACATGACCGTCACCGTGCCCTTCGTCATCCGCATGATGACCACCGCCTTCGCCACCTTGCCGCACGACATCGAGGCGGCCGCCGCGACGCTGGGTGCCGCGCCCTGGCGGGTGCTGCGCCGGGTGACGCTGCCACTGGCCCTGCCCGGCGTGATCGCCTGCGCCTGCCTGTCCTTCCTGCTGTCCTTCGACGAGACGGTGATCTCGTTGTTCCTGTCCGGCCCGCGCGCGGCCACGCTGCCGGTGGAGATGGTACACTACGTCGAGGGCCGCACGGATCCGCTGATCGCCGCCTTGTCCGTCGTGCTCATCATCTTCACGCTCATCGTCGTCGTCGCGGTGGAACGCCTGGTCGGCGTCGCCCGCGCCGTATCGAAATAGGAGAACGTCCGATGCCCGACTACCGAATCGCCCCCATGCCGGAGCAGTTGCCGGCCGCCCTGGTGGAGAAGCTGCTGAAGGTGGAGACGGCCACCATCGGCCATTCGCAGCATTGGGGCTTCATGGACCGGCGCATCCAGCCGCTGCTCGGCAACCGGCGGGTGGCCGCCGCCGCCGTCACGCTCGCCATCCCCGGCCAGGATTCCACGCTGCTGCACCACGCGCTGGGCCTGCTGCGCCCCGGCGACATCCTGGTGGTGGACCGGCTCGGCGACGACAAGCATGCCTGCTGGGGTGGCGGCGTCACCGTCGCGGCGAAGGCGGCGGGAGCGGTGGCCGGCATCGTCGATGGACCCTGCACCGACCTCACGGAAATCCAGGATTCCGATTTTCCCATGTGGTGCCGCGGCATGTCGCCCATCACCACGCGGCTCTACAATCTCGGCGGCACGCTCAACCACCCCATCTCCTGCGGCAACGTGCCGGTCTGCGCCGGCGACGTGATCCTGGCCGACGAGTCCGGCGTGCTGGTGCTGCCGCGCGCCGAGGCGGAGGCGATCGCGGACGCCGCCATCGCCCGGCAGGAGCGCGGCGAGCGCACCCAGGCGCGGGTGAAGGCGGGCGAGAAGCTCGGCGACCTCTCCGGCGCGACGAAGATGGTGCTGGACGCCCTGGCGAAAGGCTGAGCCATGGACATGCCCCTTCCCGCGCCCCGCGTGGCGCGCTTCACCTGCGAGAAGAAGCCGGCGACGGGGTCGCGCGGCATGGTGGTCACCAACCACCCGCTTGCCTCCGGCGCCGGTGCGCAGATGCTGCTGGCCGGCGGCAACGCGGTGGATGCCGCCATCGCGGCCCTGTTCGCACTGACGGTGGTGGAGCCGATGATGGTCGGCATTCTCGGCGGCGGGCTCGCGCATATCCGCATGGCCGATGGGCGGCACGAGGTGCTGGACGGGCTGTCCACTGCGCCGCTGGCCGCGACACCGGACATGTACGAGTGCCTGTCGGATGAGATCGGCCATCAGCGCGACGTGCGGGATCGGCTGAACGTGGTCGGCCCGCTCGCCGTCGCGGTGCCCGGCGCGCTGGCCGGGTGGTGCATGGCGCTGGAACGGTTCGGCACCATGGCGCTGGCGGATGTGCTGGCGCCCGCCATCGCGCTGGCGCGCGGCGGCTTCACCGTCACACCCTATCTCTCCGCCTGTGTGGCCGACACGCGCGCCGACCTGGCGCGCGACCCCGGCCTGGCCGCGCTGCTGCTGCCCGGCGGCGCGCCGATCGCACCGGGCACGCGATTGAGGCGGCCGGACTATGCCGAGAGCCTGGCACTGATCGCCGAACGCGGCCCGGCGGCGCTGTATGGCGGCCCGCTGGGCGCCGCGCTCACCGGCTTCATGGCCGGGCATGGCGGGCTGATCACCCAGGCCGATCTCGACGCCTACAAGGTGGAAATCCGCGCGCCCATCGCCGGCGCCTATCGCGGCCACACCGTGTTCGGCCCGCCGCCGCCGTCCTCCTCCGGCGTGCATGTCGCGCAGATGCTGAACATCCTCGAAGGCTACGACATCGGCGCGATGGGCTTCGGCTCCGCGGATGCCGTGCACCTGCTGGCCGAGGCGCTGAAGATCGCCTTCGCCGACCGCGCGGTGGCCACCGCCGATCCCGCTTTCGTTTCGGTTCCGGTCGATCGGCTGATCGACAAGGCCTATGCCGCCGAACGCCGCGCGGCGATCCGCCTGGACCAAGCGCAAGCCTGGGCGCCCGGCCTGTCCGGCGGCGAGTCGGCGGACACCACCCATCTCACCGTGGCCGATGGCGCGGGCAACGTCATCACCTCCACCCAGACGGTGAACGGGCTGTTCGGCGCCTGCACGATGATTCCCGGCACCGGCATGCCCACCAACAACTACATGTTCAACTTCGACCCGCATCCCGGCCGGGCTCTGTCCATCGCGCCGGGCAAGCGGGTGTTCACCTCCATGGCGCCGATGATCGTGATGCGCGAGGGCAAGCTGGAATTCGCGCTCGGACTGCCCGGCGCGCTCCGCATCTTCCCCTCCGCGCTGCAGGCCATCGTCAACCTGATCGATCACCGCATGAGCTTGCAGGAGGCGGTGGAAGCGCCACGGATATGGACCGAGGGCGGGGTATTGGAGTTGGAGGCGGCGATCCCCGATGCGGTGGCCGAGGCGCTGGCGGCGCGCGGCCATCGCGTGGTGCGTTCGCCGCGCGTGGCCGGCGGCATGAACGCCATCGCCTTCGGCGAGGACGGCATGCTCACCGGCGCGGCCTGTTGGCGGGCGGACGGCACGCCGGTGGGTATCGCCGGCGGGCTGGCGCGGGAAGGGGTGCGCTTCTCGATCTAGGGTGCGGAACTGCTTCGCCCAAGGCCCGGCCACGTCACCTTGCCTCCGATGGAACCTGCGATGACCGAAACGATCGTCCTGCTCGACATGACCACGCCCGCCCGCGCCGACGAGTTGCGCGCCCTGCTGCCGCCGGGCTTCGTGCTCACCCACGGCACCGAACGGGGCGAGGCGCACATGAAGGACATCATCGCCGAGGCCGACTACGCCATCTCCGGCCAGGTGGGCGTCTCGCGCGCGGTGCTGTCCGCCGCGCGCAGGCTCAAGCTGCTGCACAAATGGGGCGTGGGCGTGGACAATATCGACATCGAGGCCGCGCGCGAGTTCGGCATCAAGGTGGCCCGCACCACCGGCTCCAACGCCACCCCCGTCGCGGAATTCGCGCTCGGCCTGATGCTCGCGGCGCTGCGCTACATTCCCTATGGCCATGCGGAATTGCGCAACGGCGTGTGGCGGCCGGGCGGGCAGCTGCCCGGCAGCACCTACCTGCTCTCGGGCAAGACCGTCGGCCTGATCGGCTTCGGCGCCATCGGCCAGACCGTGGCGCGGCTGTTGCGCGGCTTCGGCTGCACCGTGCTCTATAACAAGCGCCATCCCCTGCCGGCCGCCGAGGAAGCCGCCCTCGGCGCGCGCCACGCCCCGGTGGCCGAGCTGCTCGCCCAGTCGGACGTGGTCTCGCTGCACTGCCCGCTGACCCCGGCGACCGCCAACCTGATCGACAGCGCGGCACTGGCCACCATGAAACGCTCGGCCGTTCTGGTGAACGTGGCGCGCGGCGGCGTGGTGGACGAGGCCGCCCTGGCCGACGCCCTGCGCCGGCGGGTGATCGGGGCAGCGGCCATGGACGTGTTCTCCATCGAGCCGCTGCCGGCGGACAGCGAACTGATCGGGCTCGACAACATCATCATCACCCCGCACCTCGCCGCCATCGCCGCCGATATCTTCGCGCCCACGGTGCGGCGCATGTTCGCGAACATGCAGCACGTCGCTCGCGGTGAAGCCGTGCCGGAATACGACAGCGTGGTGTGAACCCGCGCCGCGTTCTGGCCTCACCGATCCACCGGCTGGCAGCGCATTTCAATGAAGGACGACTGGCCGCGCGTGTTCGCTTGGGCTTGATCCCTCCCGTCTTCCCGCCCCCCTCGCCGTCGTGTCTGATGGCATCGGCCATGAAGGGGGAAGCCTGATGGAGACCTTGCTGCTCGACGTCGCGGCACTCGGCGCCGTCCCTTTCGGCATCCTGCTGTTCGCCCTCCAGATCGTCGCGCTGGAAGCGGGGTTCGTGGTCGGCCGCCGGCGCAGCGACGGCAGGGGCGAGCCGCCCGCCGGGGTGGGCATCGTGGTCGGCGGCATGCTGACCCTGCTCGGCTTCGTGCTCGCATTGACCCTGTCCAGCGCCAGCGGCCGGTTCGAGGCGCGGCGCGCGGGCACGCTGGCGGAGGCGAACGCCATCGGCACCGCCTGGCTGCGCGCCAAGGCGATCGGCCACCCGCGCGGCGAGGACATCGCCCGGCAGATCGTGGACTACACCCATCTGCGCATGGATTTCGTCAGCGCCGGCTTCAACGCGAAGGAGCTCGACGCCATCAACTCCCGCACCAACACGATGCAGACGGAGATCTGGCACAACCTCACCGACATCGTCCACGACCGGCAGGACGCGGTGGCGGCCCAGTTGATGGCCGCGCTGAACGACATGTTCGACAGCGCCACCGCCGAACGCTTCGCCTTCGCCTTCATCGTGCCGCAGCTGGTCTGGCTGATCATCGGCCTCGCCATTCTCTCCGTCGCGGGGGTCGGCTACCAGCTCGGCCTGCGCGGGGTGGCGGTGCGCACCCTGTCGATATTGCTGATCGGCATGTGGACCGTGGTGGCCACGCTGATCCTCGATCTCGGCTCCCCCCGCCTCGGCAGCATCCGCACCGGCACGGCCGCGTATGAATGGACGCTGTCGGGGTTCGGACCCGCGCCGAAACCCTGATTGCTACCCCACCCGCTCCAGCACCGTCGCGATGCCCTGTCCGCCGCCGATGCACTGCGTCGCCAGGGCATAGCGCCCGCCGGTGCGGCCCAGCAGCGCGGCGGCCTTGCCGACCAGGCGGGCGCCGGTGGCGCCGAGCGGATGGCCGAGGGCGATGGCGCCGCCGTCGATGTTCACCCGCGCGGGGTCCAGCGCCAGTTCGCGGATGCAGGCGATGGCCTGGGAGGCGAAGGCCTCGTTCAGCTCGACCACGTCCAGCGCGTCAGTGCCGATGCCGGCGCGGGCGAGCGCCTTGCGGGTGGCCCCCACCGGACCCATGCCCATCACCTCCGGCGCGCAGCCGCACACGGCGACGGAGACCACCCGGGCCAGGGCGGTCATGCCGTGGGATGTCGCGTAGTCGCCGGAGCAGACCAGCACAGCGGCCGCCCCGTCGGTGAGCGGGGAGGAGGTGGCGGCGGTCACGCTGCCATCGGCGCGGAAGGCGGGTTTCAGCCCGGCGAGGGCTTCGGCGTTGGTGCCCGGGCGGATGCAGCCATCTTCCGCCACGGTCGCATCGCCGATGCGCATGGGCACGATCTCCGCCGTGAAATGCCCGGCGGTGCGGGCGGCGGCGGCGCGGCGGTGGCTTTCCACCGCGAATTCCTCCTGCTCCCGCCGGCTGACCCGGTGCAGCCGGGCGACGTTCTCGGCGGTCTCGCCCATCGAGGCGTAGGCCTGGGGGAAGGCGGCGGCGAGGCCGGGATGGGGTGAGGGGTTGAAGCCCATCAGCGGCACGCGCGACATCGACTCGACGCCGCCGCAGACGAACACCTCGCCCGCCCCCATGCGGATGGCGCCGGCCGCCTGGTGCACGGCCTGCATCGAGCTGCCGCAGAAGCGGTTGACCGTGACCCCCCCGGCGGCGATCGGCAGCTTGGCCAGGAAACTCACCAGCCGGGCCATGTTCATCCCCTGCTCGCCCTCGGGAAAGGCGCAGCCGAGCACGAGGTCCTCGATATCGGCGGGGTCGGCGCCGCTGCCGGCGACCAGGGCGGCGACGGTCTGGGCGGCCATCTCGTCCGGCCGCAGCCCGGCCATCGCGCCCTTGCTGGCGAAGTGGAAGGGCGAGCGCCGATAGGCGGCGATGACGATGTCGGTCATGACGATTTCTCCCCGTGAGCTTGTTTTTCACGATTTATCACGGAAGGCCGCGTCGTCTTCACGCTGCGCCCCCTCCGGCGGCGGCCAGTCTGGTGCCCAGGCCCGCCTGGGGCCGGATGCGAAAGGCTGCCGCGATGAACCATGCCCGCTTCGACCGTATTCCCTATACCCGCGCCGCCGCCGACGTAGGGCCGGGCCAGTTGAACAACGACGATGCCGCGCCGCTGGTGCTGGTGGTGGAACCCAGCGTCGATCCCTCGGTGCCCACCCTGGCCGGGGCGCTGCAGGAGCTGTGCGGCTTCCTGCGGGTGCGCCTCGCCCATGTCGCGGTGCCCGAGGCGCTGCCGGAGGCGCTGGCCCTGCACCGGCCGATCGGCGTGCTGGCCTGCGCGGGGGCGAACGACCAGGACATCGTCTCCGTCGTCAACTGCGTCGCGGCGTTCGACCCGAGCCTGCCGGTGCTGCTGATCACCCAGCCGACCGCCACGGCGGAGGCAGTTGAGCCGGCGCCGCGCCACATGCCCAACCTCTACTGGACCCCGGCGATGCCGCCGATCCGCGACGTGGTGGACTTCCTGTTCCTCGCCGAGCGCCAGGCCGGCCAGGGCGGGCTGATGCCCATCTAGAATCGCGCGAGGGTGAAGCGCGGGTCGATGGTGGCGCCGCGCACCGCATCGGCCGCCAGCCGGCCGGCGACCGGGCCCAGCGTATAGCCGTTGGCGGTGAGCGCGTTGAAGAACCCGGGCAGGCCAGGCGCCTCGCCCAGGATCGGCGCGCGGTCGATGGCGGTGTTGATGCCGGTCCAGGCGCGCAGGATCGACAGGCCGCGCAGCGCCGGCAGCACGCGGGTGGCCACGGCGAGATTGCCCTCGATGTTGCGGCGCAGGGTGCGGGTGCGGCCGTCGTTCGGGTCGAAGGCGCCGAACCAGCCGCCGCCCACCAGCAGGCCGCCGCTGTCCTGCTGCTTCAGCGAGAGGTGGCGGTGGGCCATCGCCACCAGGTGCTCCACCAGGCGGGGCACCGGCTCGGTGACGATCACCTGCTGCACGGTGCCGGTCACCGGCAGGTCCAGCCCGACCATCGCGCCGATCACCGCCCCCCAGGGACCGGCGGCGTTCACCACGCGGCCGGCGCGGATCACGCCCCGGCTGGTCGCCACCTCCCAGCAGGCGCCGGACCGGGCGAGGCCATGCACCTCCGCCCCGCGCCACAGCCGGGCACCGCGGGCCAGCGCGAGGCGGGCCATGGCCATGGTGCCGCGCAGCGGGTCGATGCGGCCTTCGGCGGGGCAGAACACGGCGCCGGGCAGATCCTCGGCCAGATGCGGGGCGAGGCGGCGGAGTTCGGCGGGGCCGATCAGGTGGGTCTCCACGCCCCAGCGCCGTTCCAGCGCGGTCTTCGCCCGCAGCCAGTCCATGCCCTTGCCGTCGGCGGCCAGCATCAGCCCGCCCTGGGTGGAGATGCCCAGGCTCTCGCCGGCCTCGGCCGCGACCTCCTTCCACAGGGCGATGCTGCGCAGCGCCAGCTCCATCGTGTGGGCGGCGGGGCCGCCATCCTCGGGCATGCCGGGATAGCCGAAATCGTAGGAAAGCAGCTGGACGTGCAGGCTGCCGGCATTGGCGGTGCTGGCGGCGAGCCCGGCCTCGTCGCGATCGGCCACCAGCACGTCCACCCCCTCGGCGGCGAGATATTGGGCGGTGGCGAGGCCGACCACCCCGCCGCCGATCACCAGCACGTCGCAGCTCGCATCGCGGCCGGGCGGGGTGACGGGCACGCGGATCTGGTTGGGAGTGGGGCGGAGCAGCAGCGGCGCCTCGAATTCCGGGGCGTCGAACAGCAGGGCGGCGGCGGGCACCGGCTTCACCGGGGCGCGGGGCGCGGCGAAGGCGTCGGGCGTCGGGGGGGCGGGGCAGAGCCGGGCGATGGTGGCGGCGCAGAACCGGCCCTGGCAGCGGCCCATGCCAGCCCGCGTCGCGCGCTTGAGGGCGGCGATGGAGGCGAGCCCGCCTTCCAGCTCCGCCCGCAGCCGCCCGGCCGTGACCTCCTCGCAGCGGCAGACGATGGTGGCGTCGGCGATCTCCGCCGGCGGCGGCGGGGCGAACACCGTCCATAGCGCGGCCTGGAAATCCCGCGCCCGGCCCAGCACGGCCCGCGCCGCGGCATCCTCGGGTGCCGCGAGGCCGAGGTCGCGCGCCGCCGCCAGCCCGGCGAGCCGTCCCTGGGCCAGCGCCACCCGCGCCCCGCCGATCGCGCTGCCA
>CAMFLK010000028.1 GCA_945957135.1 uncultured Rhodospirillales bacterium
GGCCCCCCCCCGCGCCACCGCGCGCCCCGCCGCGAAGCCCGCCCCGCCCGCCCCCCGCGGCGAGGACGGCGAGGCCGTCCAGCTGCGCGCCACCCTCGCCGAGGTGCTGCGCGAACTGGAATCCCTGCGCGCGCTGCTGCCCTGACCCCTCCGCCGTAAAAATCCCGCTCCCCCGCGTTGCAGACCCGCCGCACCCCTGCTAAACGGACCGCCCCATCGGTCGGAGCGTAGCGCAGTCTGGTAGCGCATCAGTCTGGGGGACTGGGGGTCGTGGGTTCGAATCCCGCCGCTCCGACCAATTGAATCAACCGCCTCGACGAATGACTGCTTCCGAAAGCCGGTGACCCGGAAGCCGATCGACGGAAAATCAGGCCCACCCGCTTGGCGGTAAGTCCTTCCGCGCATTGTTCACCGTCAATCGAACACCTCTCCATCGAACGGCTGCGGATCGAGGCGGGGGAATTCGCAGACGCGGAGGCGGGCGCAGCCATAGGGCACCAGGGTCATCGGGCGGGGCGTCTGGTTCGTCGTGACCGGGCTTGGCGGCGGTGGGGCGGCGGAGTTGTCGGCGAGCGTCCATTGCGGGATGAAGCGGCCCCGCAGGCGCACGCGCACGGGGGCATTCTTCAGCGAGAATGGGGGAGCGGCCGGCACCGTCCGCTCCACCGGCACGTCGAGCTCGGTCTGCGCCGCCTCGACCTCGAGGCCGAAATTCCAGCTCCCGCGCGGATAGACCTGCCAGTCGCCGAGGCCGGGCGTGTCGGGGATCGGCTGCCAGATCTCGCCCGGCGAATGCGCCAGGGTCAGCGGGCCCAGCGCGAGGCTGACAGCGCCCGCGGGCCGCTTCACCACGCGCACCGCCATCGGCAGGCGCAGCACGATCCGATCGCCGGCGACCCATTCGCGCCGCAGCCGGACGTAACCATCCTGCGGCGTGGCGGCGTGGACCTCGTCGTTGACCATGATCCGCGGATCGGCGCACCAGGCAGGCATCCGCAGCGCGATGGCCCGCATTCCCGGCTCGGCCGCGACGACGCGGATGCGCAATTCCTCCTCGAACGGATAATGCGTGTCAACGACGATGCGCAGCGCCGCGCCGGCCACGGTGCAGGGCGCGTAGGCGATGGCAGCCAGCCCGCCCTCGTCATCCTCGGCCCACAGGCTCGCCGCCAGCTTCGGCCAGCCCTGATGCAGGTTCGCCGTGCAGCAGCCGAAATGCGGTTCGAGGCCGAAGATGTTCGGCGCCTCGCTGGAATACGTCCAGTTGCGGCGCGCGATGGTGGCGAGCACCTGGTTGGGTTGCTGGTGATACTGATGCGCGGTGACATCCGCGGTCATGGTCGCGGCGAGCGCGTTGTAGGCGACGGATTCCAGCCGGTCGCCGAACTCGCCGAGGGCGTAGTGCCGGCCCAGCACCTCCAGCGAGAACATCATCTCGACCACGGCGCAGAGCTCCACCCCGCGGTCCGGCGTGTTGCCGGCGAGCCATTCGTCGCCGGAGAACATGCCGGTCGCCTGGCCATGGAAGCGATCGAGATTGGCGAGCGCGCGGCGCAGGATCGCCAACCCGTCCGACCCGTCCAGCAGCGCGCGCAGGGCCGGCAGCTTCACGCCCATCGCCACGTTCACCACATGGGTGAGGTGGCTGAAACGCGAGGCGGGGCCTTGAACGATCCGGTCGGCGAGATAGCCGCCCCAATCGACCGTCATCGCCAGGATCGCGCGGGCGAGCGACAGCAATTCGGGGTCGGGCGCCCTTTCATGCAGCCACAGAATGGCGAGGATGTTCTCCTGCCCCCGCGCCACCGCCCAGCGGCGGAACGGATGCGTGCCGAGCGTGCGTTTCTGATAGGCGAAATAGCGCTGCATGAACGGCACGATCCGCGCATCGCCGGTCGCATCCGCATGCTGCATCAGCACCTTCAGCGCGACCATGCGCGTCCACCAGTCGTCGTTGGTGGCCGGGCCGAACCAGCCATCCGCGCGCTGGCTCGCGAGCATCCATTCGATCCATTTCCGCGCGCGGCCCTTGAGCGCATCGTCGTCCAGCACATGCGCGAGCGGAACGAGCCCGTCGAGATAGTAGGGGCCGCGCTCCCACGCCTCGCCCGTGCCGCCCAGCCACGCACTGTTCGGCCCGACATCGGGCCAGACTTCCTCCAGCCGGCCGGTGAGGCCGCGCGCCTGCGCCAGCAGCTGCTCGCGCAGCCAGCCTTGCGGCGCGATGCGGCCGAGAGGGATGTCCTTGAGCTTCGGAGCGTCCATGCCGATGTCCTTCAGCCTTTGGTGGCGCCCGCCACCAGGCCTTGCACGTAGTAGCGTTGGAAACAAAGGGTGAGGGCGAGCACGGGCAGCATCGTCAGCACCGTCGCCGCCTGCAGCGCGCCCCAATCGACCGTGCCCATGTAGCCGAAGGTCACCGTCACCAGCATGACCGGCAGCGTGTAGTTGCTCTGGTCGGTCATCAGGATCAGCGCCGCCAGGAACTCGTTCCATCCGGCGATGAAGTTGATCAGCACCACCGTGGCCAGGCTCGGCGCCACCAGGGGCAGGATCACGCGCAGCAGCACGGTCAGCGCGCCGGCGCCGTCGAGCATCGCCGCCTCGTCCAGCGTGCGCGGCACCGCGCCCATCGCCGTCAGCATCAGGAAAATCGCCAGCGGCAGGTGGAAGGTGGTGTAGACGATGCCGAGCCCGAGCAGCGTGTTGTGCAGCCCGACCGCGCGCAGCACGATGAACAGCGGCGTGAGCACGGTCTGGAACGGCACCATGATCGCCGCGAGCAGCAGCACGAAGGCGACCCCGCGGCCGGCGAAGCGGAAGCGCGAGAAGCCGAACGCGGCCAGGGCCGCGACCGCCGCCACGGCGAGCGCGCTGCCCACCGACACCGCGACACTGTTGCCTACGTAGCGCCACAGGCCGGCGCCGACGCGGCGCAGGGTTTCGTAATTCTCCAGCGACAGCGTGGAAGGAATCCAGGCGGGCGGCAAAGCGGACTCCGCCGCCGGCCGCAGCGAGCAGATCAGCACCCACAGCACGGGGAACACGAAGACCCCTGTCACCGCGAGGCAGGCGGCGTAATAGAGCCAGGCGGCGGTGTTCCGACTCATGCGTCCTCGCGATCGCGGAACAGCATGAATTGCGCGAGGCTCGCCAGCAGCACGACGGCCAGCAGCACCAGCGACAGCGCGGCCGCGTAGCCGGTGCGGAACGAGCTGAACGCGTTGTTGTAGATCCAGTAAACCATGCTGATCGTGCCGTTCTGCGGGCCGCCACGCGTGATGATGTAGAACTGGTCGAAGGCGAGCAGCGAACCGGTGATCGAGAGGAACAGCGCGAGCTTCAATGTCCGGCGCATCAGCGGCAGCGTGACGTGGCGGAAATTCTGCCAGGCGCCGGCACCGTCGATGCGCGCCGCCTCGTGCAGCTCGCTCGGGATGGATTGCAGCCCGACCAGCAGCAGCACCATGTTGAAGCCCGCGGTCTTCCACACGACCATGCTGCACGCCGCGATCATCGCGTTGGTGCCGGAATCGAGATAGGGAATGTCCGTCTCGACGAGGCCCAGCGCGCGGCCGATCGCCGCGAAGATGCCGACCTGCCCGTTGAGCATCCAGACCCACAGCACGCTCGCCGTCGAAAGGCCGATCGCGGTGGGCATGAACCACAAGGTCCGGAACAGGCCGACGAAGCGGCGATCGCCATTGGCGAGCAGCGCCAGCGCCATGGCGACGACGAAGATCGTCGGCGTGATGGCCGCGGCATAGGTCAGCGTGAAGCGCACCGATTGCAGGAAGATCGGGTCGTTCAGCATCGCGCGGTAATTGGCGATGCCGATCCATCGGATGCGGCCGATCAGCGGCCAGTTGTGCAACGACATCCAGCCGACCAGCGCCAGCGGCCACAGGAAGAACACGCATGTCAGCAGCAGGGCTGGCGCCACGAACAGCCAGCCGAGCCAGCCCTGGCGATACACGCGCGTTCAGTTCCCGGTGTCGATGATCTGGGTGAACGCCGTCTGCGCATCGCGCACCGCGCCGCTCACATCGCCGTCGAACACGCCCTTCTGCAGCATGCGCAGGAACGGCCCCTGCGGGCTGTTGAACAGATCATTATAGACGAAGCTGTAGGGCGTGCGGCCCATCGCCATGGCCTTGGCGGCGATGAGCAGGCGCGGGTCCTGGGCGGTGTATGTGTTGTCGGCGAGATCGGTGCGCACCGGCACCGCGCCGTTCTTCGCCAGGATCTCCACCTGCACCTCCGGTGAGAACGACCACTGGATGAACTCCCAGGCGAGCTTGACGTTCTTGGATCCCTTGGGAATGGCGATGGAATCGCCGCCCGCGAAGGATGCGACCTGCCCCGGCTTGGCGCCAGGAATGAACGTCACGCCGATATCGAGCGTGGGCGCGGTGCGCTTCAGCGCGGCCAGGGTGAACGCGCCGCCGGGCCACATGCCGACCTTTCCGGTCGCGGGCGAGGAGGTCCAGTTCTCCCCGCCATCGGTGCGGGCGCTCGGCAGCACCAGCTTGCGCGCCCACATGTCATGATACCAGGCGAGCGCGGCCGCCACCGCCGGCTGGTTCAGCGTGGCTTTCTGGCCGTCCTCGCTCAGGATATCCCCGCCATCGGCCCAAATCGCCGGCAGGAAGGTGAAGACGTTGCAGCCGGCGCAATTGCCGGGGAAGTAGAAGCCGTAATTGCCGTCGCCGAGTGCCGTGATCTTCTCCGCCGCGGCCGTCAGCTCGCCCCAGCTCTGCGGCGGCTTGTCGGGATCGAGTCCGGCCCGGCGGAACAGTGCCTTGTTATACATGAGGAACGAGCCCTCGGCGCTGAAAGGCACGCCGTAGAGCTTTGCCTCGAAGGTCGCGAGGCGCAGATGCGAGGCCATCAGCTTGTCGAAATACGGCAGTGCCTTCGCCTGGGCGGTGATATCGGTGAGCTGCTCGGCGCGGGCGAAGGCGGGCACGTAGATCAGGTCGATCGACATCAGGTCCGGCGGCGTGCCGCCGGCGATCGCCGTGCCGAGCTTCGCGACGAACTGCTCGTTGGGAATCAGGTTCAGCGTCACCTTGTCGGAATGCGTTTCATTGAACGCCTTCACCAGCGGCGTGACGTAGCCCTCGGTGCGGCTGCGCGCCCACAGCGCGATCTCCGCCGCATGGGCGTTGAGCGAAGTGGCGGCGAGCAGCGCCGCCGCGATGATCATCCGTTTCATGTCGTTTCCCCTCTGCCTGCGCGCTTCACGCCGCCGTTCTTGTCTCCGCGGCCCCGCAACTTTGTCGGACCACCAGGCGGCATGGCAGCGTGGTGGTTCCCGGTTGGCTTTCGCCGCCGATCATGGCGAGCAGGCGCAGTCCGGCCTGGCGCCCGAGCTCCATGAGATCCGGGTCGATGCTCGTCAGCGGCGGGCGTGTCTCCGCCGCGACGATTTCCCAATTGTCGAAGCCGACGACGGCAACGTCGCCCGGGACGGCCTTGCCGTGCTCGCGCAGCGCATCGACGGCGCCGCGGGCGATCTGGTCGCTGCCGCAGAACAGCGCGTCGAAGCGCCGCCGTTCCGCGAGCAGCCGCGTCACCGCCTCGCGCCCCCAGCTCTCGCTCCACGGGCCGGACAGCACCAGCTCCTCGCGCCAGGGCAGGCCGGCTTCGCGCATCGCCGCGCGCAGCCCGTCGCGACGCTGGCGCACCGCGTCGAACCGGTCGGGGCCGGTGATATGCGCGATGGCGCGGCGCCCGAGCCGGGCAAGATGCTGCCCGGCCAAATGGCCGCCGCCGAAATCGTCCGGCAGCAGACAGGTGGCGGCGTCATCCTCCACCCGCGCATAGGCATAGAGCACGGGCAGGACCTCGCGGCCGAGATCGAGCGGCCGGCGGGGATCGGTGCGGCGTGCGGTGACGATGATGCCATCGACGCGCTTCGCCAGCAGCGCCGCGACGTGACGCCGCTCGTGCTCGGGATCGTCGGTGGGCTTGCACAGGAAAACCGCGATGCGCTCCGGGTCGAGCGCCTCCTCGATGCCCTCGAGCAGCGGGATGGAGAAGCGGCCGAAGCGGTCGGAGCTGATCAGGCCGATCGTGAAGCTGCGCCCGCGCAGCAGGCTCTGCGCCAGATCGTTCGGCCGAAAGCCGAGCCGTTCGGCGACGGCGCGGACATGCGCGCGGGTGTGCGGCTTCAGCTGCCCGCGATCGTTCAGCGCCTTCGACACGGTGCCCACGCTGACGCCGGCTTCCCGCGCCACATCGACGATCTTGGCGGGCATGGAGCGCGATGGCGCGGGCGGGTCGGCTTGCATGGCGGGCGAACGCTGCCACAGGCGGGATCAGCCCGCAACGGAAAACCTTTTCCGAGACCGACGTCCATCCCGCCCGCAGCAGCCGGCGCTAGCCAGCCAGGGAGGTGTCCCCGATGCGCCGGGAACGACCTGTCATCCAATCTCTGGGAACGCGCGCTCGAGGAATCCCGAACGATGCGACCGTCAGCCCAGCGCGGCCACCAGCTTCGCCGCCTTCGCGGCCACCGCCACCGCGCTGTCGCCCGGCTTGTAGATCGACGAGCCGATGCCGAAGCCGGCGGCGCCGGCGTCTTTCCAGGCGGGTATGTTGCCCGCGTCGATGCCGCCCACCGGCAGCACGGCGGTGCCGGGGGGCAGGACGGCGCGCATCGCGCGCAGCACGGCGGGGCTGGCGGCTTCGGAAGGGAAGAGTTTCAAGCCGTCCGCGCCGGCTTCCAGCATGGCGAAGGCTTCGGTGGGGGTGAAGAAGCCGGGGCAGGCGAGCATGCCCAAGGCTTTGGCGGCACGCACCACGGGGCCGGCGGCGTGGGGGGTGACGATGAGGCGGCCGCCGGCGGCGTGGATGTCCTGCACCTGCGCTTCAGTCATCACCGTGCCGGCGCCCACCAGCATGCGATCGCCGAAGCGCGTGGCGAGGCGGGCGATGCTGTCGAGCGGCTGGGGGGAGTTCAGCGGCACTTCCACCACGGCGATGCCGGCCTGGTCGAGCGCCTCGCCGATCGCCTCCACCTCCGCGGGTTTCACGCCGCGCAGGATGGCGATGAGCGGGCAGCGGGTCAGCCAGTCGTTCAGGCCCATTGGGCACTCCGCATGTTCAAGTCCAGGACGCACTCCGCGCGATCCGGGACAGGCCGCGCGCGGCGGCGTCCTCGTCCATGACGATGGCCTGGGCCCCGGCCGTGGCGATGGCCCGCGCGTAGAGCGCGCAGAGGGGGGCCGCGCCGATGAGATGCACGGTACCGGCGCGGGCCAGGGCGGCGCGCACCTCGTGGCCGATCAGCAGGCCGGAGAGGTAGCTGGCGCTCTCCGCCTCGCCCAGCCGGCCGAACAGGCCCAGCGTGCGCACGCCGAACAGATGGTGCAGCAGGTGGCCGTGATCGGCGGCGCGGGCCACGCCGCGGTCGAAGGCGGCGGGGTCGGTGGGGCCGTCGGTCATCATGCGGCCGAGGATGGTGTCGGCGCGGATGGCGGCGAAGGCCTCGCCGCTGAGATAGGTGCGGAAGGCGGTGATGCGCCCGCCGGTCACCCGCACCCATTTGGAATGGCTGCCGGGCAGGCAGACGATGCCGTCCTCGCCGAGCTGTTCCAGCAGGCCGGCGATCTGGGTTTCCTCGCCGCGCATCACCTCGGGCGTGCCGGCATCGTCGCTGTCGGTCAGGCCGGGCACCAGCAGCAGCCGCGCGCCGTCGAACGGGATGGGCACCAGGGCGGCGCCGAGTTCGGCGGCGCCGGCGGGGCAGGGCAGGTAGGGCGCCTCCACCCAGCCCTGGCGGCTGCCGATCATGCCCGACAGGATCACCCGCGTCTCGCCCTCGGCGATCCAGGCGCCGATCTCCTCGCGCAGCGCCGCGGCAAACCCGCCATTCTCGACATGGAGAATCCCGCGCGGGGCGGCGCGGCGGCCGATGATGGCGCCGTCCGCCGTCATGCGGAAGGCGCGGAAGCTGCTGGTACCCCAGTCCACGCCGATCATTGGACGACACCGATCATGACGCGCGCCGCGCCGCCGCCAGCCCGATGCCGGCGCCGATCAGCAGCCCGCCGGTCAGCCGGTTGCGCAGCTTGCCGCGCATCGCCAGCACACCGCGCGCCCGCCCGGCGGCGATGGCCCAGGCGGAATCGAGCAGCACGGCGATCACCAGGAACGTCACCGACAGCAGCGCGATTTGCTGCCCGGCATGCGCGTCCATGCTGACGAATTGCGGAAAGAACGCGCCGTAGAACAGCAGGGTCTTCGGATTGGTCAGGCTGACCAGCACGCCACGCCCGATGATAGCGCGCACGGATTTCGGCTGCGGCGCGGTGCGCGTCAGGTCCAGGGCCGGCGCCCGCCAGGCGCGGATGCCGAGATAGAGCAGATAGGCCACGCCCAGCCAGCGCAGCCATTCGAACCAGGCGGCGAGCACGCCCAGCACCGCCGTCATGCCCAGCGCGGTCAGCGCCAGTTGCATCACCATCGCCGCACTGGTGCCCAGCACGGTCAGCAGCCCGTAGCGCGTGCCGTAGGCCACGCTGTTGGCCATGATCAGCGCCACGTTGGGGCCGGGGATCAGGATCAGAACGGCGGTGGCGGCGACGAAGGCGAGATAGAGGTGAAGGTCGATCATCCCTACAGCAAACCACGTCCCGCCAGGTTGCGCATCAGCGCGCCCGCCCCGAAGCTCCACGGCGCGCACTGGTCGGTCGCGCGGATGCGGTTCACCAGCCGGCCAAGGCGCGGCGTGCTGACGGTGACGATGTCGCCGGTCTTGTGGGTGAAGCCCTTGCCCGGCGCGTCGCGGTCGTCGATCGGCGCGAACATGGTGCCGAGATACAGCACCGCGCCGTCGGGGTAGCGGTGATGGGCGTTGAGCATCTGCCCCGCGAGATCGGCGGGGTCGCGGCTGATCTTGGCCATGGAGGAGGCGCCTTCCAGCCGGAAATTGTCCTCGCCCTCCACCGTCAGGGACACCACGGCGTTGCGCACATCGTCCATGCCGAAGCTCGCGTCGAAGAAGCGCAGGAACGGGCCGAGGGCGGCGGAGGCGTTGTTGTCCTTGGCCTTGCCGAGCAGCAGGGCGGAGCGGCCCTCCACGTCGCGCAAATTCACGTCGTTGCCCAGCGTGGCCCCCACCACGGTGCCGGAGGCGTTCACCACCAGCACCACCTCCGGCTCCGGGTTGTTCCAGGTAGAGCCGGGATGCACGCCGGCATCCATGCCGGTGCCGATGGCGGCCATGGGCTGGGCCTTGGTGAAGATTTCCGCATCCGGCCCGATGCCCACTTCGAGATACTGGCTCCAGGCGCCCTGGGCGATCAGCATCTGCTTCAGCGCCATCGCCTGCTCGGAACCCGGCTTCAGCGCGGCGAGGTCGTCGCCGATCAGCGCCTGCACTTCCGTGCGGAATTTCGCGGCGGCGGCGAGGTCGCCGCGCGCGCGTTCCTCGATCACCCGTTCCAGCATGGAAATGGCGAAAGTGACGCCGGCGGCCTTGATCGCTTGCAGGTCGATCGGCGCGAGCAGCCAGGGCAAGGACGACTGGCGCGCATCGACCGGGGTGTTGGCGAGGATGTCGTCCAACGCGCCCAGCCGTTCGCCGGTCACGCCGCGCAGCGCGGCGGCGGGATCTTCCGCCTCGCACAGATCGCGCATGGTGGGGAATTTCATCGACACGTCGAACACGCCCTCGGCGCGGATGGCCACCACGGAAGGGCCGTCCACATCCGGCCGCCACACCCGCCCGGCCAGGGCGCCGGTGGTGCCGTCATCGGGCAAAGCGGGCAGCAGGGCGTCGGCGAGTTTCGTCATGGCGGGTCCTTCAGCCTCCGAGCATGTCGCCGGCGCCGGTGCGCGCGACGATCAATCCGTAATGCTCCGTGCGGCGGTGCTTGGCAAAGTTGAAGATGCTGGTCTTGTAGCTGTTGCAAAGATCGAGGTCGCAGCGGGCGATCTGCAATTCGTCGCCGAGCGTGACGCATTGCGCGATCACCTCGCCGGAAGGCGCGATGGCGCAGGACTGGCCGATCTGGTCCACCCCTTCCTCCACCCCGGCCTTGGCGACGCCGATGACGAAGCTGCCGTTCTGGTAGGCGCCGGCCTGCATCACCAGCCGGTTGTGGAAATTGCCGAGATCGTCGGTCTCCGGCATGGCCGGGTTGTGCACCGGCGTGTTGTAGCCGAGCAGGATCAGCTCCACGCCCTGCAAGCCCATCACCCGGTAGGATTCCGGCCAGCGGCGGTCGTTGCAGATCATCATGCCCACGCGGCCCCCGAAGGCCGGCCAGACGGGAAAGCCGAGATTGCCGACCTCGAAATAGCGCTTCTCGAGATTCTGGAACGGCTCGCCCGGTCGCGGCGCGTCGTAGCCGGGCAGGTGAATCTTACGGTATTTGCCGACGATCTCGCCGTTGCCGTCCACCAGGATGGCGGTGTTGAAGCGGCGCTTGCGGCCTTCTTCCATCGCGATTTCGGCATAGCCGAGATGGAAGCCGATGCGCAGGCGGCGTGCGGCGTCGAACAGCGGCTGCACCGCGGCGTTGGGCATCGCCGTCTCGAACCAGCTGTCGAGCTCCTGCTCGCCCTCGATGGTCCAGTGCGGGAAGAAGGCGGTCAGCGCCGCTTCGGGATAGACCACCAGGTCGCAGCCGCCGCGCGCGGCCTGCTCCATCAGCGCCAGCAGGCGCTGCACCACCTCCGGGCGGGATTCCGCACGGCTGATCGGCCCGAGCTGGGCCACGCCGACAGTCACGACACGCGTCATCAGGCTTCCTCCGCCACACCCCGCAACGACAATTCGCGGGCCCGCAGGCAGCTTACGAAGGAACCCGGCTCGATTTCCTCAAGAACCGGAGTCTGCACGCGGCAGGCGTCGATGGCGTAGCGGCAGCGCGGGTGGAAGGCGCAGCCGGGCGGCGGGTTGGCGGGGTCGGCGATCTCGCGTTCCAGCACGATGCGCGTGCTGGCGGCACCGGGCACCGGGGTGGGGGCGGCGGAGAGCAGCGCCTCGGTATAGGGGTGGCGGGGGCGGGCGAACAGCGCCTCGGTCTCGCCGATTTCCACCATGCGCCCGACATACATCACCGCCACGCGGTCGCTGACATGCTTCACCACCGAGAGGTCGTGGGCGACGAACAGGTAGGTGAGGCCGAGCCGGTCCTGAAGGTCGAGCATCAGGTTGAGGATTTGCGCCTGCACCGACACGTCCAGCGCCGAGACCGGCTCGTCCGCCACGATGAGTTCCGGGTTCAGCGCCAGCGCGCGGGCGATGCCGATGCGCTGGCGCTGGCCGCCGGAGAAGGCGTGCGGGAAGCGGTTGAAATAGGCGGCGGGCAGCTGCACCAGCTCCATCAGCTCGGTGACGCGCTTGCGCCGCTCGGCACGGTTGGTCATGCCGTTGATCAGCAGCGGTTCGCCGATGATCTCGCCCACCACCATGCGCGGGTTGAGTGAGGAGTAGGGGTCCTGGAAGACCATCTGCATGTGCCGGCGCAGCCGCCGCAGGTCGCGCCGGCGCATCGTCGCGAGGTCGGCGGTGCGCCCGCCCACGGTGAAGTTGATGGCCCCGCCGGAGGGGGCGAGGGCGCGCAGGATGCAGCGGGAGACGGTGGTCTTGCCGCAGCCGCTTTCGCCCACCAGCGCCAGCGTCTCGCCGCGACGGATGGTGAAGCTGACGCCGTCCACCGCCTTCACCTGGCCCACCACGCGGCGCAGCAGGCCGCGGCGGATGGGGAAATGCTTGCGGAGGTCCCGCACCTCCAGGATCGTCTCGCCGCGCTTTTCTCCGGCCGCTCCGCTCATGGCGCGCCTCCGTGCAGGAAGCAGCGCACATGGCCCTGCGGCGTATCGACCTGCGGCGGCTCTGCCTGCCCGCAGATTTCGCCCATGATCTCGGCGCAGCGCGGGTTGTAGGCGCAGCCGGCGGGCCGGTTGAACGGGTGCGGGATGGAGCCGGCGATGGTGGGCAGGCGGGTGCGCGGCTTGGCCATCACCGTGGGGATCGAGCGCAGCAGGGCGCGGGTGTACGGGTGCTGCGGGCGCGCGAACATCTCCGCCACCGGCCCGCTCTCCACCGCGCGGCCGAGATACATCACCGAGACGTCGTGGGCCATTTCCGCGATCACCCCCATGTCGTGGGTGATGAGGATGATGGCCAGGCCCCGCTCGGCCTGGAGCGAGCGCAGCAGGTCGAGAATCTGCGCCTGGGTGGTGACGTCCAGCGCCGTGGTGGGTTCGTCGGCGATCAGGATGCGCGGGTCGCAGGCCAGCGCCATGGCGATCATCACCCGCTGGCGCAGCCCGCCCGAGAGCTGGAACGGATAGTCGTCCACGCGCCGCGCCGGCTGCGGCACGCCGACCATGTCGAGCAGTTCGATGGCGCGCTTGCGGGCGGCCGGGGCATCGAGCCCCATATGCAGCCGGATGCCTTCGACGATCTGGTTGCCGATCGTGTAGTGCTGGCTGAACGAGGCCATGGGCTCCTGGAACACCAGGGCGATTTCCGGGCCGCGGATGTCGCGCATCTGCGCCTCGGTGAACTTGGCGATGTCCACCGCGGGCCCGCCGCCAGCGCGTTTCAGCCACACCTCGCCGCCCACCACCCGGCCGGGCCGATCGACGATGCGCAGGATGGAGCGGGCGGTGACGCTCTTGCCGCAGCCGCTCTCGCCGACCACGCCAAGGGTGCGGCCCTCGAACACGTCGAAATCCACCCCGTCCACCGCGCGCACGATGCCCTCGGTGCCAAAGAAGCGGGTCTGCAGATTGCGGACCTTGAGGATGGGTTCAGCCATAGGGGTCCGCCGCGTCGCGCAGCCCGTCGCCGAGGAAGTTGAAGGCCAGGATCACCACGATCACCGGAATGGCCGAGACCAGCAGCCACGGCGCGAGGGCCAGCGTTTGAATGTTCTGCGCGTCCTGCAACAGGATTCCCCAGGAGATGGCCGGCGGCCGCAGCCCGAGGCCGAGAAAGGACAGCGAGGTCTCGCTGATGATCATCGCCGGCAGGGCGAGACTCACCGCCGCGATGATGTGGCTCGCGAAGCTCGGCAGCATGTGACGGAAGATGATGCGGCCCTGCGAGGCGCCGGCGAGTTCGGCGGCCATCACGAAATCCTCCTCGCGCAGCGAGAGGAATTTGCCGCGCACCACCCGCGCCAGATCGGTCCAGGCCAGCAGCGAGATGATGACGGTGATGGCGAAGTAGATCTGCATCACGCTCCAGTCGTTCGGCAGGGCGGCGGCGAGGCCGAGCCAGAGGGGGATGGTCGGCATCGAGCGGATGACCTCGATCAACCGCTGGATGACGGTATCGACCACCCCGCCATACACGGCGGAAATGCCGCCCAGCAGCACGCCGAGGAACAGGCTGACGGTGACGCCAACCAGCCCGATGGTCAGCGAAACCCGTGTCGCCACCATCAACCGCGACCACAGATCGCGGCCGAGCTGGTCCGTGCCGAGCAGGAAGATGCCGTCGCCGCGCTGGGCGTCGCGCAGGCCGAGCAGGTGGATGTCCGTCTCGAACAGGCCGAGGAACGACCAGGTGTAGCCGCGGCCGAACAGTTCGAGATGCACCTTGCGGCCGGTGTCCACCGTATAGACCAGCTTGAAGGTCTTCACGTCGCGCACGCCCTTGATGCCATAGACGAAGGGGCGGAAGGCGCCGTCGTCGAAGAAATGGATCGGCTGCGGGGCGATGTAGCTGGTGCGCGCGTCGCTGGCATGCGGGTCGCTGGTGGCGAGGAAGTCCGCACCCAGCGCCACGAGGTAGAACAGCACCACCACGACGAGGCTGACCATCGCCAGCTTGTGGCGGCGGAAGCGCCACCAGGTGAGCTGGAGCTGGGTGGCGACGGCGAATTTGTCGGCATCCGTTGGCGTGGCCATCGCTCAATCCATCTGATGGCGCAGGCGGGGTTCGACCCACATCAGCACGAGGTCGGAGATGAACGTGCCGATCACCGTCATCACGCCCAGCAGCAGCACGATGGCGCCGGCCAGGAACATGTCCTGAGCCACCAGCGCCTTCACCAGCAGCGGCCCCACCGTGGGCAGGCCGAGCACGATGGAGATGATGATGCTGCCCGAGACGAGATAGGGAAACAGATAGGCGATGTTGCTGGCGAAGGGATTGAGCGCCGCGCGCACGGGGTATTTCAGGATCACCTTGGTTTCGCTCAGCCCCTTGGCGCGCGCGGTGACCACATAGGGCCGGCGCAGCTCGTCCAGCAGGTTGGCGCGCATGATGCGGATGAGTTGCGCGGTGCCGCCGAGCGCGAGGATGATCGCCGGCAGCGGCAGGTGCTTCATCAGGTCCCAGAATTTGGGCCAGCCCCACGGGGCGAGCATCATCTCGCTGGAGAACAACCCGCCCACGCTGGCGCCGAACAGGCGGAAGGCGAAATACATCACGATCAGCGCCAGCAGGAAGTTCGGCACGGCGATGCCGATGAAGCCGACCAGCGTGAACAGGTAGTCGCCCCAGGAATACTGCCGCACGGCGGAGTAGATGCCGATCGGCAGCGCGAGGCCCCAGGTGATGACCAGCGCGGCGAAGGACAGCAGCAGGGTGAGCCAGATCCGGTCCCCGATCACCTCGGAGACCGGCCGGCGCCACTCCATCGATTCGCCGAGATTGCCGTGCAGGATACGGCCGAGCCATTTGCCGTACTGCACGTAGAACGGCCGGCCCAGCCCGTATTCCTGCCGCATCGCATCCGCCGCCTCGGCCGAGACCGGCGAGCCCGAGGCGGCCTGCTGCGCGATGTAGGCGCTGACGAAATCACCCGGCGGAAGCTGGATGATCGCGAAGGACAGCACGGAAATCAGCCAGACCGTCACCAGCCCGAGCAGCAGACGGCGGATGACGAAGGCGATCATGTCAGGTCTTGAAGAACCAGGTTTCCGGATGCGACGTGCCCGGCGTGCGGCAGTGCTGGGCGATGCAGGCGCGGCTGGGGATGTTGGCCAGGCGCCGGCTGGCCAGCCGCACCCCCATCAGCGCCGGCGATTGGCCGACGGTGCCGATGCTGAACTGCTGGTCCACCATGATCTTCCAGATTTCCTGGGCGTTCTTGTCGCGCGCCTCCTGCTCCATGCCGTTGCCGGATTTGAGCATCTCCAGAACCTTCAGCAGCAGCGGGTCTTCCGGCTTGGTGCCCTGCGCGCCGTTGGAGGCGTACCAGCGCGCGTATTCGATGCCGTACACCCCGCTGGTCACGTCCGTCGGCAGCGCCCAGGTGGGGTAGAGATACAGCAGCTCCGTGCCGCCATTGGTCCACACGAACACATGGTGGTCGCCGGTCATGGCCCGCTGGAAGGCCAGGCCGCGCTCGGCCTCCTTCACGTCGCCGTAGATGCCGATCTTGCGCCAGTGCTGCGAGATCATTTCCGCGTGCTTCGGCCAGTCCATGAAGGACTTCACCGCCAGCAGCTGGATGATCAGCCGCTGGCCGTTGTCTGGCCGCAGGCGGAAGCCCTGGCTGTCCTTCTTGGTCAGGCCCAGCCCGTCGAGCAGCTTGTTGGCCTGGGCGATGTCGAGCTTGGACCATTTGTCGCGCCATTCCGGGCCGGGGCTTTCCGGCATCGCCTCCGCGGGGGCGGAGGAGCCGGGCGTGCCGAGGCCGAGCCAGAACGTGTCGTTCATCTGGTCGCGGTCGATGCCCATGGACAGCGCGCGGCGGAAATCGGCGGTCTTGAGCAGCTTGCCCACCACGGGGTCGGCGCGATGGTCGAGGTTCACGTGCAGCGTGGTGTCGGCGCCGTTATAGGCGAGGTCGAGATGCACGTCGTATTTGCCGCGATCGCGATTCTCCAGGATCACCGGCAGCTTCTGCAGGTCGATGTGCCGCTCCTGCAGATCGTATTCGCCGGCCATGGCGCGCAGGTTCACCACCTCGATGTCCTCGGCCAGCGTCATCACGATGGAATCGATGTAGGGAAGCTGGTTGCCCGAGGTGTCCACCACGTAGAAATACGGGTTGCGCTCCATCGTCCAGGTGGGCGTGTTGATCGGGCGCACCGTGCGCCACGGGCCCAGCGTGGGCAGTTCGGGGTTGAGCTGCCAGTCCTTCTTCACGTGCAGCGCGCGCACCCAGCTTTCGAACCCGGCTTCCTTGGCGCGGCGCGTCACCTCGGCTTCCGACGAGTATTTCGGCAGGAATTGCTTGAGGTATTTCGCCGGCGCGTAGGCGGCGTAGGTGTTGCCGGTGGATTGCCGCACCGCCTGGCCGCCGCCGATCAGCGTGTCGCCGGCGAGGAGCGAGGGGAACAGGTAGTTCGGGCTGTCGAACTGGAACTGCACCGTCACGTCGTCGATCTTCACCATGCGGCCGGGCTTGCCGCCGGCGCTCATGTCGGGAATCGGCGCGGGCACGATGTCCTTGTTCTGGTACAGGTCCTCGTACCAGAAGATGAAGTCGTCGGCGGTGAAGGGGCTGCCGTCGCCCCATTTCATGCCCTTGCGGAGCGTGAGCGTGGTGGTCTTGCCGTCCTTGCTGAGGTCCCACGCGCGGGCGACGCCCGGCACGATCTTGCTGCCGGTCACGTCCCAGAACAGCAGCTTGTCGGTGGCCATGATGCGGTTGCCGTTCTCGCCGTCGGACGGGCCGATGAAGGCGCGCCGCCAGGTGCCGCCGTATTTGCCGATCTCGTCGAGCGGCTTCAGCACCAGCGGCTCGCTGGGGATGCGCTGATCGACCGGTGGCAGCTTGCCGGCCTTCACCAGCTCCGCCAGCTGCGGCGCCTCGGCGAACTTGGTGGGGATGGCGGCGGACTGCACCGCGCCGTTCAGCGTGCCCACCAGGCCGGAGGCGGCGAACTGGCTGGTGCCGGACACGGCCTGCGCCAAGGCCTCGGCCGACGGCGTGGCCGCCGCCATGAACGCGCCATAGCCCAGGAATCGCCTGCGAGACGTCATTCAATCCTCCCGACAACATTACGCCCCTTCGCGTCCACCCTGGGGGCGGCGCGGGAGCTGTTGCCGGCAAGCTAGTGCATGCGCGGCGCCGTTGCCATAGGGGTCAGAAATCCGCCGCCGGGAAAAAGCGGAACGACGTGCGCGAGCGGAACACCGCGCCCGGGCGCAGCATGGTGGAGGGGAAGTCCGGCCGGTTGGGGCTGTCCGGCGCGTGCTGGGTTTCCAGGCACAGTGCGGCATGCGGGCCGAACGGGGCGCCGAGCATGTTGCTGGTGTAGAGCTGCACCGCCGGCTCGGTGGTCGTCACCTCCATGGCGATCTCGCGCCCGCACACGCGCGCGGCGGGGCTGCCGGCGAGGATGTAGCAGTGGTCGTAGCCGCCGCCGATGCGCAGCTGGTCGTCGTCCTCGCGGATGCGCGCGCCGATCGCCTGGGGCGCCTGAAAATCGAACGGCGTTCCCGCCACGGCGCGGGGCGCCCCCCGGGGGATCAGCTTCTCGTCCACCGGCACGAAATGCGTGGCGGGGATGGCGATGCGGTGGTCGAGAATTGTGCCGGCGCCGTCGAGGTTGAAATAGGCGTGGTTGGTCAGGTTCACCACGGTCGGCGCGTCCGTCACCGCCGCGTAGTCGATGGCGAGCGTGTCGCCGCGCACGCTGTAGCGCACCGTCGCGTCCAGCGTGCCGGGGAATCCCTGGTCGCCGTCCGGGCTGCGGTGGCGCAGTTCCAGCACGTCGCCATCGGCCCGCGCCGCCCACACCGCCTGCTCGAACCCCACCGCCCCGCCATGCAGCGTGTTGCCGCGATCGTTGGCGCTGAGGTCGTAGCGGCGCCCGTCCAGCGTGAAGGCGGCGCCGCCGATGCGGTTGGCGTAGCGCCCGGCCACGGCGCCGAGATAGGCGCGATCCGCCAGGTAGCCCGCCAGGCTGTCATGCCCGAGCGTGACGTTCACCCGGCGCCCGCCCACGGGCACGTCGAGCCGCGCCAGCCGCGCACCGTAGGTCAGCACGCTCGCGCGCACCCCGCCTTCGTCCCCGAGGCGCCACAGCGCGACCTGCATGCCCTGCGGCGTGGTGCCGAAAATCTCCTGCGTCAGGGTCATGCGTGTCCTCCTCGTTGCCCGGTGAGTGTCGGTGGGTTGCCGCGGGCCGGCAAGGGCGCGAGACTGCCGGCGCATTTGGGATCGGAGGGTTGCATGTCCTTGCGCTGGATCGCCGCCACGGCGTTTGCTCTGGCCGCCGGAGGCGCGCAGGCGTCTTCCCTGGTGGTGTGCACGGAGGCCAGCCCCGATGCGCTGAACGCCGTGCTCAGCACCGCCAACACCAGCTTCGACGTGACGGAGCAGTATGCCGATCGGCTGGTGGAGATGGAGATCGGCGGCTCCAAGCTCATCCCCGGCCTCGCCGAATCCTGGACCGTGTCCGATGACGGGCTGCGCATCACCTTCAAGCTGCGCCACGGCGTGAAATTCCAGTCCAACGGCGCCTTCAAGCCGACGCGCGACTTCAACGCCGACGACGTGGTGTTCACCTTCCGCCGCATGTACGACCCGTCCAGCCCCTTCGCCAAGGTGGGCGGCGGCGACTATCCGATGTTCGGCTCCTTCATCAACACCGCGCTGAAATCCGTCACCAAGACCGACGACTACACGGTGGTGTTCGAGCTTTCCCGCCCGCAGGCCGCCATCATCAGCGTGCTCACCGGCCAGTCCTTCAGCATCGCCTCCGCCGAGTATGGCGAGGCCATGCTGAAGGCGAAAACGCCGGACCAGCTCGACCTCAACCCGATCGGCACCGGCCCCTTCCAGCTGGTGAACTACCAGAAGGACAGCGCGGTGCGCTTCCGCGCCTTCCCGGATTTCTGGGGCACCAAGGGCGGCATGCCGGAACGCGCGGCGAAGGTGGACACGCTGGTGTTCTCCATCACGCCCGACCCGGCGGTGCGCTTCGCCAAGCTGCGCGCCAACGAGTGCCAGGTGATGCGCTACCCCAACCCGGCCGATCTCGACGCCATCCGCGCCACGCCCAACGTGACGGTGCAGGACGCCACCATCGCCTCGGTCAGCTACCTCACCTTCAAGGCGGACAAGAAGCCGTTCGACGACAGGCGGGTGCGCGAGGCGCTGGCGCTGGCGGTGGATCATGAGTCGCTGGTGAAGGCGGTGTACCAGGGCACCGGCACGCCGGCCACCGCGCTGGTGCCGCCGGTGATGTGGGGCCACAACCCGGACATCAAGCCCCGCGCCTACGACCCCGCCAAGGCCAAGGCGCTGCTGGCCGAGGCCGGGGTGAGCGGGCTGTCGCTCGACCTGTGGGCCATTCCCGTGGCGCGCGCCTACATGCCCAACGGCAAGCGCGCGGCGGAGATGATCCAGGCGGATTGGGCGAAGATCGGCGTCACCGCGCGCATCGTCAGCTTCGAATGGGGCGAGTATCTGCGCCGCGCCCGCGCCGGCGAGGGCGACGCCACCATGCTCGGCGGCACCTGGGACTATCCCGATCCGAGCCAGATGATGGTGAGCTTCACCTGCGAGATGATTCCGCCCGGCCGCAATGCCGGGCACTGGTGCAACCGCGACTACAGCGACAAGGTGAACAAGGCCGGCACGATCTTCGACGTCGCGGAGCGCACCAAGCTCTATCAGCAGGCGCAGCAGATCTTCAACGACGAGGTGCCGGCGATGCTGTTCGCCGACGCGCATGCCTTCGTGGCGGTGCGCGATTCGGTGAAGGGGTTCAAGCTGCATTTCCTCGGCGGGCAGCCGTTCGGGGGTGTGTCGGTTCCCTGAGGACGTGGGCCGGCCTTCACGAGGGTTGCGCCGTGCTCGATGCCGTCAAGGATCGCTTCGCTCAAGTCCCTTGACGGCATCTGCGCGCGGCGCCTTTCGGGAGATGGCCGGGACGAGGAAAGGGCCTTTTTCAGCCGAACAAGGAAAGGCTCAATTTCGTCCTTACTTCGCATGTCCCGCAGGCTTTGCCTGCGTGGCTCTCGCTTCGTTTCGCTGGGCGCTGTCAAGGCGCTTGAGCGCAGCGCGCCTTGACAGCGCCCAGCGAAACGCAAGCACAATCGAAAAAGCGAAGGAGCCATCAGCGGCGCCCTCGCCCATGAGGAGTTCCACCCGATGCAGCTCGCCCTTTCCACCTGGCAGGAGGTCGAGGACCATCTGCGCGACCACGAGGGCATCATCGTGCCCATCGGCTCCGTCGAGCAGCACGGCCCCAACGGGCTGATCGGCACCGACCATCTCTGCGCCGAATTCGTCGCCCAGGGCGTCGGCGACAGGATCGGCTGCATGGTGGCGCCCACGCTGACCTACGGCATGTCCCAGCACCATCTCGGCTTCACCGGCTCGGCCACGCTGCGCCCGTCCACGCTGATGCTGGTGGTGCGCGACGTGGTGCAGTCCCTCGCCGTGCACGGGTTCCGCCGCTTCTTTTTTATCAACGGCCATGGCGGCAACGTCGCCACGGTGACGGCGGGATTCGACGAGCTCTACGCCCTGAAATCCCTCGGCCTGGCCGACCCCGAACTGCGCTGCCGCATGGTGTTCTGGTCCGGCCCGCGCGCCAAGGCGGTGGCGGACGACCTCTACAAGGGCGTCAACGGCAGCCACGCCACCGCCGCCGAGGTCTCGCTGGCGCAATACTACAAGCAGGACGCCATCAAGCACGCGCAGATGACGCCCAAGGTCGCGCCCACCGCCCCGCAATTCTTCGAAGCCGCCGACTACCGCAAGCGATTTCCCGACGGGCGCATCGGCTCCGACCCCTCGCAATCCACCCCCGATCACGGGAAGCGCCTGTACGAAGCGGCGGTGGAGGACATGGTGGAAGCCTACAACGCGTTCCTGGCCTACTGACATGAGTGCCAACCGAAAGAAGCTGCTGCTGCCGAAGGAGTTGGCGCAGGCCGGCTGGGCGGAGGTGGAAGGGCGCGAGGACATCGAGGCCGTGCCCTTCGGCCCGGAGATGTCCGGCGCCGAGTTCCAGGCCCAGCTCGCCACCGCCGCCGGCGTGGCGCTGTGGGGGCGGCCGTTCCGCGCCGAGGATGTGGCGGCCGCGCCGCATCTCCAGGCCGTCGCGCGCATCGGCGTGGGCTACGACGCGGTGGACGTGAAGGCGCTCACCGCGCGCGGCATTCCTCTGCTGGTGGCCGGCACCGCCAATTCCGCCAGCGTCGCCGAGCAGGCGCTGTTCTTCATGATGTTCCTCGCCCGCCAGGGCTTCGCCATGAACCAGCTGGTGCGCGAGGGCCGCTGGCGCGACCGCGCCGGGCTGCGGCTGATGGACCTCGCGGGCAAGACCGTGCTGATCGTCGGCTTCGGCCGCATCGGCACGCGCCTCGCCGCGCGCTGCCTGGCCATGGACATGACCGTGCTGGTCCACGACCCCTATGTCGCCGCGGACGCCATCGCCGCGCGCGGCTGCATCGCGGCGCCGGAGCTGGACACCGCCCTGCCGGAGGCGGATTTCGTCAGCATCCACTGCCCGCGCTCGCCCAGCTCGATCGGCCTGTTCAACGCGGCGCGGCTGGCGCGCATGAAGACGGGGGCCTTCATCGTCAACACCGCGCGCGGCGGCATCATCGACGAACCCGCCCTGCATGCGGCGCTCACCTCCGGCCATCTCGCCGGCGCCGGGCTCGACGTGTACGACCAGGAGCCGACGCCGGTGGACAACCCGCTGCTGCACCTGCCCAACGTCATCAGCGCCCCGCACATCGCAGGCGCCACGGGCGAGGCGATGGACCGCATGTCCGTCAACACCGTGCGCAACCTGCTGAGCGTGCTGGACGGGCGGCCGATCCGCGCGCATGTCATCAACGCGGAGGTGCTGGCATAGCGCGCTGGCTGACCCGCCCGCTGGCCGGCGGCGACCGGCCGCCGCCGCTGGCGCTGCTGTTCACCTTCGTCATCTGCGGCACGCTGTCGCTGCACGTCTTCGTGCCCGCCCTGCCGGCCGCCGCGCGCGACCTCGACGTCTCCACCGGCTCCATCCAGCTGGCGCTGACGCTGTACATCCTGGCGCTGGCGGCGGGGCAGCTGCTGTGGGGGCCGCTGTCGGACCGGTTCGGCCGGCGGCCGGTGCTGATGCTCGGCCTGCTGTTCTACGCCGCCGGCAGCGCCGGGGCGGGGCTGGCGCCGCATCTGCTGCCGCTGCTGGCCGCGCGCGTCGCCCAGGGGCTGGGCGGCAGCGCCGGGCTGGTGCTGGGCCGCACCATCATCCGAGATGTCTCGCCACCGCGCGAGGCCGCCGCCCGGCTCGCCCTGCTCAACACCTTCATGTCCATCTCGCCGGCGCTGGCGCCGATGCTGGGCAGCTGGATCACCGTCTTCGCCGGCTGGCGCTGGATCTTCGCCATCCTCGCCACGATGGGCGCGCTCACCCTGGTCGCGGCCCTGGTGGTGCTGCCCGAGACCAACCGGCGCGAGGGGCCGCCGGTGGCCATGCTCGGCAGCTATCTGCGCCTGGCGCGGACGCGCCCCTACCGCATGCTGCTGCTGCTCGGCGCGTGCAGCACCACCACCTTCTACGGGTTTCTCTCCGCGGCACCCTTCATCTTCGTGGACCGGCTGCACCGCCCGGAAGCGGAGATCGGCTTCTATTTTCTGGCGCCGATGCTGGGCTTCGTGCTCGGCAGCTTCCTGGTGTCGCGGCTGATCGGCCGGGTGGAACTGCCCCGGCTGATCGCGGCGGGGCTGGCCCTGTCGGTCACCGGCACGCTGCTGTTCGCCGCCGCCGTGTTCACCGGCCATCTGTCGATCCTGACGGTGCTGGGCCCGATCTTCCTGTTCACCCTGGGCGGCGGCCTGGTCTCGCCGCTGGCGCTGACCAGCGCGTTGGGCCAGCTGCCCGGCGCGGTGGGCGCGGCCTCCGGCCTGTACGGCTGCTTCCAGATGGCGTTCGGCGCGCTGTGCACGCTGATCGTGGCGGTGTGGCACACGCGGCCGGAGGTGACCGTCGCGGTGCTGCTGCTGGGGTCGGGGGTGGTGAGCGTGGCGGCGTTCCTGCGGCGGTAGAAAAAGCCTTCCGCGATACCCCCGGTCATCCTTACATGACCGGGGCAGGTCTATAGCAGCCCCAGCTTGCGGAAGCTGGTCCAGGTGCCGTTGCCGACGATGATGTGGTCGTGCAGCGTGATGCCCAGGGCGGTCGCGGCGGTCTGCACCTCGCGCGTCATCGCCTTGTCGTCGCGCGAGGGGGTGGGGTCGCCGCTCGGGTGGTTGTGGACCAGGATCAGGGCGGTGGCGTTCAGTTCCAGGGCGCGGCGCACCACTTCGCGCGGATAGACCGGGGTGTGGTTCACCGTGCCGCGGGCCTGGGCCTCGTCGGCCAGCAGGCGGTTGCGGGTGTCGAGGAACAGCACGCGGACCTGTTCCACCCGTTCGCGCGCCAGGGCGGCGTGCAGGTAGGTCATCAGCTTGTCCCAGTCGTTCAGCACCGGCTGGCCCAGCACTTCCGCGCGGGCCATGCGGATGGCCGAGGCCTGCACGAGCTTCAGCGCGGAGACGCTGTGCGGGCCCAGGCCGGGGGTGGCCAGCAGGTCGGGCTGGGGGGCGGCGAGCACGGCGGCGAAGCTGCCGTAGCGGTTGATCAGCGCCTTGGCCAGGGGCTTGGTGTCGCCCTTGGGCATGGCGAGGAACAGCAGCATTTCCAGCATTTCGTAATCGGCCAGCGCATCCGTGCCGCGGTCGAGCAGCTTTTCGCGCATGCGCGCGCGATGCCCTTGGGGACCGACAGTGGGAAAAGGCGGCGACGCAGCCACTTCCGACGCGGTGGCGATCTGCTCGGCGACGGATTGCAGTACAGATTCCCGCCGGTCCGCTGACAGGGGCATGGGATCACCGCGTTCGGCAAGGCCAGGTGGCCCCGATGCCTCGGTGCGAAACAGTCGCCCGAACCAACCCGACTCGGCAGAAACGTTTTGCTTCATAGGGAAAGGTTGCGACATCGCCGATAAACGTTGAGTCAACTCAACGATATCATACGAGTGAATTCGGAGTTTCAGACCCTAAAACGGTATGTTCTTGTTTTGGTGCAAATGCCCAAACGAACGTTCTGAAGCTTCCCGGCGTTGACGAAAGGAGTGTCGCCAACGCCGGATCGCATAATACCCATGTCGCGACGCGATGCACCTTACATCGCGGAAAGGCACCCGCATCGCTGCCGGTCGGCCGGTGATGGCGTACCGGCCTTGCTCACTTCATCGGCAGGATGGAAATGGCCAGCGCCTCCTCATAGGCGATGTCCACCTGCTGGCCGACGCGCAGGCGGGCGATGAAGGCGCGGACGTCGGCGTTCTTGGCCACCACGTTGCGCGGCAGGTTGTCCGGGCCGACGAAGCTGACCGAGCCGGCGGCCGGATCGACCGCGGTGATGGTGACGCGGCCGCGGCGCACGCGGGTGATCTCGCCGCCCGGGCGCTCCGCGGTGTCGTTGGGGGAGACGGTGACGCCGGCGAAGGGCTGGGTGCTGCCGGAGAGCGGGCTGACCACCTGGGCGGCCAGGGCCTGGTAGTAGGTGACCACCACGCGGTCGCCGGAATGGATGTCGTTGATGCGCACGCCGTTGCCGACCATCATGGTCAGCAGCGCGCCGGACTGGGAGCCGCCGTCGCCGCGCAGCAGGATCTGGCGGGCGACCGGATCGACCGTCTCGACCACGGCATTGATGGTGGTGGTCTGCTGGGTATCCACCGAGGCGCAGGCGGACAGCACGGGCAGCGCGGCGGCGCCGAGCAGGAAGAAGCGGCGGTGCATGGTCGTTTCCTATCTGATCCAAAGGCGCGGCACTCTGACGGTCCGGTCCGGGTGCGTCAATGCGCTGGATCAGCCGTGCGCCAGCCCCTTGAATGAAACAATTTTTTACAAAAAGATCGTTTGGAGTGCTTGCAGCGATCGGAGTTGATAGATAGATAGTTATCAGCAAAGTTCATTAACCCCCTCCCAGGAGATCAATCCGATGACCCCGCCCAGCCCCATCACCCGGTTCGTGCAGATGCTCTCTGCCCTGCTGGGTGGGGTGTGGGCGAAGCTGATCCTCGGGCGCAGGCAGGCCGCGGAACTCCGGGAGGTGATCGCCGGCCTGAAGGCCTTCGACGAACTCCTCGCAAGCTGGAAGGCGGGCACGCTGGTGGTGCCGCCCCCGCTTGAGACAGAGGGGCCGGAGGTCGAATATGTCGCGGCGGCAGCGCGCAAGGCGCCCGCCCGTCCCCGCACGCGCGGCTCCCGCGGGCCCCGCAAGCGGGCGCCGGCCCAGCCGCAGGCGCGGCGCCGGATCATCCGCCTCCGGCCCGTGAACTGGGCGGTCATTCCCCGAATTCTCGGTCCATCCGGCAAGCGCCGGAA
>CAMFLK010000029.1 GCA_945957135.1 uncultured Rhodospirillales bacterium
GCATCGTCAGGGCGCGCTGGTGGGAAGACCCCGGGTGGGCCTGACCCCGAAAACCTTGGAATTTCCAAAACCTCGGGTGATTCCCGAGGCGATGCCGCGTGTACCGGCGCCCTCAGGGCGGCCACGCCTTCAAATTCCGCCCGAGATAGAGCCCCATCGCCACCTGCCGCCCGCCCGGCAGCGCGAACCGCGCCGGCGGCAGCGCCTCGATCTCCGCGAACACGCCGCCATAGTCCGCCCGGATGCGCGCCTCGTCCTGGCGCGGGGCGACGATCAATATGTCCGTGCCGAGATGCGCCGCCGGCCCCGGCGCGAACAGGTATTGCCGGCAATCGACGTTCAGGCACAGCACGCGCGGCCGCCCGCCCAGCGCGTAATCCACCTTGCCGGTGTCGGCCCAGGACGGGGCGGCGACGGTGTGGTCGAGCAGGCCGCGCTCCGCCAGCGCGCCGCGCAGCTTCGTCCAGTCCAGCGCCTGCGCGATCGGGTCGCGGGGCAGGGGGGGCCAGCCGAGCCTCGCCTGCACGGTGACGAAACCCAGGGAGAGGGCGATGACCAGCGCGGTGGCCCATGCCCAGACGCGCCGGGCCGGCCAGGGCGCCAGCACCCCGCCGAGCAGCGGGAACAGGAACAGGTAGCCGGGTGCCGCCCAGTGGAACAGCACCGGCCGCGTCCACAGCGCCACCAGGGTGAACAGCAGGATGGGCGGCGCCGCCAGGCACAGCAGCAGCCAGGACCCGGAATCGCCCGGCCCGCGCCGCAGCGCGCGCCAGCCGGCCACGATCAGCCCCAGCCAGATCCAGGGCAGCAGAAACCCCGCCTGTCCCGCCACCGCCGAAAGGGGGCCGAGCGGCAGCAGGACATGCCCGCCCGCCCGCCCGCCCTGGAAGGCGAAGGACGCCCAGCCATGGGTGGCGTTCCAGGCCACCACCGGCGCGAACACCGCCAGCGCGACGAGCACCGCGACATAGGGTTGCGGCCGGGCCAGCCAGCGCCGGTGCTCCCGCTGGGTGAGCAGATAGACGAAGGCGCCGCCCAGCGTCAGCACCGCCGAGTATTTCGCCAGCAGCGCCAGCCCCGCGCACACCCCGGCGCCCAGCCACCAGCGCCAGCCCACCCCCCGCAGCGCATGGGCGAGGCACAGGGCGGCGGCGAGCAGGGCGGCGACCAGCGGCCCGTCCGGCAGCACCCAGCTGGAGGTGGTGAAGCCCAGCACCGGCGCCAGGGTGAAGGCCAGCGCCGCCCAGATCGCGGCTTGCGGTGCCACCAGCAGCGCGGTGAGCCGCGCCAGCATCCAGGTGGACAGCGCCCCCAGCGCGATGAACGGCAGCCGCACCACCACCGGCGCCTCGCTGCCGGTGAGATGGGCGATGCCGGAGGACAGCCACCAGGACAGCGGCGGATGGTCGAAATAGCCCAGCCGCAGATCCCGCCCGGCGGCGACCATGTAGCTCTCGTCGATGCCCAAGCCCAGCAGCCACGCCATCGCGAGGCGCACCAGCGTGGCCCCGGCGATCAGGCATGCCAGCGCCGCCGCCCCGGAAGGCGGCGGCGCGTGGGGAGGGGCGGCCATTCAGTTCGGCAGATACCCGCCGCTCTTGCGCGTGTCCGGCATCATCAGCGAGGCGATCAGGCCGATCAGCGCCATGACGGCGACGTACCAGAAGAAGGTGCTCTCCGTGCCGGCATTCTTGAAATACAGCGCCACGTATTCCGCCGTGCCGCCGAACGCCGCGTTGCCCAGCGCGTAGGCGAAGCCCACGCCCAGCGCCCGCACCTCGGCCGGGAACAGCTCGGCTTTCACGATGCCGCTGATCGAGGTGTAGAAGCTGGAGATGATCATGCCCGCGATGATCAGCGGAAACGCCGCCCAGGCCGAGCCGGCATCGCCGATCCAGTACATCAGCGGCACCACGCAGATCATTGCCAGGCTGGTGTAGATCAGCATCGAGTTGCGCCGGCCGATGCGGTCCGACAGCGCGCCGAAGGGCGGTTGCAGGCACATGTAGATGAACAGCACCAGCGTCATCAGGTTGGTGGCCACCGCCGGCGGCAGCTTGGTGGTCAGCACCAGGTATTTCTGCATGTAGGTGGTGAAGGTGTAGAAATAGAGCGACCCGCCGGCGGTGAAGGCCACCACGATCAGGAAGGCGCGGGGATGGGCGCGCAGCAGCGCGCCCAGCGAGCCCGCCTCCTTGCTCTTCATCGTGTCGCCCGCCTGGGTTTCATGCAGCGCGCGGCGCAGGAACAGCGCCACCAGCGCGGCGATGGCGCCGATGAAGAAGGGAATGCGCCAGGCCCAGGCCTTGAGCTCGTCGCTGGTATAGATGAATTGCAGGATCACCAGCACCAGCGAGGCGAGCAGCTGGCCGCCGATCAGGGTCACGTATTGGAAGGAGGAGAAGAAGCCGCGCCGGCCGGGGGTGGCGACCTCGCTCATATAGGTGGCGGCCGTGCCGTATTCGCCGCCCACCGACAGGCCCTGGATCAGCCGGGCGATCACCAGCAGCACCGGCGCGAGTGCCCCGACCGTGGCATAGGTGGGCAACACCGCGATGAGCAGCGAGCCGCCGCACATCATCAGCACGGAGATCAGCATGGAGTTCTTGCGGCCGTGCTTGTCGGCGATCCAGCCGAACAGCCAGCCGCCCAGGGGCCGCATGAAGAACCCGGCGGCGAACACCGCCGCGGTGTTCAGCAACTGCACCGTGGGATTGCCCGCCGGAAAGAAGGCGGCGGCGAAATAGATTGCGGTGAAGGCGAAGGTATAGAAATCGTACCACTCGACCAGGTTGCCGGAGGAAGCGCCGACGATGGCGAAGATGCGCCGGCGCTGGTCATGCGCGTCGATCGGAAGTGTGGCGGCGGTCATCGAATCCTCCTGCAACGGACACGGCCCCCGCGTTGCCACGGGGGCCGTGCGATTTCAATCCGCGCGGACCTTCTGGGTCTGCTCGCCCAGCCCGGCGATGCCGAGCTTCATGGTCTGCCCGGCCTTCAGCCAGATCGGGTTCGGCTTCTTGCCCATGCCCACGCCCGGCGGCGTGCCGGTGGAGATGATGTCGCCGGGATGCAGCGTGATGAAGTGGCTGACGTAGCTGACCAGCTGGCGGACGTTGAAGATCATCGTCTTGGTGCTGCCGTCCTGCATGCGCTGGCCGTCGATATCCAGCCACATCGCGAGATTCTGCGGGTCCGGCACTTCATCCTTGGTCACCAGCCAGGGGCCGGTGGGGCCGAACGTGTCGCAGCCCTTGCCCTTGTCCCAGGTGCCGCCGCGCTCGGTCTGGAAATTCCGCTCGCTGACGTCGTTCACCACGCAATAGCCGGCGACATGGTCCATCGCCTGCGCTTCCGGGACATATTTGGCGAGGGTGCCGATCACCACGCCGAGTTCCACTTCCCAATCCGGCTTGGTGGAGCCCTTGGGGATCACCACGTCGTCGTTCGGGCCGCAGAAGGCGCCGAGCGACTTGAGGAAGATGATCGGTTCCTTCGGAATCTGCGCGCCGGTTTCCGCCGCATGGTCGGCATAGTTCAGGCCGATGCACACGAAGTTCAGCGGGCGGGTGACGCAGGGGCCGATGCGGTGCTCGCCATGCACGATGGGCAGGGTGGCCGGATCGATCTCCGCCAGCTTGGCCAGGCCGGCCGGCGAGATGGCGGCGGGGTTGATGTCGTCGATGATGTCCGACAGGTCGCGCAGGCCGCCATCCTTGTCCAGCATGCCCGGCTTCTCGGCCCCGGACTCACCGTAGCGCAGCAGTTTCATGGAGTGGTTTCCTCGTGGTTTGAAGTTCGCACGCCAGCGCCGACGCACGGGATCAACGGAAAAGTTTTTTGGTTCTTTTTTTCAAAAAAGAACGCGCTTCCTTCCTTCGCTTACAGCGTGATCCCCCCGTCGATGATCACGGCCTGTCCGGTCATGAACACCGCGTCGTCGCTGGCGAGATACACGGCGAGTCGGGCGATTTCCTCCGCCTTGCCCAGCCGCCCCATGGGCTGGCGGGCGACGAAGGCGGCGCGGGCGGCTTCCAGCGATCCGGCCTGGGCGGCGTTGGCGGCGATGCGGTCGTCGAGGCTGGGGGACTGCACCGTGCCGGGGCAGATGCAGTTGCAGCGCACGTTCTTCGTCACGAAATCCGCGGCCACGGACTTGGTGAGTCCGATCACCGCCGCCTTGCTCGCGCCGTAGGCGAAGCGGTTGGGGATGCCTTTCACGCTGCCGGAGACCGAGGCCATGTTGATGATCGACCCGCCGCCCTGGGCGATCATGCCCGGCAGGAAGGCGCGGATGGTGCGGAACATCGAGCGGACGTTGAGGTTGAAGGCGAAATCCCATTCCGCCTCGGTCGCCTCCAGCACCGTGCCCTGGTGGACGAAGCCGGCGCAGTTGAACAGGATGTCGATGGGGCCGACATCCTTGGCCGCGGCCTCGATGGCCGCGGCGTCCATCACGTCCAGGCCCATGGTGCGCAGCCCGGCGCCGGCGATTTCCGCGACCTTGGCGGCGTTGAGGTCGGTGGCCACCACCTCCGCCCCCTCGGCGGCGAGGGCGAGCGCGGTGGCCCGGCCGATGCCCTGCGCGCCGGCGGTGACGAAGGCGCGCTTGCCCGAAAGACGACCGGCCATCAGTGGTTGTTCCTGCTCTCGCCGCGGGTTTCGATGATGTTGAGGAACATCGTCGCCGGTTCCAGACAGGCGCCGGCGCCCTGCTGGCCCACCATGCTCCTGTAGATCTGCTCCCACGGCGTCTTGTGTTCCAGCACCGGCGGGGTCCAGGCGGCGCGGCGGGCTTCCAGCTCGCCTTCCGGCAGGATCACGTCCACCTTGCGGGTGTTGAGGTCGATGCGGATCTGGTCGCCGGTCTTGAGCAGCGCCAAGCCGCCGCCCACCGCCGCCTCGGGCGAGACGTTGAGGATGGAGGGCGCGCCGGACGTGCCGGACTGCCGCCCGTCGCCCATGGTGGGCAGCACCATCTGCCCGGCCTTCAGCATGGCGGCGGGGGGCTGCATGTTCACCACTTCCGCGCCGCCGGGATAGCCGACCGGGCCGCAATTGCGGATGATCAGCACGGATTGCTCGACCACGCCGAGATCGGGGTCCTCGATGCGGGCGTGGTAGTCCTCCGGCCCCTCGAACACGATGGCCTTGCCGATGAACACGTTGGGGTGCTCGGGGTTGGAGAGGAAGCGGGTGCGGAATTCCTCGTCGATGACGCTGATCTTCATCACCGCGCTCTCGAACAGGTTGCCGCTCATCACCACGTAGCCGGCGGCTTCCTTCATGGGCGTGGCATAGGCGCGGATCACCTCGCGGTCGCCGTCCGGCGTGTCCGCGATGTTCTCGGCCATGGTCTTGCCGGTGACGGTCATGGCGTCGCCGTGGATCTTGCCGGCGCCCAGCAGCTCCTTCATCACCGCGGGCACGCCGCCGGCGCGGTGGAACTTCTCGCCGAGGAAGCGGCCGGCGGGCTGGCAATCGACCAGCAGGGGGATGGACGGGCCGAGGCGCTGCCAGTCCTCCAGCGAATGCTCCACGCCCATGTGCCGGGCGATCGCCACCATGTGGATCGGGCAGTTGGAGGAGGCGCCGAGCGCGGCCGCGGCGACCACCGCGTTCTCGAACGCCGCCTTGGTCATGATGTCCGACGGGCGGAGGTTCTCATGCACCATGTCCACGATGCGCCGCCCGGTCTCGAACGCCATCTGGCCGCGCTCGCGATAGGGGCCGGGGATGGCGGCGCAGCCAGGCAGGGACATGCCCAGCGCCTCGGCCAGCGAGTTCATGGAGAGCGCCGTGCCCATCGTGTTGCAATGGCCGACCGATGGCGCCGAGGAGGCGACCATCTTCATGAATTCCTCGTAGTTGATCTTGCCCTCGGCGTAGAGCTTGCGCCCCTCCCACACGATGGTGCCGGAGCCGGACAGCTTGCCCTGCCACCAGCCATCCAGCATCGGCCCGCCGGAGAGCACGATGGCCGGGATGTTCACCGTGGCCGCACCCATCAGGCAGGCCGGCGTGGTCTTGTCGCAGCCGGTGGTGAGCACCACGCCGTCGATCGGATAGCCGTGCAGCACCTCGACCAGGCTGAGATAGGCGAGGTTGCGGTCCAGCGCCGCGGTGGGGCGCTTGCCGGTTTCCTGGATGGGGTGGATGGGGAATTCCAGCGGAATGCCCCCGGCCTGACGGATGCCGTCCCGGATGCGGGTGGCGAGGTCCATGTGGTGGCGGTTGCAGGGCGAGAGGTCGGAGCCGGTCTGGGCAATGCCGATGATCGGCTTGCCGCCCTGCAGCTCCTCGCGGGTGAGGCCGAAATTGAGGTAGCGTTCCACATAGAGGGCCGTCATCGCCGGGTCGTGCGGATTGTCGAACCAGTTGCGGCTGCGAAGGCGTTTCCCGTTCTTGTCGTCGGCCATGGACTGTCCCCGTCGTTTCATGCCCGGCGCGCGGCCGGGGTTCCTGCTGGCCGCAGGCTGCGCGCGGCGGCGGCCCAGGTCAACCGCCGCCGGCCGGGTTCGGCAACGATATCAGCGTGCTTTGACGGGACGGTCGGCGAAGCTGGCCTGCGGCACGCCGCGATAGAGCGACATATGCGAATGCACGCAGCGCCAGCCGCCGAGCCGGGCGGGGTCGCCCGAGCGGGTGAACACCATGGTGGCGCGGCCCGGCCGGTCGAACGCCGTGCCGTCCGGGTTGAAGCCGGTGCTGGTCCAGGGCGCGACGGCCACGGCCATGTCGCCCGCCCCGAGCACCTCCGTCGCGTCGAGCGCGAAGCGGAAATCGGCGGTGCGCGGCCAGACATTGTCCCATTGCGTGGCGATGGCGGTCTCGCGGCCGCGGATCACATCCTGGTGGGTGCCGAGCACCAGCACGTCCTCGTGCCACAGCGGGCGGGCGGCGGCGTAGTCCACCTCCCGGACATAGCCGGAGAAGACATCGAGCCAATTGAGGATGGCGGCGCGGGTGGCGGGGTCGGCGAGAGGCAGCATAAGGTCGTCACTCCAAGGGCGGAGGGCATGATGGCGGAACGCGTGGTCCTGGTCACCGGGGCGGCGAGCGGGATCGGTGCCGCGGTGTGCCGGCGGTTGGCCGGGAAGGGTGTCGCGCTGCTGGCGCATAGCCGGGCCAACGCGGCCGGGCTGGAGCTTGTGGCGGAGGCGGCGCGCGAAAAGGGGGCGGCGGTGGCGACCGTGCTGGGCGACCTCGCCACGCCGGACGCGGCCGCAGCCGCCGTGGAGGCGGCGGTGGCGGCGTTCGGTGGGCTGGATGTGGTGGTGAGCAATGCCGGCTTCGCCGACCGCACGCCGGCCCTGGCACTGGACGATGCCGGGTTCACGCGCAGCGTGGAAGCCATCCAGGGTGCCTTCCTGCGCCTCGCCCGTGCCGCCGCCCCGCATCTGCGCCAGGGGCGGGCGCCGCGGCTGATCGCGGTCAGCAGCTTCGTCGCCCATGCCGCCTGGCCCGGCCTGCCGCTGTTCCCCGCCTCCGCCTCGGCCAAGGCGGGGATGGAGGCGCTGGTGCGGGTGCTGGCGATGGAGCTGGCGCCGGCGGTGACGGTGAACGCCGTGGCCCCCGGCTTCATCCGCAAGGATGCGGGCGCGCACACGGCACTCGACCCCGGGGCGGAGGCCAGGCGCGCGGAGACCATTCCGCTGCGCCGCGTCGGCCTGCCGGACGATGTGGCCGGCGCCATCGCCTTCCTCGCTTCGGCCGAGGCCGGCTACATCACCGGCCAGGTGCTGCACGTGAATGGCGGGCTGGTCATGTGATCACTGCTTTTCCAGATTCCAGTAGAGAATCACCGGCGATTCCAGGAATCCCGACACGTTGGACCGCAACGCCACGGGCTGCTTGTACTGGCCCATGACGATATAGGGCTGCACCTCGGCCAGGTGCCGGTGCAGCTTGTCCAGCGCGGCGGCCTTGTGCGCGTCGTCGGCGTCGAGGAAAGCCTGGCGCAGCGTCTCGCTCGCCTCGTCGCAGGGCCAGCCGGGGAAGTTCTGGCCGTCGCAGGACATGTTGGTGCCGATATTGGTCAGCGGCGAGTGCATGGTGGGGCCGGAGGCGCCGGTGGCGAACAGGTTCCAGCCACCCTTGTCGGGTGCGGACTTGTTGCGCTGCCGGCCCGCCGTGGTGCCCCAATCGCCCCACACGAGATCGACATTCATGCCGGCCTGCTTCATCTCGTCCGCCACCACCTCGGCCATCAGCCCGATCCAGGCGATCTCGCGGGTGGAGGGGAACACCAGCGTCTCACCCTTGTAGCCTGCCTGGGCGAGCAGTTCGCGGGCCTTGGCGATGTTGGGGCGGATCGCCTCCGTGCCTGCCTCGGTGCCGTACGGCCCGCCGCAGATGAAGTAGCCACGGCACTCCTGCCAGTTCTCCTTGTCGCCGAAACCGGCGGCCATGATGTCCGGCTGGTTCACCAGATAGGCCAGGGCAAGGCGGGCGCGCGGATCGTTGAAGGGCGGATACAGCGAATTGGGCCGCAGCATCGTCTGGTTGGCGAGGTCCGTCAGCTTGACGATGCGGATGTTGCGGTCGCGCTTGATGGTGGACAGCAGGTCGAGCGAGGGCTGCTCCCACAGATCGATCTCGCCCGCCTGCATGGCCGCGGCGGCGGTGGCGGCGTCGGGGATCACCTTCCACTCCACCCGGTCCACCTTCACCCGCCGCCCGCCGGAGAGGCCGTCCGGCGCCTCCTCGCGCGGGATATAGTCCGTATTCTTGTCGAACACGCTCAGCGCGCCGACGATGCGCGCCTGCTTGTTGAAGCGGAACGGGCCGGAGCCGATGGCGGTGGTCACCGGCTTGTCCGGATCGCCGGTGAGGTCGGCCGCGCGCATGATGATCGGGATTTGGCCGATGCCGGAGCCGAGCGCGAAGAGCATGCCGGGATAGGGCTTGGACAGGCGGATTTCGAACGTGTCCGCATCCACCGCGGTGATGCCGGCGAGCGACTTGGCGAGGTTCTGCCCCACCACGTCGCGCTTCATCCAGCGCTGCAGCGAGGGGATCACATCCGCCGTCGTCACGGCCTGGCCGTCGTGGAATTTCAGGCCCGGCCGCAGCGTGAAGCGCCAGGACAGCCCGTCCGGCGCCGTGGACCAGCTGGAGACCATCTGCGGCTTGGCCACCAGCTTGCTGTCCCAGGCGAACAGCGTCTCGTACACCATCAGCCCGTAGATGCGGGTGATGACGATGCTGCCGAACACCGGGTCGAGCTGGGTGAGGTCGGCGCTGGGCGCCACCCGCAGCACCTTGGCTTGCGGCGCCTGTGCGAGGGCGGGGGCGATCGCGGGGGCGGCGGCGAGGGACAACAGGGCACAGGCGGTGGTCAGCCAGCGGGATTTCATGCGCGGAAGGCTCCGATCGAATGGGTGCAGTGCATCATCGCCGCGCCGCCGCCGCAAGGGCCGGAAAGCGGTTGCGCGCGTCGGGAAGCTCGCCTAGCGTCGGCAAAAGGGAAGAAGCGGCCAGCGAGCTTGCGCTGAGCGCACAAGAATGAGGCGAGCCATGATGGAAGCCTTGTCGCGGCGTGGGTTGCTGGGGGCCGGCGCGGCCCTTGGATTGGCCGGGATGGGACCGGCCCGGGCGGACGGGTTCGACTGGAAGAAACACGCGGGCACGAAGCTGCGCGTCGTCACGCTGAAATTCCCTCTTTCCGAAATCCAGCAGTCGCGGCTTGCGGAATTCGAGCAGCTCACGGGCATGAAGGTGCAGTGGGAAATGCTGCCCGAGGATATGTGGCGGCAGAAGGTGAAGGTGGAGCAGCTCGGCGGCGCCACCGACATGGATGTGTATCTCAGCTATTACGGGCAGGAGGGCCAGCAATTCCTCGCCTCCGGCTGGTACACCGATTTCGCCCCGCTGATCCGCAACCCCGCGCTGACCAACCCGGATTTCGCCTGGGACGATTTCATCCCTGCCGTTCGCGATGGTGCGATGGTCGATGGCAAGATGCTGCCGATCATCCCGGACCGGGCCCAGTCGCTGCCCGTGCTCTACTACCGGCGCGACCTGTTCCAGCAGTACAAGCTGGACCGGCCGAAGACCTGGCAGGACGTGCGCAACGCCGCGAAGACGATCTATGAAGGCTCCAACAAGCAGATTTTCGGCATCGTGCTGCGCGGCAAGGGCGCGGCGGCGACCTCGATGTTCTCGCCGGTGCTGTACGATTTCGGCGGCCGCTGGGTGGACCGCGCCACGGGGGATATCGCCTTCAACACGCCGGAGGCGCTGGCCGCGTTCGACTGGTGGGGCTCCATCCTGCGCGATTACGGCCCGCCCGGCTCGGTGAACAACCATTGGGCGGAGGTGACGGGCATCTTCAGCCAGGGCCGCGCGGCCATGGTGTTCGACGATATCACCTTCATCACCGTATTCGGCGACCCGGCCAAATCCACCGTCGCCGGCAAGGTGGGCTACGCCTTCGCGCCGACCGGCCCGGCCTCCGAGGTGTGGCGCAAGGAGCCGCCCTACATGCCCAACGCCACCGGCCTCGCCATTTCCGGGCTGAGCAAGCAGAAGGAAGCGGCCTGGCTGCTGGTGCAGTACCTGTCGGACAAGATCTCGTCCAAGCGCTACATGCTGCAGGGCGGGCTGGGGGCGCGGCAATCGGCCTGGAGCGATCCCGAGGTGGTGAAGGCGCTCGATCCCGAGTTCCTGGAGACCGGTCGGCTCTCGGCTTCGGTGAATTCGCCCGGGGCGGCACCGCCGTCCATCGCCAACGTCTCCAAGGCGCGCGACTTCATCGGCGAGGTGGTCGTCACCTCCATCCAGGGCGGCGACGTGAAGACGGCGCTGGCCAAGGCCGCCGCGCAATGCGCCGCGCTGCTGAAGGAAGAGCGCGCGAAGAAGTCGTGACGCTCGCCCGGCGCCGCGCGCATCGGGGATTTCTGGCCGGCGCCGTGGATCGCCATCTGGCGATCCTCTTTCCCCTGCCGGCCCTGCTGCTGGTCGGCGCGCTGGCGCTGTATCCGCTGATCTACACCATCCTTCTGAGCACCCGCAGCTACGATCTCGGCCTGCGCGGCTACAGCTTCGTGGGGCTCGACCACTACGTCACCGCGCTCACCAGCGACCGGTTCTGGGACGCCTTCGCGCGCACCTTCTGGTTCACCCTGCTCTCCGTGGCCGGCTCCATCGCGCTTGGCCTGGTGATGGCGCTGATCCTCAATCGCGAATTCCGTGGCGCTCGCTGGGCCCGCACCGCCTTCCTCATGCCGATGGTCGCCACCCCCGTGGCCACCTCGCTGGTGTGGATGATGATGTTCAACCCCACGCTGGGGGTGCTGAACTATCTGCTGAGCCTTGTCGGGTTGCCGCCCAGCGTGTGGGTGGCCGATCCGCGGCTGGTGATCCCCAGCCTGGTGCTGGTGGATATCTGGCACTTCGCGCCCTTCGCCATGCTGATCCTGCTCGCCGGGCTGCGCTCCCTGCCGCCGGAGCCGTTCGAATCCGCGGTGATGGACGGCGCCTCGCGCTGGCAGATGTTCTGGCGCATCACCCTGCCGCTGCTGCGGCCGATGCTGGTGGTGGTGCTGATCTTCCGCACCATCGATTCGCTGAAAGTGTTCGACATCATCTGGGTGATCACGGCCGGCGGACCCGGCTTCAGCTCCGAGACGCTCTACGTCTTCGCCTACAACCAGGCGTTCAAATATCTCGATCTCGGCTATGGCTCGGCGGTGATCGTGGTGTTCACCGCCATCGTCGCTGGCGCGAGCGTGGTGTGGATCCGCGCGCGCGAAAGGGCTTGGGCATGAGGATGGGGGCGTGAACCCGCGTACCCGCCGCCGGCTGGAACGCGGCATCGACCGCGCGCTGTTCTGGCTGGTGCTGGCGGGGCTTCTGGTGTTCTTCCTGTTCCCGCTGGCCTGGATGGTGCTGTCCTCGCTGAAGACCAACGTGCAGGGCATGGCCTATCCGCCGCTATGGCTGTTCTGGCCCACGGTGCAGAACTATGTCGATGTCTTCGCGAAGAATCCCTTCGTCTCCTATCTGCTGAACAGCACGCTGATCGCGGTTCTCGCGGTGGGTGTCGGGCTGCTGTTCGGCCTGCCCGCCGCCTACACCATGGCGCGCTACCAGCAGCGCACGCTGGGCTTCCTGTTCCTGATGGTGCGCATCCTGCCGGGCATCGCCTTCCTGGTGCCGCTGTTCGTGATCTACCGCCAGCTCGGCCTGATCAACACCATCGCGGGCATCGCGCTGTCGCACATCATCGTCGTGCTGCCGCTGGTGATCTGGATCATGGCGGGCTTCTTCGAGGATATTCCGCGGGAGTTGGAGGAGGCGGCGGAGATCGACGGCTGCACGCGGGTGGAGACCTTCGTGCGCATCGTGCTGCCGCTGTCCAAGCCCGGCATCGTCGCCTCGGCGATCCTGAGCTTCATCGCCTCGTGGAACAACTTCATCTTCGTGCTGATCCTCGGCGGCAAGGACACCATCACCCTGCCGATGGCGGTGTACAGCTTCGTCTCCTTCGAGGACGTGAACTGGGGCGGGCTGACCGCGGCGGCGACGGTGATCACCGTGCCGATCCTGATTCTTTCGCTCATCGTGCAGCGCTACCTCGCGGGCGGGCTGACGATGGGTGCCGTGAAGGGCTGAATTTCGGGGGATGACGACGTGACGCAAAAATACCGGGTGGGCGTGATCGGCTGCGGCAAGATGGCCACCAACCATGTCGCCGGCTATCTCGATTGCGGGCGGTTCGAAGTGGTGGCGCTCGGCGATCCCGATCCCGGCGCGATGCAGGCGATGGATGCGCGCTTCGGCCTCAAGACCGCGCATTACACCGACCCCGCGGAGATGCTGGACAAGGAGCGGCCGGACGTCGTCTCCGTCGGCGTGTGGCATGCCGGCCATTCGCCCTGGACGGTGGCGGCGGCGGCGCGGCGGCCCAAGGCCATATTGTGCGAGAAGCCGATGGCCGACACGCTCGGCGCGGCGGACACGATGATGGTGGCCTGCGACCGCGCCGGCGTGAAGCTGGTGATCGGCCACCAGCGCCGCTTCCTGCCGGCCTACACCATGGCGCGCGATCTGATCGCGCAAGGCGCCATCGGCAAGGTTTCGCTGATCCTCAGCTTCGCCGCGCAAGGTCTGCCCAACTACGCCTCCCACCAGACCGACATGTTCCGCTACCTGCTGGGCGACGAGGAATGCGTCTGGGTGATGGGCAATGTGGAGCGCAAGACCGACCGGTTCGAGCGCACCACGCGCATCGAGGACGCGGCGGTGGCGGTGTTCGAATTCGCCTCCGGCGCGCGGGCGCTGATCCTGGCCGATGTCGCGAAATCCTGGTTCCAGGGCGCGCAGATCTTCGGCAGCGAGGGCCAGATCATGATGACCACCGAGGAGGTGCAACTGCTCAACGCCTCCACGGGCGGCACATGGCAGACCCACCGGCCGGACGGGCGGTTCTTCAAGGTCGCCGAGCAGGGCGAGGCCTTTGAGTGGCGCGAGGGCGGCGCGGGCCAGGCGGCGGAGCTCGCCGAATGGATCGCGGGCGAGGCGCCCACCCATCGCGGCCGGGCGGAGAACGGCTACAAGGCGCTGGAGATGATCCACGCCATCTACGAATCCGCGCGCTGCCACGAGCGCGTGGCGATGCCGATGCAGACGCGGGTGAACCCGCTGGACCTGATGGTGGAATCCGGCCATCTCGCTCCGCAACGGCCGGGCCGCTACGACATCCGCGCCTTCCTGCTGCGCGGCGAGCGGATGTGGGGCGACAAGGCGGGCAGCGGGGAGTGATACCAGCGGCACGAAGCGATGACTCTTCCATCGCTGAGAGGCGCTGGTATCGCGCGCCGGGTTGGCCGGCGGCGGCGCGCCAAATCAAGACTCATATCAACGGTCATTCTTCATGGCCGTTGATATGACCAAGCTGCGCATCGCCCAGTATGGCACGCGCCATGGCCATGCCGAGGGCAAGCTGTTGGCGCTGCGAGCCTCGCCAGATGTCGAGCTGGCCGGCGTGTTCGAGCTCGACCCCGCCCGTCGCGCGGCGTTGGAAGGGCAGGGGGCCTATGCGGGCGTGCACTGGTTCGGCCGCGAGGCGGACATGCTCGGCGATCCCTCCATCATCGCCGTCGCCTCGGAGGGGCTGAACGCCGAGAGCCTGGCGCAGACGGAGGCCATCGTGCGGGCCGGCAAGCATGTCTGGTACGACAAGCCGGCCGGCGAGGACTGGCCCCGCTGGCAGGCAGTGGTGGCAGAGGCCGAGGCGCGCGGGTTGTTGCTTCAGATGGGCTACATGTTCCGCTACCACGCCGGCTTTGCGCGCATCGCGGAGTGGGTGCGCGGGGGGCTGCTGGGCGAGCTGTTCTCCATCCGCGCGCATATGTCCACGTCGATCTCCGTGCCGGCGCGGCAGGTGATCGCGGAACATCGCGGCGGCATCTTCTACGATCTCGCCGGGCACATGCTGGACCAGATCGTCTGGCTGCTCGGCCGGCCGGATGGCGTGGCCTGCTTCCTGCGCAACGATGCTGACACCATCGCGGGATTCGCCGACAACACGCTGGGTGTGCTGAGCTATCCCCGCGCCCTCGCCACCATCGACATCGCCGCGATGGAAGCCCCGCCCGCCGCGCGCCGGCTGGAGGTGTACGGCCGGCGCGGCAGCGCGATCATGGAGCCGTTCGAGCCGGCCGGCGCCATCCGCCTCTGCCTCGCGGAGGATGCGGGCGATTGGGCGGCCGGTGTTCACACCGTTCCCGTGCCCGCGCAGACCCGCCAGCAACTCTATGAGCGCGAACTCGCCGCTTTCATCGCCACCTTGCGCGGCGCGCAGAAGCCGGACCGGCCGGCCGCCCATGACCTGCTGGTGCAGGAAACCCTGCTGCGCCTGACGGGACGAATCCCCGCCGCTTGACAGCGGCGCCGCATGCGTGAATACTTCACCATATGGTGAAGTGTTAAATGCCGCAGCTCGACCGCACCTTCGCGGCCCTCGTCGATCCCACGCGCCGGGCGATCCTGGCGCGCCTGGCGGAGGCGGACAGCCTGTCGATCGGCGAACTCGCCCGTCCATTCGCCATCAAGCTGCCGGCGGTGATGAAGCATCTCGACGTGCTCGGCGCCGCCGGCCTCATCACCCGCGAGAAGACCGGGCGCACCGTTGCCGTGCGCCTGGCCCCCGAACCCATGGAGCAGGCGATGATCTGGCTGCGCCGCTACGAACGTTTCTGGTCGCCCCGCCTCGACCGGCTCGCCGCCTATGCCGAGGCCGAGGAGGCGAAAGCCGGCGGGCGCGGCGCATGACCAGCCTCACCCTGGTCCGCCGGATCGCCGCACGGCCCGCCATCGTCTTCGCCGCGCTGATCAGCCCCGAGGGCATCAGCCATTGGTGGGGGCCGGATGACGGGCCGGTGCTGCTCGCCGAAACCGATCCGCGGGTCGGCGGCCGGTTCCGCGTGCGCTTTCGCATGCGCGACGGCACGGAGCATGAAAGCGTCGGCGAATATCTCGAATTCGTGCCGCCGACCCGCCTCGTGATGAGCTGGCGCTGGGCCGAGGGTGGCGATGCCGGGGAGGCCGGACGGGAATCGCGCGTCGAGATCGCGCTGCGCCCGATCGACATCGGCTGCGAGCTGACCTTCACCCATGCGCGCCTGCACGACGAGGCGACGCGCGACAGCCATGAATGGGGATGGAACGGCGCGCTCGCCAAGCTGGTTCAGCATTTTTCCGAAGTCACGAACAGCCGGACCTGAAACCGGCCGCGCGAGGAGGAGACGACGATGGCCTATTTCCAGGGCTTCCTGGTTCCCGTCATGCCCGACAAGCTGCCGGCCTATCGCGACATGGCCGCCAAGGCCGCCGCGATCCTGGCCGAGCACGGCGCGCTGGGCCTGGTGGAATGCTGGGAGGACGACGTGATGGAGGGCAAGGTCACGGACATGCGCAGGGCCGTGCAGGCGATGCCGGGCGAGGCCGTGGTGTTCTCCTGGATGTGGTGGCCGGACAAGGCCGCCTGCGACGCCGCCACGCCGCGCATCATGGCCGATGAGCGGATGAAGCCCGATGGCGCGATGCCGTTCGACGGCAAGCGCATGGTGTATGGCGGGTTCGAGGTCTGCGCGGATAGCGGCGCGGCCGGCCGTTTCGGCTATGCCGATGGCGTCGTCGCCAGCGTTCCCAGCGGCAACCGCCAGGGCTTCGCCGATCACTCCGCCCATTTCGCCGCGCTGTTCCGCGAGCTGGGCGCGACGCGCGTGGTCAATGGCTGGGGCGTGGACGTGCCCGAGGGCAAGGTGACGGATTTCCAGCGCGCGGTGCAGGCGAAATCCGGCGAGACCGTGGTGTTCGGCTGGATCGAATGGCCCGACAAGGCCACCCGCGATGCCGGCATGGCCGCCGCGATGAACGACCCGCGCATGCGCGCGCGGCCCCCCGCCTGGAATGGCCCGCTCGCCATCTTCGGCGGCTTCGTGCCGTTGCTCGACACCGCCCAGGGAGCCGCGCCATGACCGGGCAGGGCAGGATCGCCACCTGCCTGTGGTTCGACCACGGCCAGGCGCGCGAAGCGGCCGAGTTCTACGCGGCGACGTTCCCGGACAGCCACGTGAAGACCCGCGTCGCCGCCCCCGCCGACTATCCCGGCGGCAAGGCGGGCAACGAGCTCACCGTCGAGTTCACCGTGCTGGGCATGGACTTCATCGGCCTGAACGGCGGGCCGAACTTCAAGTTCAGCGAGGCGGTCAGCTTCATGGTCTATACCGACAGCCAGGAGGAGACCGACCGCTACTGGAACGCCATCACCGCCAATGGCGGCGAGGAATCGCAATGCGGCTGGTGCAGGGACCGGTTCGGCCTGTCCTGGCAGATCACCCCCCGCGCCCTGCTCGCCGCCATGTCGGACCCCGACCGCGCGGCGGCGAAGCGCGCGATGGAGGCGATGATGGGCATGCGGCGGATCGACATCGCGGCGATCGAGCGCGCGCGGGCCGGGGCATGAGCCTTCATCTGTTCGGCCATCCGTTCTCCTCCTACACGATGAAGGCGCTGACGGCGCTTTACGAGAACGCGACGCCCTTCACCTTCCACGCGCTCGGCCCCGATCACCCGGAGAACGGCGCGGAGCTCGCCCGCCGCTGGCCCATCGCCAAGTTCCCGCTGCTGGTCGATGGCGACACCACGGTTGTGGAGACCAGCGCGATCATCGAGCATCTCGCCGCCTTCCATCCCGGCCCGGCGGCGCTCATCCCCGCGGACCCGCGCGAAGCTGCGCCCGTGCGCATGCTCGACCGCGTGTTCGACAGCCATGTGATGACGCCGATGCAGGCCATCGTCGGCGACGCGCTGCGCCCCGCCGAAGCGCGCGACCCCTATGGCGTGGCGAAATCGCGTGCGGCGCTGGACACGATCTATGCCTGGCTCGACGGGATTCTCGCAGGCCGGCATTGGGCGATCGGCGACAGCTTCACGCTGGCCGACACCGCGGCCGCGCCGGCGCTGTTCTATGCCGACTGGGCGCACCCGGTTCCGCAGGCCCACGCCACGCTGCGCGCCTACCGCGCCCGGTTGCTCGCCCGCCCATCCTTCGCCCGCTGCATCGAGGACGCGCGCCCCTATCGCGCCTTCTTCCCCCTCGGTGCCCCCAACCGCGACTGATCCGCAGGAATCCAAGCCATGACCGACGAGAATCTGGACCTCAGCGTCACCCGCCTGATCGCCGCGCCCGTCGCCACGGTGTGGAAGATCGCCACCGAGCGTCAGGCGGAATGGTGGTGCCCCAGGCCCTGGCGCGCCGAGATCATCGCGCAGGATTGGCGGGCCGGCGGCCGTTCGTCGATGCTGTTCCACGGCCCCGACGGCGAGACGATGCCCCTCGACGGCGTGCTGCTCGAAGTCACGCCGCCGCACCGCTTCGTGTTCACCGATGCCTTCGTCCATGGCTGGCACCCGCGCGGCCCGTTCATGGTCGGCATCATGGAATTCGCCGATGAGGGCGGCAAGACGCGCTACACCGGCACCGCCCGGCACTGGACGCGCGAGGCCTATGAGCGGCACCAGGCGATGGGGTTCGAGGCAGGCTGGTCCGCCGCCGCCGCCCAGCTCGCCGCGCTGGCTGAAAGCTAAACCAGCGTCACCTTGCCGGTGGCGAGGTCGTACACGCCGCCGACCACGCGCAGCTCCTTCTTGGCGATCAGCCCGGTCAGGATCGGCGTGGATTTCTCCAGCCGCGCCACGTTGTACCGCACATTGGCGATGGTCGCGGCGGCCACCAGGTCGCCGCCCTCGCGCAGCACCGGCGCGATGCCCGGCTTCATCGCCCGCGCCAGCCCTGCGATGTGGCCGGGCAGGTTGTTGCCCTTCTGCAGCGCCTCCACCGTCGCCTTCACGGCGCCGCAGGAGGTGTGGCCGAGCACCATGATGAGCTTGGAGCCCAGCACCGCGCTGCCGAATTCCAGGCTGCCCAGCCCTTCGTCGGTCACGAAATTGCCGGCCACGCGCACCACGAACAAGGCACCCGGCAGCTGGTCGAAGGCCAGTTCCGGGGCCACGCGCGAATCGGCGCAGCCGAGGATGGAGGCGAAGGGCGTCTGGCCCTGGGCGGTGTTCACCCGGTTGGCGGAGAAATCCCGCTCGCGCGGCTGGTTGGCCACGTAGCGGGCATTGCCCTCGGTCAGCAGGGCCAGGGCGGCATCCGGCGTGCTGGCGGCGCGCACCGGCTGCGCCGCCGCCGGGTGGCTCGCAGCCAGCATGGCGGCGCCGGCGAGCACCCCGCCCAGCAGGCCCCGCCGCCCCAGCCCCGCCTTCGCGCACGCGTCACACATCGTTCCCTCCATTCGCCCCGATCGGGCCAGGATAGCAGGCAATCCCGGCCATCAGTAACTCGCCGGATCGATCACGTTCTGCGGCGTGTTGCTCAGCAGGAAGGCCGCCATCGTCTCGGCCGATTTGCGGCGGATGTCGGCCCAGGCCTGGGGCGAGTGGAAGGCGGCGTGCGGCGTCACCACCAGCCGCCCCTCCAGCCAGCTCTCGCGGGCGCGGTAGGCGCGCAGCAGGTTGGGCACGGGATCGACGGGCGGTTCCACCGGCAGCACGTCGAGCCCGGCGCCGGCGATGTGGCCGCTGCGCATCGCCGCCTCCAGCGCGTCGATGTCCAAGATCGGGCCGCGCGCCGTGTTCACCACCACCGCGCCCTGGGGCAGCAGTGCCAGTTCGCGGGCGCCGAGCATGCCCGTGGTCTCCGGCGTCACCGGCGCGTGGATGCTCAGCACGTCCGATTGCGCCAGCAGCGCGTCCAGGCTGCGCGCCCGCTCGATGCCCAGCGCCAGCTCCGTGCCGTTGGGCTGGTAGGGGTCGAAGAACACCACGCGGAAGCCGAAGGCGCGGGCGCGCAGGGCCGCGGCGGTGCCGATGCGGCCGATGCCGATGATGCCGAAAGTCTGCACCCCCAGCCGGCGGACCAGCGGCGAGCCGATCACGCTCCAATCGGCCGGCGGGTCGTGGCGCTGGGTCTCGTGATACAGGAACAGCCCGCGCCGCAGCGCCAGCGCCATGGTCACCGCGTGGTCCGCCACCTCCATCGTGCCGTAGTCGGGCACGTTGCAAACGGTGACGCCGCGCCGCGCGGCCGCCGCGCGGTCGATGCGGTCATAGCCCACGCCCATGCGCACGATCACCCGCAGGCGGGGGAAGGCGGCGAGGTCGGCATCGCCCATCCACTGGCGGAACAGCATCAGCCCATCGACATCCGCCCGGTCCGCGGGCGCGAGATCGGCCAGCGTGGGCACGTCGCGGCGGCGGATGGTCACGGAGGGGCCGAACACCTCCTCCTCCACGCTGGTGTCGGGATACATGGCTTCGGGGTAGAGGATGGTGGGCATCGGCCTGCTTTGCTCGTTGGGAAGGAGGGGGTCGGGTTGCGTGGGATCGGCGTCGCGTCCAGTGTGCCGCGCATCTGCCCCATGGCAAGCCGGGGCGCGTGGATGGGAGTCGCGACGGAATGAACGGGGCTGAAAGCCTGGTGCACTCGCTGCTGGCGAGCGGGGTGGATACGTGTTTCGCCAATCCCGGCACCAGCGAGATGCATTTCGTCGCGGCGCTGGACCGCATTCCCGGCATGCGCTGCGTGCTGGGCCTGTTCGAGGGGGTGGTGACCGGGGCGGCGGACGGCTACGGCCGCGTCACCGGCAAGCCCGCCGCCACGCTGCTGCATTGCGGCCCCGGCCTGGGCAACGGGTTGCAGAATCTGCACAACGCCAAGCGCGCCATCAGCCCGATCGTGAACTGCGTGGGCGACCAGGCCACCTATCACCGCCCGCTCGACGCGCCGCTGACCGCGGATACCGAGGGCTATGCGCGCGGCGTGTCGCACTGGGTGCGCACGGCGGGCAAGGCGTCCGAAGTCGGCGCCGACGCGGCGGTGGCGGTGCAGCAGGCGCTGGTTTCCCCCGGCCAGATCGCCACGCTGATCCTGCCGTCCGACACGTGCTGGGACGCCGGCGGCGTGGTCGCGGCTCCCCTGCCGGTGCCCGCCGCCCCCACCGCCGCGCCGCACGCCATCGAGGTCGCGGCGAAGCTGCTGCGCGACGGCCGGCGCTGCGCCATCGTGCTGGGCAACGGCGCGATGCGCGCCGGCCCGCTGGCCGATGCCGCGCGCATCGCCGCCGCCACCGGGGCGAAGCTGATCGCCCAGGGCGCCAACGGCCGGGTGGAGCGGGGCAGGGGCCGGCACGGCGTGGCCCGCATCCCCTACCCGGTGGACCAGGCGGTCGCCGCGATGGCGGAGTTCGAGGTGGTGATCCTGGTCGGCGTGACCAAGCCGGTGATCTTCTTCGCTTATCCCAACAAGCCCGGCTCCCCCGTGCCGCCCGGCGCGCAGCTGCACGCGATGAGCCGGCCGGAGCACGACCAGGCGCAGGCGCTCGCCGCCCTGGCCGCCGCCCTGGGCAACCCGCCCGCCGTGGCGCCGGAGTCCAGCCCGGTGCCGGAGCCCGCCACCGGCGCGGTGAACAGCGACGCCTTCGCCCAGTCCCTCGCGGCCCTGCTGCCGGAGCAGGCGATCGTCGCCGATGAGAGCATCACCTTCGGCCGGTCCATGTATGGCCGCACCCAGGCCGCGGCGCCGCATGACTGGATGAGCGTGGGCGGCGGGGCGATCGGCGGCGGCATGCCGCTGGCCACCGGGGCCGCCGTCGGTGCCCCCGGCCGGCGGGTGGTGAACCTGCAGGCGGACGGGTCGGCGATGTACACCATCCAGTCGCTGTGGACCCAGGCGCGCGAGAAGCTCGACGTCACCACGATCATCTTCTCCAACCGCAAATACCAGATCCTGCTCGGCGAGCTGGCCAATGTCGGCGCCAATCCCGGCCGGGTGGCGCTGGACATGATGGACCTCGGCAATCCCGACCTGGATTTCGTGAAGATGGCCAACGGCATGGGCGTGGAAGGGGCCAAGGCGGACACGATGGAGCGGTTCAACGACCTGTTCGCCGCCTCGCTGACCCGCAAGGGACCGTTCCTGATCGAGCTGGCGACTTGATGGGGGTGGCTGCTTCGCCTGTTTGATTGTGCCTGCGTCGGATCGGCCGCTGTCAAGGGACGCTTCGCTCAAGCCCTTGACGGCGTCCGCCCCGACGAAGCGAGGGCCGACATGCGAAGTAAGAAGAGAATTGAGCCTTCTTCCCCTTTCCCTGTCCGGCTGACGCGGGCCACCTTCATCGGGGCTGGGCGATGACCCAGGCCGAAGCCACCGCCGCCCTGCGCGCGGCCGGCATCGACTCCCCCGCCCGCGAAGCCCGCCTGCTCCTCGCCGCCGCCGGCGGGGAGGGGGGGGATTTCGCCGCCCTGGTCGCCCGCCGCGCCGCGCACGAGCCCATGGCCCTCATCCTCGGCCATCAGGGGTTCTGGACGCTCGACCTCGCGGTCTCCCCCGCCACCCTCATCCCCCGCCCCGATTCGGAAACGCTGATCGAGGCGGTGCTGGCCGCCCGGCCAAACCGTGCCTCGGTGCGAACCGTGCTCGACCTCGGCACCGGCACCGGCTGCCTGCTGCTGGCCACGCTTGCCGAATACCCCGGCGCCTTCGGCATCGGCGTGGACCGCGTGCCCGCGGCCGCCGCGCTGGCCGCCGCCAACGCCGCGCGCAACGGCCTCGCCGCCCGCGCCGCCTTCCTCTGCGCGGATTGGATGGCCGCAATGCGCGGCCGCTTCGATGTGATCCTGTCCAACCCCCCCTATATCGAAACCGCCGCCATCCCCGGCCTGATGCCGGAAGTGGCAAGCCACGAGCCGGGCAGCGCGCTGGATGGCGGGACGGACGGGCTCGACGCCTACCGCGCCCTCATCCCCCTCCTCGCCGTTGCCCTGGCGCCGGAGGGGCTGGCGGTGCTGGAGCTGGGCGCGGGCCAGCTGGAGGCGGTGTCCGCCCTGGCCCGGCAGGCCGGCTTCTCCCCGGCTTCCCGCGACGACTTGGCCGGTATCGCCCGGGCCTTGGTTTTGAAAAAACCGTTTGGCATGGAAGCGCCGGGCGGCTAGGGTCCGCGCCGCACGACACCGTCCGCCGGATTCCGGCGGATGCGGCCCTGGGGGCCGACCGGGTTCCGGTGGCAGCCGTGCGGAAGCCATTCACCTCTTCAGGATACGCTCCCCCAGGGAGCACGGCGCCGGACGGCCCCAAAGGGGACCCGGCGCGAACAGGAAAGCGATCTGGCATAGCAATGAACATGAAACGCACGCGCGGCCGCAATTTCCGTCCCGGTGGCGGCGGAGGGGGCGGTGGCGGTGGTGGCGGCGGCAATATCCGCCACCACGGCGGCAACATCCCGCTGAACCGCAACCATGTGTTCGACAGCAGCGGCCCCGATCTGCGGGTGCGCGGCACCGCCCAGCAGCTGTTCGAGAAATACCTCCAGCTCGGCCGCGACGCGAGCGGCTCCGGCGACCGGGTGATGGCGGAAAGCTACTTCCAGCACGCCGAGCACTATTTCCGTATCGTCAGCGCCATGAACCAGGCGCAGCAGCAGGGCGGCCAGCAGAACCAGCCCAACGGCCACGCGCCCCGCCGCACGCTGGACGACATGACCGCCGAGGAATCCGACGACCAGCCCGCCGGCCTGGGCGACCAGCCCACCGCCACCGCGCGCGAAATCCCCATCATCGCGTCCGAGGGCTAGACGCCGTCCTCGTCCTGCTGCCCGGCGGGCAGCAGGACCAGCCTGCCGTGCCGCACCCCACGCCCGGCCATCACATGCCCGGCGAAATGCCGCAATGCGACCGCCTGCCCCTTGAGCACGCGCACCTCCAGGCAGGTCGCGTGGTCGAGATGCACATGCAGGGGGGACACGGTCAGCCCGTGATGGTCGTGAAACCCCCGCGGCAAATCCCGCCGCTCATGGTCGCGGACATGGACCAGCGCGGCCACGCAACGCGCCGCCGGCGACGCCCCCTCCCGCGCATGACGCACCATATGATGCGCGCCTATTCGGGTCGAATTTGTAACGTTCAAAGATATTGTTTGTCCATGCTTGGTTTCTGTGCTTGGTTTTTTGCATAGTATGAACCATCGAGCCAATCGGAGTTTCGCGTCATGAGCAAATATGATCGCCAGCTCCTCATCGCGTTTTTGACCGGGCGTGACGACGACGCCGTTTGGGATAATATCGACTCCATCCAAAGCAAATTCTTTAATGATCCATTCGGCGCCAATAAAGAAAAAGGCAAGACCAATCTTGTGCCATTCACTGCCTTGTCAGATGAAGAGAGTCAAATTTTCAACTGGAAACAACTCGCCAGACTGCCGGAGGAGTTTGCCAAACTTACAGACAACTCTCGTGTCTATATCGTTGGGCACGGCAACTGGCAGGAACAACGGATCGGGAATTATGACGGTAAATTTGTTGCCCACCTGCTCTGGGCCCATGGGCTCGGCAAGCACGATCATATCACAGTGGTGGCCTGCGAGGGGGCCCGGTCCACGTCGGACCACACCGGCCAACGGCTTGAGGGTGGAATAACGACGTCAACCGAATCGTTCGCTTCGAAACTGCACTATCATTTGGGCGTATCGCACCAAATAAGAACTGTGGTTTTTGGGTATATCTATTCGGTGAAGACCTATAAGGTCGGAACTTCACGAGAAGGGAAGAAGTTGGTGGTTCTGGACGGATCTGAAGTCGGAATCCTTCGCAAGGACGCGCCCAACAGTAAAAGAAGATTCTATTGGTTGGGAAAGTCGCAGTTTTGCGAATGGGTTTGATTTTGTAATTTCATCTGGTTTTGCTCAAAACGCATGGATCGTTGACTGTCTTTCGCCGATCCAGAAGGAATCCGTTCATGGGTCTGTGACCTCAACTCCGTCCGTGTCCTGCGGCCCGGCGGGCAGCAGGACCAGCCGGCCATGGCGCACCCCGCGCTCCGCGGTGACATGCGCGGCGAAATGCCGCAGTTCCGCGGCCCGGCCCTTGAGCACGTTCACCTCCAGGCAGGTCGTCCGGTTCAGGTGGACGTGCAGGGTGGAGACGGACAATTCGTGGTGGTCGTGGAAGCCGTGCGCCAGGCGCCGCGGCAGGTCGCGCCACTCGTGGTCGTACACATAGACCAGCGCCGCCACGCAATGCTCCGCCGGGGACGCCTTCTCCTGCGCCTGGCGCAGCCCGGCGCGGGCGAGGTCGCGAATGGCCTCCGAACGGTTGCGGTCGCCCCGCCGGGCGATCAGCGCATCGAGCTGGGCCATCAGCTCGTCGTCGATTGTAATGGTCACGCGGTGCATCGGCGATGCTAGCCCGCCGCACAGGCGGTCTCAACCGGGCCGGCGAGGGGCTTTGGCCCGAAGGTAAGTGAGTTACATTTTGATAAGATTTTATGATGGGTAGTTTGTTGACTCAGCGGGTGATGGTAGTTATGTAGTGAGCATGATGAACCAGGAGCCCAACCCCACCTACCCCCATCTCAAGACGCCCCTGGCGCGCGCGCTCTCCTGGCACATCCACCGCGTCCGCCAGACGCTCAATCTCCACAACCTCCTCCTCTGCCTCATCTACGGCCGCCTCGGCTGGCTCCTCAACCGCCTCGATCGCCTCGTCCTGCGCTGGCAGGAAGGCAAGCTCTTGAAGCCCAGGCCCTCCCGCGCCGGGCAGCCGCGCAAGCCCAAGCCCGATTGGGACA
>CAMFLK010000030.1 GCA_945957135.1 uncultured Rhodospirillales bacterium
GGGCAGCAGCAGGCCGGCCCGGTCCAGGAACACCCGCCCGCGCCGGCTGTCGATCGCCACCCACACAGCGCGGCCGGCCCTCTGCGGTGCTGCGGCGGCCGCCAGCGCCTCGGCCACCGATACGCCGAGCACGGGAATGCCGGCGGCCATGGCGATGCCGTGGGCCAGGGCGAGGGCGGCGCGCAGGCCGGTGAAGCTGCCGGGGCCGACGGTGACGGCGACCCCGGCAAGGTCGGGCGCGACCAGGCCGGCGGCCGCCAGCACCTCCGCCGCCATCGGCGCCAGCAGGGCGGACTGGCCGCGCGCGGCCGGCAGGGCGCGATGCGCCAGAACCGCGCCATCCACCCAGACGGCGGCGGAGCAGCGCGCGAGGGCGGCATCGAGCGCCAGCAGGGCGGTCAGGGCCTCACTCCTCGGCGAACGGGTTCTTGGCCCCCCGGAACTGCATCCGGATCGGCGTGCCCGGCATCTCGAAGGTCTCGCGCAGCGAGTTGGTCAAGTAACGGGTGTAGTCTTCCGGGGTCTGCTCCGCCCGCGTGCCGAACACCACGAAGGTGGGCGGGCGAGCCTTGGCCTGGGTGACGTAGCGCAGCTTCAGCCGCCGCCCATCCACCAGCGGCGGCTGGTGGCGCTCCAGGGCGGACTCGAACCAGCGGTTCAGCGCCGCGGTGGGCACGCGCAGGTTCCACACCGCATGCGCCCGGCGCACCGCCGGCAGCAGCTTGTCCAGCCCCGCCCCGGTGAGGCCCGAGAGGGTGACGACGGGAATGCCCTTCATCTGCGCCAGGCTGATCTCCAGCCGGTCGGACGCGGCGCGGCGGGCGGCGTTGCGGTCGGCGACCGCGTCCCACTTGGTCAGCGCGATCACGCAGGCGCGGCCCTCGCGCTCGATCAGCCGGGCGATGTGCAGGTCCTGCTCGTGCACCCCGTCCACCGCGTCGATGGCCAGCACCACCACCTCGGCCATCTTCAGCGCCTCGATGCTGGCGGAGGTGGACATCTTCTCCAGCGGCGCGTCGATGCGCGCGCGCTTGCGCAGCCCGGCGGTGTCCACCAGCTCGATCTCACCCACCGCGTCGCGCAGGCGGACGGCCACCGCGTCGCGGGTCAGCCCGGGCTCCGGCCCGGTGATCATCCGTTCCTCGCCGAGCAGCCGGTTGAGCAGGGTGGACTTGCCGGCGTTGGGGCGGCCGACGATCGCCATGCGCAGGGGGCGGTCGGCCTCCTCCTCCGCCTCGGCGGCCTCGGGCAGCCGGTCGGCGATCTCGCCCATCAGGTCGGCGAGCCCCTCGCCATGCTCGGCGGACACCGCGACGGGGCTGCCGAGCCCCAGGGAGAACGCCTCCAGCGCGGCGTTGGCCCCGGCGCGGCCCTCCGCCTTGTTGGCCACCAGCAGCACCGGCCGGCCCTGGCGGCGCAGCCAGCCGGCGAAATGCGCGTCCGCCGGGGTGATGCCGGCGCGCGCATCCACCACGAACACCACCAGATCCGCCTGCGCCACCGCGGCCTGGGAGGAGGCGCGCATACGGCCGAACAGCGAGTCGGGCGCCGCCTCCTCCAGCCCGGCCGTATCGACCAGCCGCACGGCGCGGCCGCGCAGCATGGCCTCCGCCTCCTTGCGGTCGCGGGTCACGCCGGGCGTGTCCGCCACCAGGGCGGCGCGGCGGCCGGCCAGGCGGTTGAACAGGGTGGATTTGCCCACGTTCGGCCGCCCGGCGATGACGACGACCGGGAGCGGAGCCGTCATCGGTAGGCCGTCAGCGAGCCGTCGTCGGTGATGACGTAGAGCGTGCCGCCGGCCACCACCGGGCTGACCGCGATCGGGCCGACCAGGTCCTGCTGGCCGATGACCTTGCCGGTATAGGGGCTGAGCGCCAGCGCGCGGCCGTCGGAGCCGGCCACCACCAGCCGGTCGCCCACCAGCACCGGCCCCACCCAGCGGATCGGGCTGCGGCGCTTCTCCATGTTCTCATACTGGTCGAGCTGGGTGGCCCAGGCCACCGCGCCGTCGCTGCGGTCCAGCGCCGCCACCACCGCGTCGGCACTCACCACGAACAGGAAGTCGCCGGCCACCCAGGGCGATTCGGACGAGGCCACCTCCCGCTCCCACAGCCGCCGGCCGGTGCGCAGGTCGATGGCCAGCAGCAGCTGGCCCAGGCTGATGGCATAGACCCGGCCGTCGCGGATGACGGGCATGCCGCGCACGGTGGAGAAATCAACCAGCGAGGTGCGGCCGCGCGCGGCGGCCAGGCTGTCCGCCCAGGCCACGGCGCCGCTGGCCGCGCGCAGCGCCACCAGGTCGCCGGAGGAGAAGCCGGCGACCACCAGCCCGTCATAGAAGGCCGGCGCGGGCAGGCCGAGCACCGAGGTGGTGGAGAAGGCGGACTGGAAGTTCCACAGCTGGCTGCCATCTTTCGCCGAGAAGGCCAGGAGCTGGCCGTCCAGCGTGGGCACGAACAGCTTGTCGTCGGCGAAGGTGGGGGCGGCGCGGGCGGAGGAGACGAGCTTCTTGCGCCACAGGATCTCGCCGTTCTCGGCATTCAGCGCCAGCAGCTCGCCCCGGCCGGTGGCGGCATAGACGGCATTGCCGTTGACGGTGATGCCGCCGCCCACATTGGTGCTGCGGTCGTCCTCGTCCTGCGTGTAGGTGCGCCAGCGCCGGCCGCCATCCTCGGTGGAGAAGGCGCTGACATTGGCGTCGCTGTCCATGGTGAACACGGTGCCGCCCAGCACCACCGGCTGGGCGGTGATCTTGGCGCGATACCCGCCGCCGTCGCCGATGCTGGCGCGCCAGGCGCGGGTCAGCGTTTCGCCCGCCGCGGGGTGCTCGCCGTCATGCGCCGGGCCGCCGCCGGGCTGCGGCCAGTTGGCGTTGGGGGCCGGGCTGGGCAGGGTGACGGTGCGCTGCACGGCGGGATCGACGGCCAGGGCGCGCGGCAGCGCCATCACGGCGACGCGGTTGCCGGCCAGCGGCTCCTTGGTGTCGCCGAACCAGCTGTCGCAACCGGACAGCAGCAGCAGGCACAGCAGCGGCGCCACGCCCACCTGAACGTGCAGAAAACGGGTCATGCCCCGCCTCATCGAACGCCCGGGGGGCGCCGTCAAGTCGTGCCGCTTCCCAACTGCGCGAGCAGGCCGTTGGCGCGGGCACGCACGCCATCCGGCGCGGTCGTATCCTGGGCGAGGCGGCGCAGGATGTCGCGGGCGGCGTCGGGCTTGCCCTGGCGGATGGCCAGCAGAGCCTCGCCCTCCTGGGCCAGGGCGTGCAGCTTGTTCTCCGGCCCGGCGAGGGCGGCGAGGCGGGTGCCCACTTGGCCGGCGTCGCCGGCATCGATCTGGTGCATGGCCCATTGCAGGCTGGCGATGTCGCGCAGCAGCGGGTCGGCGGCGCTGTCGGCCGCGACGCTGTTCCAAAGCGCGAGCGCCGCGGGCTTGTCGCCGGCATCCCAGGCCACCGCCGCCTCGCGCAGCCGGGCCAGGGTGCGGTAGGCGGGGCTTCCGTCCTTCGCCAGCGCCGCGAGCGCGTCCAGCGCCGGCTTGCGGTCCACCACCTTGGGATCGTCCAGCTGCGCGGTGGCGGTGAGGTAGGCGGTGGCGGCGCGGTTGGCTTCGCGCGCCTGATACCAGGTCCAGCCCTGCCAGCCGGCCACGCCGGCCACGACGAGCACGGCGGCGCCGACCATCAATCCGCCGTAGCGCTGGAAGATCTTACGGACGCGCTCGGCACGGAGGTCTTCATCGACCTCGTCGAAGATATCGCTCAAACTGGCCTCGGTTTCGCAAGCGGCGGACCATAGCGGCGCGCGGGCGTGGGGGCAAACCATGTGCCCCGCGCGGGCGAGGGCGCAAAGCGAGCGCGCGTGAACGGCTTGTTCACGCGCCCATGGTTGGATGCGCCATGCACCGCCGCCTTCCGATGCTCCTGCTCCTGCTCGCCGGCTGCACCCCGGTCGTTCCATTCCCGGCGGAGACGTCGGTGGCGGTGGCCGCCGGCGTGCCGGTGCCCGGCCGGGCCATCACGCCGGCCACCGTGCTGGCCACGCCCTATCCCGGCATGCCCTACAATCCCGGCGCCGCCGGCTCGTGCCTGGGGGTGCGCGTGGCGCAGACGGAGGCGCGCAGCCCCGTGGTGCTGCCGCCACCCTGCCAGCCCTTCTGCACCCGCACGCTGGGCAATGTGAACTGCTGGGCCGACCCCGCCGCGCTGCCCGGCCGCCCGACCGGGGTCGCCGATGGCGGCGACAGCATCACCCCGGCCCAGGCGCATTATCAGACGCGCGGCTGGCAGTTGCAGTCGTTCCCGGAAATGAACTGATTGCCGAGGGATGATGCCCCACCTTCTCGAGGGTGGCGCCGTGCTCGAGCCCGTCAAGGGTCGCTTCGCTCAAGTCCCTTGACGGGCTCTGCGCGCGACGCCCTGCGGGTGGAAGGCCGGGGCGAGGAAAGGCCCTTTCAGCCGAACAAGGAAAGGGGAAAGGCTCACTTCCCCTCATTCTTCGCATATTGGCCCTTGCTTCGTTGCGGTGGCCGGGGTCAAGGCCCTTGAGCGAAGCGTGCCTTGACCCCGGCCACCGCAACGAACGCACAATCATGAGTGCGAAGGAGCCTATGCCCCCAGTCGGCCAAGCAGCCGCGCATGGCTGCGGGCCCCCTGATGCAGGCAACGCAGTTCGAATTTCTCGTTGGGGGAATGGACCTGGTCGTCCTCCAGCCCGAAGCCCATCAGCAGCGAATCCAGCCCCAGCTCGCGCTGGAATGTCTCCACCACGGGAATGGAGCCGCCGGAGCCGATCATCGCCGCCTGCTTGCCGTACTCGTCGGACAGGGCGGCGATGGCCTCGCGCATGAAGCGGCTGTCGGTGGCGATCTCGATGCCCGGGCTCTGGCCGAACACGGTGAACTCCAGCTTCGCGTCGGCGGGCACACGCTCCTTCACGAATTGCTTGAATGCCGTGAGGATTTTCGCGGGGTCCTGGCCCGGCACCAGCCGGAAGCTGATCTTGGCCCCCGCCTCGGCGGCGATCACCGTCTTGGCGCCCACGCCCTGATAGCCGCCCCAGATGCCGTTGATGTCGGCGGTCGGCCGCGCCCAGATGCGCTCCAGCGCGGTGCGGCCCGTCTCGCCGGTGGGCACGGACAGGCCGAGATCGCCGAGGAAGCGCTGCTCGGAAAATCCCAGCGATTTCCATTGCTCGAGCTGGGCGGCGGGGGTTTCGCGAATGCCGTCATAGAAGCCGGGGATCTGGATGCGGCCGTCCCCGTCGCGCACCTGGCCCAGCACGGTGGCCAGCGCGTTGATCGGGTTCAGGGCGGAGCCGCCATACAGGCCCGAATGCAGGTCGCGCGACGAGGCCTTCAGGTCGATCTGCAAATTCAGCATGCCGCGCAGGCTGACGGCGATGGCCGGCGTGTCGATGTCCCACATGTTGGTGTCGGAGATCACCACGATGTCGGCCTTCAGCTCGTCGCGATGGGCGCGGATGAAATCCGCGAGATGGGCGCTGCCGACTTCCTCCTCACCCTCGATCAGCACGCTCACCTTGCAGGGCAGCGTGCCGGTCTCCGCGTGCCAGGCGCGGAAGGCGGCGAGCCACATGGCCATCTGGCCCTTGTCGTCCACCGCGCCCCGCGCCACCACGCGCCGGCCGAGCTTGCCTTCCACCACGGTCGGCTCGAAAGGCGGGCTGTTCCACAGCTCCAGCGGATCGGGCGGCTGCACGTCGTAATGGCCGTAATAGAGCAGATGGGGGGCATTCCCGCCCGGCCCGGGATGATGGGCGATGGTCACCGGCAGGCCGGGCGTGTCCGCCACGCGCGCGGTGAAGCCGAGTTCGGCGAGCTCGTCGCGGCAGAACGCGGCCGCCTTGCGGCAATCCGCCGCATGGTCCGGCTGCGCGCTGATCGAGGCGATGCGCAGCCAGTCATCCAGCCGCTTCTCGGTCTCGGCCATGCCGGCATCCACCCGCGCCAGCACCGCGTCCATCCTGCTCATCGTTTCCTCCCCCTCGTTTCTCAGCCTGTCATTTGGCCGCGGGCTCGCGGATGCGGAACCACGCGACATACAGCGCCGGGCTGAAGATCAGCGTCAGCACGGTGCCCACCAGCAATCCGCCCATGATGGCGAAGGCCATCGGCCCCCAGAAGATCGTCACCGCGATCGGGATCATGCCCAGCACCGTGGAGATGGCGGTGAGCACGATGGGGCGGAAGCGCGAGGCGGCCGCCTCGATCACCGCGTTCCAGCCGTCGAGCCCGCCGGCGCGCTCCGCTTCGATCTGCTCGATCAGGATCACCGCGTTGCGCGCGATCATGCCGATCAGCGAGAGGATGCCGAGGATGGCGACGAAGCCGAGCGGCTGGTTGAACAGCAGCAGCCCGCCGATCACCCCGATCAGCCCCAGCGGCACCACGCTCAGCACGATGAACAGCCGGTTGAAACTCTGCAGCTGGATCATCAGGAAGGTGACCATCAGGAACAGCATCGCCGGCACCACCGCGACCACCGATTCCTGCGACTTCGCGCTTTCCTCCACCGTGCCGCCAACCGCGATGTCGTAGCCCGGCGGCAGGGTCTTGCGCAGCTTCTCCACGTTCTCGGCCAGCCCGGCCACCACCGATTCCGGCAGCGCGCCGCGCGCGACATCGGCCTGCACCGTCAGCGTCGGCACCCGGTCGCGCCGCCAGATCAGCGGGTATTCCTGGCCGACCTCGAAGGTGGCGAGCTGGCTGAGCGGCACGGTGCGGCCGTTGGGCAGCGGCACCTGCAGGGTGCGCAGGGTTTCCAGCGACAGGCGCTGCTCGTCGGTGGCGCGCAGCATCACGTCGATCAGGTAGATGTGGTCGCGCATCTGCGTCACCGTGGTGCCGGTGACGACGGTGTTCATCACCTGCGCGAGGGCGGCGGTGCTGAGGCCGAGCAGGCGCGCCTGGTCCTGGTCGATGCGGATGCGCACCATGCGCGCCGGCTCGAACCAGTCGTAGTTCACGCGCCGCGCATCCTTGGCGGCGGCCACCACGCGGCCGAGATCGAGCGCGATGGCACGCACTTCCGTGGGGTCGGGGCCGCTGACGCGGTACTGCACCGGCCACGACACCGGCGGGCCGAGGCCGAGCGGGGAGACGCGGCTGACGATGGACGGCATGGTCTCCGCCAGCTTCGCCTCCAGCCGTGCCTGCAACCGCTCGCGCGCCGCCACGTCCTTGGCGATCACCACCGCCTGGGCGAAGAAGTCGTTGGGCAGCTCGACCGCCAGCGGCAGGTAGAAGCGGATGGCGCCGCGCCCGACATAGGTGCTCCAATGCCCCACGTCGGGATCGTCCCTGAGCAGGTCGTCGAGTTTCGCGGCGGCCTCGTCGGTGGCGTAGATCGAGGCGTTCTGCGGCAGGCGCAGATCCACCAGCAGGTCCGGCCGGTCCGAGGGCGGGAAGAACTGGCGCGGCACCAGCGGCATGGCCAGGATGGCCAGCACGAAGCAGCCGACCGAGACGGCGATGGTGATCCAGCGCGCGCGCATCGCGCCGGCGAGCATGCGGCGATAGGCCACCATCAGCTTGCCGTCCGGCTTGGGCGGCGACGGCTTCAGCAGCGCCTCGCCGAGCAGCGGCGCGAAGATCACCGCCACCAGCCAGGACACGATCAGCGCGATGGTGACGACGGAGAAGATGGAGAAGGTGTATTCGCCGGCCGAACTCGCCGCGAAGCCCACCGGCACGAACCCCGCGGCGGTGACGATGGAGCCGGTCAGCATCGGGAAGGCCAGGGTGCGGTAGGCGAAGGCGGCGGCCTGCATCTTGGTGTCGCCGGCGTTCAGCCGCGTCACCATCACGTCGATCGTCGTCATCGCGCTGTCCACCAGCAGCGCGAGGGCGATGATCAGCGCGCCGAGCGAGACACGCTGAAGGTCGATGCCGAAACCCTGCATGATGGGAAAGACGATCGCCAGCGTCAGCGGGATCGTCAGCGCCACCACCGTGCCGGCACGGAAGCCCAGGCTGACCACGCTGACCACCATGATGATGGCGATGGCCTGCCACAGCGAGGCGGTGAAGTCGCCGATGGCATGCGCCACCACCGTCGGCTGGTCGGCCACCAGGATGGGCGTGATGCCGATCGGCAGGTCGGCGGTGACATCCTTGATCGCGGCGGTGACGTTGCGGCCGAGCGCGAGGATGTCGCCGCCGTCGCGCATCGCCACCGCGAGGCCGATGGCGGACTGGCCGTTGACGCGGAACATCGGCCGCGGCGGATCGACGAAGCCGCGCCGCACCTGGGCGATGTCGCGCAGGCGGAACAGCCGCCCGTTGGCGACGAAGTTCACGTCGAGCAGGTCCTGCTCGGAATCGAAGGCGCCGGAGACGCGCAGCGCCAGCCGCTCGTTGCCGGTCTGCAGCACGCCGGCCGGGCTGACCACGTTCTGCGCCTGCAACGCCGCGATCAGCGCCGAACGGTCGAGCCCCAGCCCCGCCAGCTGCTGCATGGAGAATTCGATGAACACGCGCTCGTCCTGCGCGCCGAGCACGTCGATCTTGGTCACGTCCGGCACGTGGAGCAGGCGCGAGCGGATATCCTCCACCTTGTCGCGCAGCTCGCGATGGGTGAAGCCGTCGGCGGTGAAGCCGTAGATGATGCCGTAGGTGTCGCCGAACTCGTCGTTGAAGCCGGGGCCGACCACGCCCTGCGGCAGGGTGTGGCGCATGTCGCCCACGCTCTTGCGCACATGGTACCAGATGTCCGGCACCTCGCGCGCCGGCACGTCGCCCTGGAGGTTGACGAAGATGGTGGTCAGGCCGGGGCTGGTGAAGCTGCGGATGAAGTCGAGATGCGGGGTTTCCTGAAGCGTGCGCTCCAGCCGCTCGGTCACCTGGAGCAGCGTGTCGTCCATCGTGGCACCCGGCCAGCCGGCCTGCACCACCATGGTCTTGATGACGAAGGACGGGTCTTCGTCACGCCCCAGCCGGTTGAACGCCAGCACGCCGGCGATGCACGACACGATCATCAGATAGACGACGAAGGAGCGGTGCCGCAGCGCCCATTCGGACAGATTGAACCCCACTAGCCCGGCCCCAGCAGGCGGATTTTCTGGCCCGGATGCAGCGCCTGCACCCCGGCGGTCACCACGATGTCGCCGGTGTCGATGCCGTGGGCGATGGCGACGGTGGCGGGGTCGTGGCGCAGCAGCTCCACGTTGCGCAGCGAGACGGTCAGCGCCTTGGGATCGACCACCCACACCGCCGGCTGGCCGTTGGCCGCCGTCAGGGCCGAGGCGGGAAGGGTGAAGACCTGCGCCTCGTCGATCTGCACGGTGGCGTTGACCGTGGAACCGAGGCGCATGGCCTCCGGCGGGTCGATCAGCCCCACCCGCACGCGGAAGGTGCGGGTCACCGGATCGGCCTGCGGAGCGATCTCGCGCACGCGGCCCTGGGCGCGCACGCGCGGGTCGTCGGCCAGCACCACGGTCACCGCGGGGTCGGGGGCGACGGTGCGCAGCAATTGGGCCGGCACGTCGAGCACCGCGTCCCGCCCGCCCTCGCGTGCCACCTGCACGATCATCCGGCCCGGCTGCACCACCTCGCCCGGCTCCGCGCCGCGGGCGATGACCACGCCGGCCGTGTCGGCCTCCAGCTTGGTGAAGCCCACCCGGTTGGCGGCGAGCTGCTGCTGCGCCTCGGCATTGTCCACCGCCGCCTGCGCGGCCAGCATCGCCTTCTCGGCGATGTCGTACTGGGCGCGCGGCGTGTGGCCCTGGGCGAGCAGGATGCGCTGGCGCTGATACTGCGCGGTGGTCTGGTTCAGCGTGGCGCGGGCGGCCACCAGCGCCGCCTGGGCGGAGCGGAAATCGTTGATCTCGTTCTGCGCGTCGAGCTGGGCGAGCAGCTGGCCGGGCTTCACCCGGTCGCCCACATTCACGTTGCGCGCCACCATCCGCCCGGCGATGCGGAAGGCGAAGGCGGCTTCGTCCTGCGCCTCCACATGCCCGGTCAGCGTCGCCCGTTCGCCCGCCTCGCCCTTCGCGGCGATGACGGTGCGCACCGGGCGTGGCGCCTCGCCCTCGGCCGGCGCCTCGCGCTTGCAGGCGCCGAGCGCCAGCACGGCGAGCATCGCCAGGCCGAGCATCCCTTGCCGGACGGCAACGGGGTGGGGATGGGTCATCAGCCGCTCCTTCAGGCCCAGGCTCGCATGACGGGGGTCACGTGACGGGGCCACATGCCGTGCTCGCCCTATATCGCGCCCGCAGCACGCACGCCAACCGGCCCGAGGCGACATTCTACAGCCGGCCGGGATGGGCCGAATGGGCGCCATGTCCCAACCCCGCGCCGTGCGTTCCTTTCCCGCTTCCCGCGGGCTTTGGGACAAACCGCACCAGGGCGGGATATGCTGCACACGCATCGCGCGCGCTTGCCGATAAGATGAACCCATAGAATGGCGCGGCACGATCCCGGGGGAAACGATGTTCACCGATGTCGAGAAGGACTCGCCGCCGGGCGCGGCCTTCGTCTCCACCGGCCATCTGCCGGACCCCGAGCGGATCGGGGCGCTGGTGGCCGAGGCGCATGCCCGCTACGCCGGCAACGACGAGGGCATGGTGGCCGACTACATTCCCGCCCTGGCCCGCGTGCCGCGCCGGCTGTTCGGCATTTCCGTGGTCGGCGTCAACGGGGCCACGCATGAGGCCGGCGATGTCGGCCACCCCTTCTCGATTCAAAGCATCTCCAAGCCCTTCGTCTTCGCCCTGGTCTGCCAGCTGCGCGGCGCCGAGCCGGTGCGCGAGGCGGTGGGGGTGAACGCCACCGGCCTGCCGTTCAACTCGGTGATGGCCGTCGAGCTGAACGCCACGCGCACCATGAACCCGATGGTCAATGCCGGCGCCATCGCCACCACCAGCCTGGCCGGCGGCGACACGGCGGAGGCGAAATGGCGCTTCATCGTCGAGGGGCTGTCCGCCTTCGCCGGCCGCCGGCTGGAGGTGGATGAGGAGGTGTATCAATCCGAGGCCGCCACCAACCTGCGCAACCGCGGCATCGCCAAGCTGCTCGAAGGCTATGGGCGGATGTATTGCGACGCGCTGGAAGCCACCGACATCTACACCCGCCAGTGCTCGCTCAACGTCACCACCCACGACCTCGCGGTGATGGGCGCCACGCTGGCCGATGGCGGGGTGAACCCGGTCACCCGCGAACGGGTGATCGACGCGCCCCTGTGCAAGCGGGTGCTGGCGGCGCTGGCCACCTCGGGGCTGTATGAGCTGTCCGGCGACTGGCTCTACGAAATCGGCCTGCCCGGCAAGAGCGGCGTGTCCGGCGGCATCGTCACCATCGCGCCCGGCAAGGGCGGGCTCGGCACCTTCGCCCCGCCGCTGGACGAGGCGGGCAACAGCATCAAGGGCCAGCGCGCCACCAAGTTCCTGTCCGAACGCCTCGGCCTCAACCTCTTCTCATCGCGCCCGGAGCTGTAAGCCAATGAGCGCCACCCAAACCGACCTCGCCCGCGCCTCCTGGGTGCCGATGATCACCATCGCGCTCGGCCAGGTGCTGATGTCGTTCAACGTCGCCTCGCTGCCCGTGGCGCTGAGCGGCATGGTGGCGAGCTTCAACGTGCCGCCCACCACGGTCGCCACCGGCGTGGTGATGTATTCCATGTCCGTGGCCGCCCTGGTGATGCTGGGCGCCAAGCTCAACCAGCGCTTCGGCGCGGTGCCGGTGTTCCGCGCGGTGGTGCTGCTGTTCGGCGTGGCCCAGCTGCTGATGACCTTCAGCCCCAGCGCCACGGTGATGATCATCGCCCAGGGCCTGGCGGGGGCCGCGGGCGCGGTGCTGGTGCCCTCGCTGGTGGCGCTGATCGCCTTCCACTATCACGGCCCGCAGCAGGCCACCGCCATCGGCGCGCTGGGCTCCGCCCGCGCCGGCGCCGGCGTCGCGGCCTTCCTGATCGGCGGGCTGCTCGGCACCTTCATCGGCTGGCGGCCGGCCTTCGGCCTGCTGATCGTGCTGTCCGGCGTGGTGTTCTTCCTCAGCCTGCGCTTCAAGCGCGACACGCCGCAGCCCCATGTCAGCATCGATTTCGTCGGCGTGGTGCTGGCGGCGGCGGCGATCCTGCTGATCAGCTTCGGGGTGAACAACCTCAATCGCTGGGGCCTCGCCGTGGCCCGCCCGGCCGCGCCGTTCGACCTGATGGGCCTGTCGCCGGCGCCGTTCATGATCGTGCTCGGCATCGCCATCGGCCAGGGCTTCCTGGTCTGGACCCGCCGCCGCGCGGAGAGCGGGCGCACGCCGCTGCTGGCGCTGGAGGTGGTGACCTCGTCGGCCGAGCGCGCCGCGGTGGTGGCGATGTTCGCGGTGGTGGCGCTGGAGGCGGCGCTCAACTTCTCCGTGCCGCTCTACATCCAGATCGTCCAGGGCCGCACGCCGCTGGAGACGGCGGTTGCGATGATGCCGTTCAACCTCTCGGTGTTCTTCTCGGCCATGCTGATCGTGCGCCTCTATCCGGTGCTGGCGCCGCGCCATATCGGGCGGATCGGCTTCGCGCTGTGCACCGTGGCGCTGGCCTGGCTGGCCTTCGTGGTCCACAACGACTGGAGCACCTTCCCCGTGCTGGTCGGGCTGGTGGTGTTCGGCATCGGCCAGGGCTCGCTGGTCACGCTGGTGTTCAACGTGCTGGTCACCGCCTCGCCCAAGGAGCTGGCCGGCGATGTCGGCTCGCTGCGCGGCACCACCCAGAACATGGCCGCCGCCGTGGGCACGGCGGTGGCCGGCGCGCTGCTGGTGGGGCTGCTGAGCACCAGCCTGGCCATGCGCATCGCCGCGACGCCGGTGCTGACGCCGGAGCTCCAGGCCCAGCTCGACCTCGACAACGTCACCTTCATCAACAACGACCGGCTGCTCGCCGCCATGCAGCGCACCACCGCCAGCCCGGCCCAGGTGGAGGAGGCGGTGCGGGTGAACACGGAGGCCCGCCTGCAGGCGCTGAAGATCGGCCTGCTCATCATGGCCGGGCTGGCGCTGATCAGCATCATCCCCGCCGGCCGCCTGCCGTCCTACCGGCCCGGCGAGATTCCCGCCCCCGCGCCGGTGCCCGACGATGCCGCATAGACGATCCGCGGCGATGACGCTTCCCCGCCTGCGCGTGCTGTCGCTGGGCGGCACCATCACCATGACGCGCGGCAACGGCAGCGGCATCACGCCGAAGCTGGGGGCGGAGGAGCTGGCGGCCTCGGTGCCCGGCCTCGCGGACGTGGCGCAGATCGTGGCGAGTTCACCCTTCCGGGTGGCCAGCCCCTCGCTCAGCATCGCCGATCTGGTGGAGATCGCCCGGGTCATCCGCGCCGGCATGGCGGAGGGGTTCGCCGGCACGGTGGTGATCCAGGGCACCGACACGATCGAGGAATCCGCCTTCCTGCTCGACCTGCTGGTGGGCGCCGACCACCCGGTGGTGGTGACCGGCGCCATGCGCGGGGCGGACGCGCCGGGGGCCGACGGGCCGGCCAACCTGCTCGCCGCCGCCCTCACCGCCGTGGCGCCCGGTGCCCGCGGCCAGGGCACGCTGGCGGTGCTGAACGACCAGGTCCACGCCGCGCGCTGGGTGCAGAAGGGCCACACCGCCCTGCCCTCCGCCTTCGTCTCGCCGCTGGCCGGGCCGGTCGGGCTGGTGGCGGAAGGGCGGGCGCGGTTCTTCGCCACCCTGCCGCCCACCCCGGTGCTGCCGGTGCCCGACGGCGAGATGCCGCCGGTGGCGCTGCTGCGCTGGGCGATGGGCGAGAGCGGCCGCCTGCTCGCCGCGCTGCCCGGCCTGGGCTATGCCGGGGCGGTGATCGAGGGCATGGGCGCCGGCCATGTGCCGGCCGAGGCGGCGCCGCTGCTGGGCGAGCTGGCCGCGCGCATGCCCGTGGTGCTCGCCTCGCGCTGCCAGACCGGGCCGGTGTTCACCCACACCTACGGCTATCCCGGGGCGGAGATCGACCTGATCGGGCGCGGCCTGCTGCCGGGCGGCACGCTGTCCGGCCTGAAGGCGCGACTGCTGCTCACCCTGTGCCTGCGCGCGGGCATGGACACCGCGGCGATCGCCAGCGCCTTCGCCGCCTATCGATGATGGCGTTGCGGCGGCCGACTCTCGCCAGAGGCCGGGGAAAGGAATATGCTGCGATGCAGCATATTCCTTGATCGGATCGGCCCATGCCCAAGCGTGACCCCCTTCCCATCGACCTCGCCCTGCAAGGCGGCGGCTCGCACGGCGCCTTCACCTGGGGGGTGCTCGACCGGCTTCTGGAAGAGGACTGGCTGGTGGTCGAGGCGATCTCCGGCACCTCCGCCGGCGCCATGAACGCCGCCGTGCTGGCCGACGGCTACACCGAGGGAGGCTCCGCGAGCGCCCGCAAATGGCTGGCGCGGTTCTGGGAGAAGGTAGCGCTGGCCGCCCGGTTCAGCCCGTTCCAGCGCGGCCCGCTGGACATCCTGCTGGGCCGCTGGACGCTCGACAACTCGCCGGCCTTCGTCGCCATGGACCTCGCGGCGCGGCTGGTCTCGCCCTACATGCTCAACCCCGCCGGCACCAACCCGCTGGCCGAAATCCTCGGCGAATGCATCGATTTCCCGCGCCTGACCAAATCGCCGGTCAAGCTGTTCGTCACCGCCACCAATGTGCGCACCGGGCGCGGGCGGGTGTTCCGCAACCATCAGATCACGCCGGACGTGCTGATGGCCTCGGCCTGCCTGCCCACCATGTACCACGCCGTGGAAATCGACGGCGATCCCTACTGGGACGGCGGCTTCACCGGCAACCCGACGATGACGCCGCTGATCCGCGACTGCGAGGCGCGCGACACCGTGCTGGTGCAGATCAACCCCGTGGAACGGCCGGGCACGCCGCGCACGGCGCGCGACATCCTCAACCGGTTGAACGAGGTGTCGTTCAACGCGGTGCTGATGAAAGAGCTGCGCATGATGGCGATGATCCACAAGAAGGCGCCGCGCGCGGGCGGCGACGAGGAGATTTCGCGCTGGGCGGAGATGCGCATGCACCGCATCAGCAGCGGAATGATGGTGGAGCTCGGCTACTCCTCCAAGCTGAACGCGGAATGGGATTTCCTGTGCATGCTGCGCGACGAGGGCCGGCGCGCGGCGCAGGAATTCCTGCAGGCGCATGGCGCGGATCTCGGCCATCGCGCCAGCTTCGACGTGGACGAACTGCTGGACGGGATCTGAGCCATGGGCCTGCTCGGCATCCTGCTCGGCCTGCTGCTGCTGCTCTGGCTGTCGTTCCGCGGCTGGAGCGTGCTGCTGCTGGCCCCCCTCGCGGCGATGGTGGCCGCCCTGTTCGCCGGCGAGCCGCTGCTGGCGCACTGGACGCAGACCTTCATGGGCGGGGCGGCCGGCTTCTTCGCGCAGTTCTTCCCGATCTTCATGCTCGGCGCCATCTTCGGCAAGCTGATGGACGACAGCGGCTCGGTCTCCGCCATCGCCGACTACATGACCATCCGGCTCGGCCCGCCCAGGGCCATCCTGGCGGTGGTGCTGGCCGGCGCCTTCGTCACCTATGGCGGCGTCAGCCTGATGGTGGCGTTCTTCGTCATCGCGCCGATGGCCCAGGCGCTGTTCCGCACCGCCAACATCCCCCTGCGGCTGATGCCCGCGGCCATCGCGCTGGGCACCTCCACCTTCACCATGTCGGCCATGCCCGGCACGCCGGCGGTGCAGAACACCATCCCCATGCCGTTCTTCGGCACCACGCCCTTCGCCGCCCCGGGCCTCGGCCTGGTCGCCTCGGCGATCATGCTCGGCTTCGGCCTGTGGTGGCTGACCCGCGCCGAGGCGCGGGCGCGCGCGAAGGGCGAGGGCTACAGCGGCTTCGCGCCGGACGTCACCCGGGTGGCGGACGACGAGATCGTGCGCGAGCGCTCGGTGATGCGCGACTTCGACATCTCCGAGCTGAACGAGGGGCGGCGCAGCGTCCACCGCCCCACTGTCATCCGCGCCTTCGCGCCGCTGCTGGTGGTGGTGGCGGTGAACATGCTGATGTCCTTCGTCATCCTGCCGCGCGGCGATTTCGCCTTCCTCGCCGACGACCGCTGGGGCGGCACCTCGCTGTCCGCCGTGGCCGGGGTGTGGGGCGTGTCGGTGGCCCTGCTGGTCGCCTCGCTGGTGGTGATCGCGCTCAACTGGCCGCGCCTCGACTCCGTGCGCGCCACGATGGATGCCGGGGCCAACGCCTCGGTGCTGCCGGTGATCAGCGTGGCCGGGCTGGTCGGCTTCGGCTCGGTGGTCGCCGCCCTGCCGGCCTTCGCCCTGGTGCGGGACTGGGTTCTGGGCATCGGCGGCGGCCCGCTGGTCTCGCTCGCTGTGGCCACCAACGTGCTGGCGGCGCTGACCGGCTCGGCCTCGGGCGGGCTGACCATCGCGCTGGACGCGCTGGGCAGCACCTATATGCAGATCGCCGCCCAGCTCGGCATCGATCCCGCGCTGATGCACCGCGTGGCGGTGATCGGCTCCGGCACGCTCGACAGCCTGCCGCACAACGGGGCCGTGGTGACGCTGCTGGCGGTGTGCGGGTGCAGCCATCGCGACAGCTATTTCGACATGCTGATGAGCAGTATCGTCGGGCCGATTCTGGCGCTGATCTGCGTCATCGTGCTCGGCTCGCTTCTCGGGTCGTTCTGACCCTCAACGCCCAACGCAACGGGAGAATGCCATGAAATTGCGCATGCTGATGGCGGGGGCGGCCTGCCTGCTGCTGCTGGCGCCACGCGCCGGCCACGCGGTGACGGAGGGCAACTTCACCGCCATGCCGATGACCACCGGCGACCTCGTCGCGCTGTGCGACCCGGAGCCGAACAGCCCGCTGGCCACGGCGGCGGTGAATTTCTGCGTGGGCTTCGCCCAGGGCGCCGCCTCGGTGCAGGTGGCGCACGACGCCAGGCAGCGCACCGGCAGGCTGTTCTGCCTGCCGAACCCGCTGCCCGCACGCGCCGAGACGCTGGCCGCCTTCGCCGCCTGGGGCAAGGCCAACCCGCAGCGCATGGGCGAGCCGGCCGCCGACGGCCTGTTCCGCTTCCTGGGCGAACGCTTCCCCTGCCCGCCGGCGCGCTGAGAAAAACGGGAGAAAACCGATGAAACCCGCCTTCATGCTTGCCGCCCTTACCCTCGCATTGGGCGCCTGCGCCGACCTCTCCCCCACCCAGCAGCGCGCCATGACCGGCACCGCCGCCGGTGCCGGCATCGGCGCCATCGCCGGCGCCATCGGCGGCAATGCCGGGCTGGGCGCCGTCGCCGGCGCCGGCGCCGGCCTGGCCACCGGGCTGATCATCGATCAGCAGCAGCGCTCGCAGCAGCGCGCCTTCCAGCAGGGCTATTCCGCCGGGCGCAGCGGCCGGCCGAACACGCCGCCCAACTCCTGGTAAGGCCGATGCGAACGATGCCCGCGACAATCCGCCCGCTCGCGGGCCTCTTCGCGCTGCTGGCCCTCGCGGGCTGCACGATGGATGTGCAGCCCGCCACCGGCCAGCCCAGCACGGTGGTGATGCGCATGCCCGGCACGATCGAGCCCTCCACCCGGGCGCCGGCCATTCCGCTCGCCAGCCAGCCGGCCGGCGAATTTCCCCCGCCCTCCGGCCGCTACCGGGTGACGGCCACGCCCCTCAACAGCAAGGGCGGGCGCTGCGGCAACACGCTGGACCGCAACCCATGGACCGTGGACGGCATGAATGTGCGCTTCGGCGCGTTCCGCGGCACCATCCAGCCGAACGGCGCGCTGCGCATGCAGGCCAACAAGGACTTCATCCAGGGACGGTTCTTCGGCGCCCATTTCACCGGCCGCTTCTGGCGGCCGAGCCCGCTGTGCAGCTACGCGCTGTCGGTGGAGCCGGAGTGAAGCTGTTTATGGAGTTTCGGGCACCAGCGACTTGATCAGCTCGAACACCCGCTTGCGCACCGCGGGATCGGTGATGCGGTAGTAGGCGCGGACCAGTTCGAGCGTTTCGCGCCGGCTCAGCGTGTCGTCGGCGGGGGCTCCGAAACTGTCCTGGCCGTCGGCGAAGCCGTAGGCGCGACGGCCGCCCATGCCGCTGGCCAGGCCCGGCGCGAAGCCGCCGGCCAGAGGCTCGGGCATGTCGTCGAAGAAGAAGCTGATCGGCACGTCCAGCACCCGCGACAGGTCGAACAGGCGCGAGGCGCCCACCCGGTTCACCCCGCGCTCGTATTTCTGCACCTGCTGGAAGGTGAGGCCGAGCGCCTCGCCCAACCGTTCCTGCGACATGCCCATCAGCGTGCGGCGCAGGCGGATGCGGCTGCCGACATGCATGTCGATCGGGCTGGGGCGGGATTCCTTGTCCACACCACGCTGGGCGCGCGGTCCTTCCTCCACCTGATCATCGGCCATTGGCATCACTCCATCCTGTCAACCAGCGGCGAGTGGAATGAGCACGACCCACGCCGCTGGTTGCTCAAGACGTTAACCGCACAACCATAAATCGTCAACCGCAGCGAGAAATCCTTACAAAATTCTCAGAAAGTTTACTTTGTCTCCACATCTGTCCGAAAGCCCGGAAGAAATCGCGCCATGAGCCCGAGCGCCAGGGCGAGCAGCGCCAGCACGCCGGGCACGAACAGGCCGAACCGGCCGTAGAGCGTGGGGCCGAGCCGGCCCGGCAGCGGCAGCGCCAGCGTCCCCCGCGTGTCCATGTCCAGCCGCCCGAGTTCGCGGCCGAAGGCGTCGAACCCGGCGGAGATGCCGGTATTGGCCGCGCGCATCAGCGGCAGCCCCTCCTCCACCGCGCGCAGCCGGGCGGCGGCGAGGTGCTGGCGGGGGCCGGTGGAATTGCCGAACCAGGCGTCGTTGGTGACGTTGACCAGCCAGTCCGGCCGGTCGGCACGGTCCACCACCTGGCCGGTGAAGATCGCCTCGTAGCAGATCAGCGGGCCCATGGCGGGCAGCGCGCCCACGCGCAGGGTGCGCGGCCCCGACCCGGCCGCGAAGCCGCCGCCGGCGAAGAAGCGCAGGCCGAAGGGCATCCAGCTCGGCAGGTATTCGCCGAACGGCACGAGGTGCCATTTGTCGTAGATCGCGGCGGGCGGCCCCGCGCCCAGCACCGCCATCAGGCTGTTGCGCGGCCGCTGCGCCTCGTCCCACCGCACGCTGCCGACCAGGGCCGGCACGGGGCTGGCCGCGGCGATGGCGGCGCGGGCGGCGGGATCGGTCTGCAGCAGGTAGGGGCTCGCGGTTTCCGGCCAGACCACCACCGCGGGGCCGGCGCCCGCGGCGGCCAGCCCCGCGCGCGTCAGGGCGAGATGGCGGTCGAAAATCTCCGCGACGAAATCGCGGTCCCATTTATGGCCCTGGGCGATGTTGCCCTGCACCAGCACCACCGTCAGCCCCGGCGGCTCGGTCGCCGGCAGGCCCAGCCGCCACAGGCCGACCGCCACCCAGCCCGCCAGCAGCACGGCGGCGCCGGCACTCGCCCGCGCGCCCAGCGCGGGGCTGCCCGCGACCAGCAGGGTGACCAGCGTCAGCCCGTGCACGCCGATCCAGGCGGCCGGCTGCTGGAACACATCGCCCCACCCGAACGGCGCGGCCCACACGCTGCCGAACGGGTTCCAGGGAAAGCCGCTGGCCACGAATTGCCGCGCGAGGTCGGCCAGCACCCAGGCGCCGGCCAGCGCCAGCAGGCGCGGCCAGCCCGCCGGAGCCTGCCGCGCCACCGCGCAGGCGGCGGCCACGAACAGCGCCAGCACGGCGGCCAGCGCCGGCACGGCCAGCGGCACCAGCCACCAGAACGTCGCCGCCTCCACCAGGATGGCCTCGGTGATCCAGTAGAGCCCCAGCAGGTGCAGCCCGAAGCCGAACCAGAACCCGCGCCACGCCGCCACCTTCGGTCCGGACGCGGCGCCGATCAGCACGAGCAGGCCGGGGATCGCCGCCAGCAGCACCGGCACGAGATGGAACGGCGGCAACGCGATGGCCGACAGCGCGCCCAGCAGCGCGGCGGCCAGGCATGCACGCCGGCCCGACAGGGCGGCCAGCTCGGCGAGTCGGCGGGCAAACATGCGCTGCCGCTACACGCGCCCCTCCTGCGGCGCAAGCGCGGTTCCGTCACAGTGCAAGCCGGGCACGGCACAAGGCAGGCATCTTGATCTGAAGGTTAACGCGGTTTCATGCTGCGGCCATCGTTCCTTCGTCGCTTGGGAGGAGACCGCATGCGCCCCGTGCTGGACCGCATCCTTCGCCGCTTCGTCGTTCTCGGCCGCCTCACCGTCCGCTGGCCCGACGACACCATCACCACCTATGGCGGCACCTCGCCGGGGCCGGAGGCGCTGGTGGCGATGACCAGCTGGTCCACCGTCCGCCGCATGACCTTCAACCCCGCCCTGGCCGCAGGCGAAGCCTACATGGATGGCGGCCTGATGCCGGTGGACGGCACGATCTACGACTTCCTCGACGTCGCCATGACCAACATGGACCCGGAAGTCGCCCGCCAGCCCGTCCTCGCCCTGCGCGACTGGCTGGCCCTGTGGGGCCGGCGCATCGCCCAGTTCAACCCGGCCGGGCGCTCCCGGCGCAACGTGGCCCACCATTACGACCTCAACGGCCGCCTCTACAGCCTGTTCCTCGATCGCGACCGGCAATATTCCTGCGCCTACTTCCCCACCGGGACGGAGACGCTGGAGCAGGCGCAGGAAGCCAAGAAGCGCCACATCGCCGCCAAGCTGAAGCTCGACCGGCCGGACCTCTCGGTGCTCGACATCGGCAGCGGCTGGGGCGGCATGGCGCTGACCCTGGCCCGCGACTACGGCGCGCGGGTTACCGGCATCACGCTCTCCACCGAGCAGCTCGCCGAGGCGCAGGCCCGCGCCCAGGCGGAGGGGCTGGCCGACCGGGTGGAGTTCCAGCTGCTCGACTACCGCGCCCTGCACCGCAAGTTCGACCGCATCGTCTCGGTCGGCATGTTCGAGCATGTCGGCGTCGGCCATTATCGCCGGTTCTTCGAGGTGGTGAAGGACAACCTGGCGCCGGACGGCGTGGCCCTGCTGCACGCCATCGGCCGCATGACCCCGCCCGGCACCACCAACCCGTGGATCACCCGCTACATCTTCCCCGGCGGCTACTGTCCCGCGCTGTCGGAAGTGTTCGCCGCCGCCGAGAAATCCGGCCTGTGGGTGACGGACACGGAGGTGCTGCGCCTGCACTACGCCATCACGCTGAACCATTGGCGCCGCCGCTTCGCCGCCAATCGCGACGCGATCATGGGGCTCTACGACGAACGCTTCTGCCGCATGTTCGAATTCTACCTCGCCGCCAGCGAGCTCGCCTTCCGGCGCGCCGGGCAGATGGTCTTCCAGATCCAGCTCACCCGCGACCAGCAGGCCGTGCCCCTGAGCCGCGACTACATGTTCGAGGCGGAGCGGCGGTCCGCGGCGAGCACCGCCAGGGTCTAGCCGGATCCGGGCCGGATGCGGCGCATCCGGCCCGAAGCCGCCGTTCAGCCGATCCGGCGGCGGCGGCGCATCGCGAGAAGCCCCGCCAGGCCGACGGCCAGCAGCCCGGTGCTCGCCGGCTCCGGCACGGGCGTGCCGGTGACGACCATGCGGATCCCGTCGGGGTATTGGCTCAGCCAATCCGGGCCGTAGAGGCTTTGGAACAGGAGCGGCGTGCCGATCGTGTCGTTGCCCGAGGTGATCGCGCCATAGCCGTGCGCCCCGAACAGGCCGGAGCCGAAGACGATCGCGTAGTCCCCGGCGCCAAGCCGCAGCGAGAAGGCTTCCGTCAGGTCCGTCGTCACGGCCGGCACGCTGAACACGATCTCGCCCAGCGCGATCGAGGCGAGATCGGCCGGAGCGACCGAGGGGTACGCGCCCGGCGCGGCGAGCGGAATGATCGCCGCGAAGATGCTGCCGCTGCTGTAGCGGCCGAGGCCGAGGCCGATCGACGTGATGTCGGTGAGGCCGGTCAGCGAGAAGCTGGCCCCCATGAACCGGCTGTTGGCATTGGTCCCGTCGCCGATCACCGTGTAGTCGCCCGGATCGTCGCCCGTGAAGCTGGCGGTTTCGAGAATGGTCGCGGCGTGAACCGCCGGGGCGAAGGCGGTCGCCAGCGCCATCAGCGCGGCGCCGCTCAGCAGCGAGGCAGTGCGGGTCATGAAATGCTCCTCGGGTCGGACGGCAGGGGCGACCGGATGATCGCCGGACATCCCTAGGCGCGAGCGCGACCCCGCTTCAATCGGTCCGCCCGCTTCTTCACCGAAGCTTCACCCGCTTGAAAAACGACACGTTTCCACGGATGCCGGCGCCCCTCATGCCCGCCGCGCGATCCGCCTGGCCAGCGCCGCCAGCGCCGGCACCTGCGAGAACGCGCCCAGCGCCAGCCCCGCCAGCCCATAGGCGGCGAGCCCGCCCCCCACCAGCGTGCCCAGCGCCGCCCAGCGCCACAGCTCCGCCCGCGGCGCCGGCGCGAACAGCAGCTGGTCCAGCCCCCACAGCACCGCGGCCATCGCCAGCGCCGCGAGCAGGGTGCGCGGCACCACCCGGCGCAGCGTCGCGTCGGTGGCGAGATGGCCGCGCCGGACCAGGATCGCCACCAGCACCGCCACATTCACCCACGCCGACAGCGAGGAAGCCAGCGGCGGGCCGAGATGCTGCAGCGGCGTCATGAAGGCGATGTTCAGCGCCAGGTTCACCCCCACCGCCGCCAGCCCCACCTTCATCGGCATCGCCGTGTCGCCCCGGGCGAAGAAGGCCGGCAACAGCACCTTCACCAGCACGAAGGCCGGCAGCCCCGCCGCATAGGCCGCCAGCGCCTGGGCCGAGAGACGCACGCTCTCCGCCCCGAACGCCCCCCGCTGGAACAGCACGGCAATCACCGGCTCGGCGATCACGATCAGCGCCAAGGTCGCCGGCAGGGTCAGCACCAGCGCATACTCGATGGCCCGGTTGAGCGTGCCCACCGCCTCCGCCGCCGCCCCCGCCCGCACCTGGCGCGACAAGGTCGGCAGCAGCGCCGTGCCCACGGCAATGCCGATCGTGCCCAGCGGCAACTGGTTGATGCGATCCGCATAGTACAGCACCGACACGGTGCCCGACGGCAGCAGGCTGCCGATGATCACGTCCACCGACAGGTTGAGCTGCGTCACCCCCGCGCTCAGCAACCCCGGCCCCATCCGCCGCACCAGCAGCCACATGCGCGGCGTCATGCGCGGCCGGGGAATGTGGATGGTCATCCCCGCCCGCCGCACCGCCCACACCAGCAAGGCCAGCTGGCACACGCCGGAAACCGTCACCCCCCAGGACAGCGCATGCCCCGCCGTCGGAAGCGCATGGCGCAACCCCAGCATCACCGCGATGGACACCGCATTGAACACCACCGGCGCCGCCGCCGCCGCCGCGAACCGGTCCATGCCGTTCAACACGCCGGAAAACAGGGCGGTCAGGCAGATCAGCGGCATATAAGGGAAGGTGATCCGCGCGAGCGTGACGGCGAGCGCGAACTTCTCCGGCTCGTCGCGAAACCCCGGCGCGATCACCGCCATCACCTGCGGCATGAAAATCTCGGCCAGCACCGTCACGCCGATCAGCCAGAACGCCAGCACCGCCGCCGCCTCGCCGGCAAAACGCTGCGCCTCCGCCCGCCCCTCCACCGCCAACAACCCGGAAAACGCCGGCACGAACGCGGCATTGAACGCCCCCTCGCCGAACAACCGCCGGAACAGGTTGGGCAACCGATTGGCGACAAAAAACGCATCCGCCACCGGCCCGGCCCCAAGGAACGCGGCAATGAGAATGTCGCGCACAAACCCCAGCACGCGACTGACCATGGTCCAGCCGCCGACCGTGACGATGCCTCGAAGCATGGGGGCGGACGTAGCAGGACGGACGAGGACAAGGAAGGAAGGGGGAAGGAAGGGCTTCTTTTTTGAAAAAAAGAAGCAAAAAACTTTTGCTCGTTTTCGCGGCGCCGGTTTCGGCGTCACCGGCGTCGTGCCCCCCATCGGCCGTACATGCGGCATCGCCTCGGGAATCACCCAAGGTTTTGAGAAATCGGGGGTTTTGCGGGTCAGGCCCAGCCAGGGTCTTCCCACCAGCGCGGCCTGACGATGCGGCGCGGGTGGGGTT
>CAMFLK010000031.1 GCA_945957135.1 uncultured Rhodospirillales bacterium
GCGCAAGCGGGTGCGCGAGGCGGAGGCGAGACTGGGCCGGCTCGCCAAGGCGCGCGAAGCGGCGGAGGCGAAGCTGGCCGATCCCGCGATCTACGCGCCCGGCCGCGCCGGCGAGGTCACGTCGCTGCGCACGGAAATCGCCGCGCTGGCCCGCGAGGTCGCGGCGGCGGAGGCGGAATGGCTGGATGCCGAGGAAGCTTTGGAGGCGGCCACCGCATGAGCACTGTTCTGTCCGTCGCCCTGTCCGGCGGCCATCATTTCAGCAAGCGGCCGGTGCTCTCGATCCGGCTGGAGACCGGGCTGGGCGTGGCCGGGGACGCGCATCGCGGGGTGACCGTGAAGCACCGCTCGCGCGTGGCGCGCGACCCGAGCCAGCCCAATCTGCGGCAGGTGCATCTGCTGCACGCGGAGCTGTTCGCCGAGCTGGCGGCGGCGGGGTTCCGCGTGACGCCCGGCGATATCGGCGAGAACGTCACCACCGAGGGGCTCGACCTGCTGGGCCTGCCCACCGGCGCGCTGCTGCATCTGGGCGACAGCGCGGTGGTGGAGGTGACCGGCCTGCGCAACCCCTGCGCCCAGCTCGACCGGTTCCAGCCCGGCCTGATGAAGGCGACGCTGGACCGCGACGCCGCGGGCGGGCTGGTGCGCAAGGCGGGGATCATGGCGGTGGTGCGGGCGGATGGCGAGGTGCGGCGCGGCGACGCGATCCGCGTGGTGCTGCCGGCGGCGCCGCACCGGCGGCTGGAGCCGGTGTAGGGCGGGGGAGGCGAGGATGTCCGACACGGGCGCCGCCGATTTCGCCGAGGAATGCGCGCGCCAGGCGCGCCGCGTCCGGGAGGGCGAGCGCGCGGCGGAGGACGAGGCCTGGCACGAAGCGTCCGATACGTCCGGCGGGACGGCCTGACCGCCGCGTTCACGCGCTGCTCATTTGCCCCTCGCCGGGCCGTACACCTATTGTCGTTCAGCAACGACGCCTTGGCCGCGCCCGCAACGCCCGAGACCGGAGGCCAGCCATGCCGAAGCCGACCAACAAGAATGCGCCCTCGCCGCAGAAGACCAGCGCCAAGGGCGCGGCGCGCAACAATTTCGCCGAATACGACTACGACAAGCTGCCCGGCGACGCCGCGCGCATCGGTGCGGCGTTCCGCCCTTCGCTCACCCTCGCGGCCGCGCTGGAGAAGCTGGAGCTGGCGTACCGGCCGGAGCTTTCCGCGCTGAGCGTGGCGGCCACGCGGCGCGCGAAATCCTCCAAGCCGTTCAACAGCAATCCGTGGACCGGCTACCGCGCCTCCGGCAAGGGGAAGGAATGGAAGATCGAGCCGCAGCTCTGGCGGCTGATCCACTACAACGGCGCCTATTTCCTCGCGAAGCATCTGGGTGCCAATAACGGCTTCGAGTTCTGGCATATCGAGGACTGGCCGACCGGCGAGCCGGCCATCGCCACGATCAACGCCGACGCGCCGATCGTCCTGCCCAGCGCGCCGCTGCTGACCACGCCGACGGTGCTGCCGGCGATCAACACCGCCACCGCGCCCGTCGTGACGCTGCACATGAGCGGCGGGGCGCCGCCGGCCGAGCTGCCCGACAATTGGGAGGATCTCTGACCGTCGCGGGCCGGGCGGCCCGTCCACCCGGGCGGATGTCGCCCCGCGGGGCGGGGCCGGCGTCGGGGACGCCACGGCCTTCGCCCTTGACGATACCGAATACGGCGCCGCGCCCGGAAAGGCGCGCGCTACCGGTTGATCTCCACCAGCAGCACCCAGGCGCTCAGCCCGGCGGCGAGGAAGATCAGCAGGATGCCGGCGGCCAGGAGATAGAGGCCGGTCCAGTCCGCCCGCCAGGCCAGGATCAGCCCGGCCAGGGCGACCATGGCCAGACTCAGCCGGTTCAGCCGGGCGGTGAGGACCGCGCGGGCGCGGTGGGCGGGTTCCAGGGGGCGGAGATAGCCGCGCTCGACGGGGATCAGCAGGGCCAGGGTGAGCAGCGCCAGCCCGGCGATCTCGCCGCCCAGCAGGCGGGGCGGCTGGCCGGGAATCAGCGCGCAGCTGGCGATCGCCAGCACCAGGAAGAGCAGGGCCAGTGCTTCCAGCCCGCGATCGGCGATGCGGCCGAGGGCGAGGATGCGGGCTTGGTTGACGGATACGCTGACGAACAGCAGCCCGGCGAGCGCGGCCGCCGCGCCGAGTTCACCCTGGAAGAAGGCGGTCCAGCCCTCCATTGCCGGCGTCAGGCGGCGCGGTCCTGCCGGCGCATCTCCTGGCGGAACGTGTCGGCGATATGGGTGGCGAGCACGTCGGTCACCGGCTGGCGGGCGTCGCGGCCCTTCATCAGCTGGATGGCGAAATCGGGCAGGGGCGGCAGGCCCTCGTCCGGCCGCACCGGGCGCAGGCCCTCGGGCAGCCAGGAAATGGTGGAGACGGTCACGGCGAGGCCGGCCATCACCGGGGCCTGGGTGCCGATCTGGGTGGCGGAGGCGTAGGCCAGGCGGTATTGGCGGCCGGCCTTCTCCAGCGCCTGCAACGCGGCCCCGCGCCAGGAGCAATGGTCGCGGGCGAGGGCCAGCGGCAGCGGGTCCAGCCGGTGCGGGGTGTGGCGCTCGGAGGTGATCCACATCAGCGGCCCGCGCCACAGCTCCACCGTCTCGGTGCGGGCGGAGGCGTGGCCCTCGGAGATCAGCGCGAGGTCGAGATCGCCGCATTTCACCCGCTCCACCAGCTCGCTCGAGGGCAGGCAGAGCACGTCCACCTCCACCGCCGGGTGGGAATCGGCGAAGCGCTTGAGCACCGGGGGCAGGTAGCGGAAGGCGTAGTCGTCGGGCGAGCCGAGGCGCACGGCGCCGTGCACCTGGGGCGAGCGGAAGGACGACCAGATCTCGTCGTTCAGCGCCAGCAGCTCGCGCGCGCGGTCCAGCAGGTACTGGCCCTGGGCGGTGAGCTGCACCTGGCCGCCCTTGCCGCGCAGCAGCACCTTCTGGCCCAGCAGCGCCTCCAGCCGCTGCACCTGCATGGACACGGCGGATTGGGTGCGGCCCACCCGCTCCGCGGCGCGGGTGAAGCTGCCTTCCTCCGCGATATAGGTGAAGGCGCGCAGCAGGTCGGGGTCGATGCCGAGGGGCTGGGTCATGCCCATCATGATTCCTGATGAGCGGCATAAACGCAATTCGTTTCTCTTATTGGCGCGGACCCCCCATGTTCGGGTCAGCCAGACGCCAAAGGAGACATTTCAATGTCCGGTCACATCGCCTCGTTCTCGTTCAGCCATGCCGCCCCGCGCGTGGCCGCGTTCACCCGCACCTCGCTGCGCGCGGTGGTGCAGGGCGTGGCGCGCGAAATCCACCGTGCCGGCCACGTGCTGGCCTCGCGCAACCGGCTGATGGAGATGGACGACCGCATGCTGAAGGATCTCGGCATTTCCCGCGCCCAGGCCGATTTCGAGGCCAACAAGGCGCCGTGGATGGGCTGAGCGTTTCATACCAACGGTCATGAAGAATGACCGTTGGTATGACTCTTTGTTTTGCGCGCCGCCGCCAGCCAACCCGGCGCGCGATACCAACCGGGGCTGCCGACGGAAGAGCCGTCGTCAGCCCCGGTCGGTATCAGCTTCGACGGATCTGCCAGCCGCCCGGCGTTGTCGGGCGGCTAGTTTGATTCTTGGCCTATAGCGGGATGCGGAAATGGTCGGTGTACGGCCGGAAACGCGCCCGTTCCGCGGCGGGGTCCAGGCCGTATTCCTCCGGCCGGGCGGTGGGCAGGCCGTAGCCGCCGCGCGGCTTCTCGGCGATGCGCGCGGCGATGGCGGCGGCGGCCTCGGCCGGGAGTTCCAGGCCGAAATGGGCGTAGAGGCGGCGCACCGCGGAAACCGGGTCGGCGGTGAGGTCGCGGTAATGGACGTGCAGGACGCGGCCGGGGGCGGCGCTGTCGGCCTCCATCATCAGCCGCGTGCCCCATTGCCAGCGGGCACTCTCCTGCCGGCCGATCGCCAGCCGGTCCTGGCTGCGGCTGAAGGGGGCGCGCAGGATGGAGGTGAGGTGGGCGTTGGAGGTCACCACCTCCAGCGGGTCGCGATGCACGAAGACCAGCCCCGCGTCCGGGTAGGCCGCGCGCAGGTCGGGCAGGGCGAAGACGTGGTCCGGCGATTTCAGCACCCAGCGCGTGCCGGCCTGCCCGCCCATGTGCTGGAGATGGCGCAGGAAGCGGCGGTGGAAGGCGTAGGCCGGCAAATGGCCGTCGGCGTCGATCCAGGCGCGGTAGCCGGGAATGTCGTAGGTGGTGTCGAAGCGCAGGCTGCGGAACACGTGGGCGGTGATTTCCGTGCATTCCTGCGGCGACAGCGCGTCGATCGGGTGGCGGGCGTGGAATTCCGGGGCCAGGCGCTCGAAGGAATCGAGCTGGCCCTGCACCTCGGCGACGCGGCGGTCCGGCTTGCCCGGGGTGGGGTAGGGGAAGATGGTCTGCCAGACCAGCGGCACGCGGTTGGCCGCGTCCTCCAGCAGCAGCTTGTGCAGGAAGCTGGTGCCGCTGCGCGGCAGGCCGGTGATGAAGATCGGCCGGCCGAGGTCGATGGCGGCGATGTCCGGCGCCGCGCGCTCGGCTTCCTGCATGCGCAGCAGGTTGACCAGGAAGCGCAGGCTGTCCCAGCGCGTGGCGATGCGGCCGACCAGGGAGAGGTCGGCCTCCTCGGCCACGGCGCGCAGCAGGCGCTCCATGGGGTCGGCGAAGGACAGGTCACCGAAATCGGACAGGCCGGTGCGGGCCTGGGCCACGCGCATCAGCGCCCCGGCATCGAGCTTGCGGCGCAGCAGGCCGATGGCCCCGGCCGCGCGGTCGGCGGTGCGCAGCGTGGCGCGCTGCAGGGTCCGGGCGAGGGTCATCGGGCGGCCATGCGCAGCCGCCGCGCCTCGAATCCCTGCCAGACGAGCAGGATGGGCACGCCCACCGCGAGGTCGCGCGCCCGGCGCAGCAGCGACACGGCCAGCGCCATTTCCGGCGACACGCCGAACATCGCGCCGAAGCCGGAATAGGCCGCCTCCTGCACGCCGACATTGGCGGGCACCACGAAGGCGACGGCGAGCACCACGCGCAGCAGCGCCTCCACCGTCAGCGCGGCGGCGAAGCCGATATCGGCGCCGACCAGGCGGAAGGCAATCCAGCCCTCCACGGCGCTCATGATCCAGCCGGCGAGGTGGATAAGCCAGGCGAGGCCGAGCCGGTCCACGCGGGCGTAGATGCGGCGCAGCTCGTCCTGCAACGCCGAGGCGCCGGCCTCGCCGAAGCCGCGCCCGGCGATGCGGCGGCCGAGCTTGACGAACAGCGACACGCCGCCGCGCTGGGCGAGGATGAACACGCCCATCACCACCACCGCGAAGGTGAGGCCGATGGTCAGCGGCGTGGTGACCGAGGTGTCGGGGTGCCACAGCAGCAGGGCGCCGAGGCCGAGTGCCGCGAAGCCGATCTGCGCCAGGACCTCGGCCGTGACATCGACGATGGTGGAGGCGCCGGCCAAGGGCCAGCCGAACCCGTGCAGGGTGATGGCGCGGGCGCCGAACACGAAGCCGCCGATGGGCGAGAAGGGCAGGCAGTTGGCCGCCGCGTCGCGCACCATCCGCCCCCAGATCATCACGCCGAGCCGCCGCTCGCCCGTGGGGATCAGCACCGTCCAGGCCAGGCCGAGCACCACGAACATCAGCATCTGCCAGCCGATCAGCACGGCGAAGCCGGACCAGCCGACCGAGACCGTGGTCTGCCACAAGGGCGCGAAGCCGACCCAGCCGATCAGCACGGTCATCAGGGCGAGGCCCGCCAGGGCCAGGCCGATCGAGGCGACCTTCATTCCAACTCCGGACATGCCGACGGGCGCGGCTGGTGGTGCGGACGGCGGGACTCGAACCCGCACTCTCCTGGGAGAAGCAGATTTTCGTACCACTTCGGCTTTCGCCGCCGCATCGATGCGTTCGTGGTCTGGACTATCCCTTCGCCATGGCCTTACGGCCGAAGGCGCCGCCCGTCTAGTCTCTACACCTTCCGGCGGGGCGCCGGCTTGGCTCGGGATCGGCAGGGCCGGACGGGTCCGGGCCGGGAGCTTTCCCCGAATTTGAGCGGTTCTGCACCGCGGATTTCCCCGCGGGCACTCCTGTGAAGTCTGCTGCGGCTACCGGTTTCGCCACGTCCGCGCGCGGTACTGGTAACGAATGTGCCTTGGTCCGGCAAGGTTACGCGACCGCCTCCGCCACGTGCCCGGCCAGGGCGATGGCGGCGGTCAGGCCGGGGGATTCGATGCCGAACAGGTTGACCAGGCCGGGAATGCCGTGGGCGGCGCCGGTCTGCACCACGAAATCCTGCGCCGGCGCGCCCTTGGGCACGATCTTGGGGCGGATGCCGGCATAGCCCGGTTGCAGGCTGCCGTCGCGCAGGCCGGGCCAGTAGCGGCGCACCGCGGCGTAGAAACTGTCGGCGCGGCTGGGATCGACCGTGTAGTCGAGCGAGTCGATCCATTCCACGTCGGGGCCGAACCGCGCCTGGCCGCCGAGATCGATGGTCAGGTGCACGCCCAGCCCGCCCGGCACCGGCACCGGGTAGATCAGCCGCGAGAAGGGGGAGCGGCCGGCCAGCGTGAAGTAGTTGCCCTTGGCGTAGTAGGGCGTGGGGATCAGCTGGCTGGGCATGCCCGCGAGGCCACGCGCCAGCGCCGGCGCGTGCAGGCCGGCGGAGTTGATCAGCAGCCGGCAGCGCAACGCCATCGGCTCCGCCCCGCCCACCGCGAGTTCGATCCCCGATTCGCTCACCCGCCCGCCGGTGACGGGGCTGTGGAAGACGAACATCGCGCCGGCTTCCTCCGCCTCGCCCTGGAGGGCGAGCATGTAGGCATGGCTGTCCACGATGCCCGTGCTGGGCGACAGCAGCGCGGCGGTGCAGGCGAGGTTCGGCTCCATCGCCCGCGCCTCCGTGGCCGGCAGCAGGCGCATGCCCTCCACCCCGTTGGCCTCGGCGCGCGCCTTGATGGCCGCCAGCCCCTCCGCCTCGGCCTCGGAGGTGGCGACGATCAGCTTGCCGCAATTGTTGTACGGCACACCCTGCGCGTCGCAGAACGCGTACAGCATGCGCCGCCCCTCCACGCAGAACCGTGCCATCAGGCTGCCGCGCGGATAGTAGATGCCCGCGTGGATCACCTCGCTGTTGCGGCTGGAGGTCTCCGTGCCGATGCCCTCGGCGGCGTCGAGCACCAGCACCTCGCGCCCGGCGCGGGCCAGGGCGCGGGCCACGGCGATGCCCACCACCCCGGCGCCGGCCACCACGCAATCAACGTCTTCCATGCGACTTCGTCGTCCCCCCGGCTCCCGGCCTTGGCGCCGGGCCCGGCATGCTACGGAGGGTTGACCCGTCGCGCCACTCGGCGGACAAACGCGGCCCCCTCTCAACGGAAATCGGGTTCATGCAGCGCATCTTCTCGGGCATCCAGCCCTCCGGCATTCCGCATCTCGGCAACTACCTCGGCGCCGTGCGGAACTGGGTCGCGCTGCAGAAGGACCACGACTGCATCTACTGCGTGGTGGATCTGCACGCCATCACCATGTGGCAGGACCCCGCCCAGCTCGCCAACCAGACGCGCGAGCTGGCGGCCTCGCTGATCGCCTGCGGCATCGACCCCCAGGGCAGCATCCTGTTCCACCAGTCGGCCGTGCACGCGCACACGCGTCTGGCGTGGATCTTCAACTGCGTGGCCCGCATGGGCTGGCTGAACCGGATGACCCAGTTCAAGGACAAGGCCGGCAAGGACCGTGAGGCCGCCTCCACCGGGCTGTTCGTCTATCCCAACCTGATGGCGGCGGACATCCTGGTCTATCACGCCACCCGCGTGCCGGTGGGCGACGACCAGCGCCAGCACATCGAGCTGACCAACGACATCGCGCAGAAATTCAACCACGATTTCGCCACGGATTTCTTCCCGGCGGTGGAGGGCGTCATTCTCGGCCCGGCGGCGCGGGTGATGAGCCTGCGCGACGGGGCGAAGAAGATGTCGAAATCCGACGCCTCGGAAATGGCGAGCATCCTGCTCACCGACGACGCGGACACCATCGCGCTGAAGATCCGCCGCGCCAAGACCGACCCGGAGCCGCTGCCCAGCGAGCCGGCGGGGCTGGAGGGGCGGCCGGAGGCGCGCAACCTGGTGGGCATCTACGCGGCGCTGACCGACAGCGACCACGCCGGCGTGCTGCGCGTGCATGGTGGCCAAGGCTTCGGCGCGTTCAAGGCCAGCCTGACGGAGCTGCTGGTGGACAAGCTCGGCCCGATCGCCACCGAGACCCGCCGCCTGCTGGCCGACCGCGCGACCCTGGAGGGCATGCTGGCCGCCGGCGCCGCCCGGGCCGCCGCCATCTCCACGCCGATCGCCGACGAGGCGGAGCGGCTGGTCGGCTTCCTCAAGGTGTGACCCGCGCGGATGTGTCCCTGACCCGCCGGCGCGGCTAGACTGATCCCGATGCCTCTCGCCGCCACCCTGTCGCTCTACGTCGCCCGTGTCTTCGCGGGGTCGGTGCTCGCCATGCTGGCGGCGCTGTCCGCCCTGGTGGCGCTGTTCGACTTCATCGAGCTGCTGCGCCGGGCGGCGACGCGGCCGGATGCCACCTTCGCCGTCATCTCGCAGATCGCGGCACTGCGGGTGCCGTGGATCTCCATGCAGATCCTGCCCTTCGCCGTGCTGCTCGGCGGTATCATGGCGTTCTGGCGCCTCACCCGCTCCTCCGAGCTGATCGTGGCGCGCGCGGCGGGGGTGTCGGCCTGGCAGTTCCTCACCGCCCCGGTGCTGTGCGCCATCGCCCTCGGCGGTTTCGCGATCACCGCCGTCAGCCCGCTCTCGGCCGCCATGCGCGCGCGGGCGGAGGCGTTGGACGCCACCTATCTGCGGGTCAGCGGCGGCCCGCTGGCGTTGCAGGGCGGCCAGCTCTGGCTGCGCCAGGCCGATCACGTGCTGGACCCGCAGGGCGTGGCCATCCTGCACGCGCGCAGCGTGCGGCTGAAAGACGGCGACCTCACCGCGCAGAACATCAGCGTCTTCCGCCTCGATGGCGGCGACCGGCTGCTGCAGCGGGTTGAGGCGGCCAATGCCAGGCTCGACGAGGGCACCTGGGTGATGAACGACGCCCGCACCATCGCCCCCGGCCGGCTGCCCGATCCGCCGCGCGCCTTCGCCCTGCCCACCAACCTCACCGTGGACCGGGTGCAGGAGAGTTTCGCGCCGCCGGACACGCTGAGCTTCTGGGCGCTGCCCGGTTTCATCGAGCTGTTGGAACGATCCGGCTTTTCCGCCATCCGCCACCGGCTGTTCTTCCAGTCGCTGCTCGCCCTGCCGCTGCTGGCCGGCACGATGTGCCTGCTTTCGGCCGGCTTTTCCATGCGCCCGTCGCGGCGCGGGGGGGTGGCGCGGATGATCGGCAGCGGCGTGGCCGCGGGCTTCGCGCTGTTCGTGGTCTCCAAGGTGGCCGAGGAGTTCGGCCAGTCCGGCGCGCTGCCGCCGGTGCTCGCGGCCTGGGCGCCGGCGGCGGCCGGGCTGATGCTGTCGCTGGCGCTGCTGCTGCACCTGGAAGACGGCTGAGCATGGCGGTGCGGCGCGTCGCGCGCGTCCTGCTCATCCTGCTCGGCCTGGTGGTCGCCGGCGGGGCGCACGCGCAGTTCGGCAACATCTCCCAGGCCGGCGCCACCCCCGTCTCCAAGGACCAGCCGGTGTTCTGGCAGGCGGACACGGTGAAATACGACCGCGACGCCGGGCTGGTCACGCTCAGCGGCCATGTCGAGTTCTGGCAGAACGACCGCATCCTGCTCGCCGACCAGGTGACCTACGACCGCAACACCAAGATCGCCACCGCCACCGGCAACGTGGTGCTGCTGGACCCGGACGGGCAGACCATGTTCGCCCAGCGCGCCGAGCTGGGCGAGGGCATGAAGGACGGCGTGATGGAGAGCGTGCGCGCGCTGCTCGCCGAGAACGGCAAGCTCGCCGCCAACGGCGCCCAGCGCACGGACGCGCGGATCAACGAGCTGAGCCGCATGGTCTATTCCACCTGCGACCTGTGCAAGTCCGACCCCACCAAGGCGCCGCTCTGGCAGATTCGCGCCCGCCAGGCGGTGCAGGACAAGGACAACAAGCGCATCGAGTACACCGACGCGGAAGTGGACATCTACGGATTTCCCGTGATGTACCTGCCCTACCTCACCCATCCCGACCCGTCGGAAAAACGCGCGAGCGGGCTGCTGGTGCCCTCGTTCGGCTATTCCAAGCATCTCGGCGCCTTCGCGGCGGTGCCGTACTACTGGGTGCTCGACCCGCAATCGGACGTGACGCTGACGCCGATCATCGCCAGCAAGAACGGCCCGGCGCTGGACGCCAACTACCGCCGCCGCTTCAACGACGGCTCGCTGACGGTGAACACTTCCGTCGCCCATGAGGATGGGGCGGGCATCGCCGGCCACATCTTCACCAAGGGGCTCTTCACGATCGACGACACCTGGCGCTGGGGGTTCGACATCAACCGCGCCAGTTCGGCCAATTACCTGCGCGACTTCAAGGTGCAGGGCTATCAGCCCGTCCTGACCAGCCAGGCCTATATGGAAGGGTTCGGCCAGGGCTCCTGGGCCAAGCTCGACGCGCGCTACTACCAGGGCCTCACCAGCAACATCGTCGCCGCCAAGCTGCCGGTGGTGCTGCCGCGCTACCAGTACAGCTTCTTCGGCCAGCCGGACGCGCTGGGCGGGCGCATCTCGCTGGACGCCGACGCGTTCAACGTGCTGCGCACGGAAGGCACCAACACCCAGCGCGCCCGCCTCAGCCTGAACTGGGACCGCCCGGCGGTGGGCCGGTTCGGCGATGTGTGGAAGGCCACGCTGCATGTGGACAGCGCCGCCTACGCCGCCAGCCAGTACAACCAGCAGCCCAACTACGCGAGTTTCGGCTCCACCACGGCGGCCCAGGCCATGCCGACGGCGGCGCTGGAGATGCGCTGGCCGTTGCAGCGCGTGGGCCTCGGCAGCCAGCTGATCGAGCCGATCGTGCAGGTCATCGCGGCACCCACCGGAAGCACCTACATCAACACCCGGGTGCCGAACGAGGACAGCCTGGACTTCGAATTCACCGACGCCAACCTGTTCGCGCTCAACCGCCATCCGGGAATCGACCGGCTGGAAGGCGGGATGCGCGCCAACGTGGCCCTGCACATGGCCTGGACCTTTCCCTCCGGCGCGGTGCTGGACGGCCTGGTGGGCCAGGGCTACCGGGCGCAGAAAGACCTGTCCTTCCCCGCCGATTCCGGCATGCAGGGCACCACGTCGGACGTGGTGAGCCACTTGAACTATTCGCCGAACCGCTATTTCGACGTCAGCACGCGCCAGCGCTTCGACAAGAACACCTTCAACGTGAAATTCGCCGACGTGCTCGCCTCCGCCGGCGTCGATGCCTTCCGGGTCTCGACCGGCTACATCTACACCACCATGAATCCGTACGATTACTACGACAACCCGCCGCCGGTGGCGCCCACGGCGCCGCGCAACGAAATCACGGTGGGGCTGACGACCAAGCAGGGGCCGTGGCGTTTTTCCGGCTGGGCGCGCGGCAACCTGGAGACCTCGCAGATGGTCGGTCTGGCGCTGCGCGGCGGCTACGAGGATGAGTGCTTCATTTTCGACGTGAGCTTCTACAAGCGCTATACCTCCATCAACAACGACCACGGTTCGAGCACGATCCTGTTCCAGATCACGCTGAAGACCGTCGGGCAGTTCGGCTTCCACGCGCTGTAGGGGCCGCCTTGTCAGGAGTTCGATCCGCCTTGATGCCCATCCGCGTCCGCCATTTTCGCCTCGGCCAATTTCTCCTCGGTTTGGCGCTCGGCCTGGCCCCGCTCGCTGCCGACGCGCAGCAGGCGGCGCCGGCCAAACCGGCCGCCGCGGCGCCTGCCCGCCGGGTCACGCCCGCCGAAGGCACCACCATCCTCGCCACCGTGAACGGCGACGTGATCAGCCTGGGCGACGTGGACAACCGCCGCCGGCTGCTCGCGCTGTCCGCCGGCCTGCCGACCACGCCGGACGTGCTCGACCGGCTGACCCCCCAGGTGGTGCGCCAGCTGATCGACGAGCGGCTGCGGCTGCAGGAAATCCTGCGCCGCAAGATCGTGGTGCCGGACCAGGACATCGCCGCGGCGATCCAGGAGATCGAGGGCCGCAACGGCCTGCCGCCCGGCACGCTGCGGCGCAAGCTGGCCGGCGGCGGCGTCGATATCCGCACCATGATCGACCAGATCCGCGTGCAGCTCGGCTGGAACAAGGTGCTGCGCGAGGTGCTGGGCGCGCAGATCAACATCAGCGATGCCGACATCAAGGCGCAGGAGGCGGTGCTGAAGGCCCAGGTCGGCCACCCCGAATACCGCGTGGCCGAAATCTTCGTGCCGGTCACCGACGCGGCCCAGGCGCCGGACGCCCAGCGCTTCGTGGACACGGTCATCGGCCAGCTGCGCGCCGGCGCCCCGTTCGGCGTGGTCGCCGCCCAGTTCAGCCAGAGCCAGAACGCGCTGAGCGGCGGCGATCTCGGCTGGGTGCAGGGCAACCAGCTCGACCCCGAAGTGTTCCGCGTGGTGCAGCAGATGCCGGTGGGCGCGATCAGCAACCCCATCCGCGTGGCCGGCGGCTTCTCCATCATCACGCTGCATGCGCGCCGCGAGCTGGGCAACGAGCCGGCGCAGACGGCGCGGGTGCGCCAGATCTTCATCCCGTTCCCCACCAAGCTGAACCCGGCGGCGCCGACCGACGCGCAGCGCCGCGCGGTGGAGGAGGCGCGCGCCATCAGCGCCAACGCCAGGAGCTGCGAGGCGATGGACACCGCCAACCAGGCGCTCACCGCCAAGGGGATGGGCAGCGGCAAGCCCGCCGACCCCGGCGAAATCCGGGTGGACGCCATTTCCGTGCCCGCCCTGCGGCAGGTGATCACCACCCTGCCGCTGGAGAAGGCCAGCGAGCCGCTGATCGCCGAGGACGGCGTGGCGGTGGTGATGGTCTGCTCGCGCGAAACCTCCAACATGGGCCTGCCGAGCCGGCAGGAGATCGCCTCCTCGCTGCTCAACGACCGGGTGGAGCTGGGCTCGCGCCAGCTGATGCGCGACCTCCAGCGCCGCGCGATCATTGACCGGCGCGCCTGAGGCAGCTCGCCTGCCGCCGCTGCGCGAGGTCATTGCGCGGCACGGGCTGGATGCGAAGCGCAGCCTGGGGCAGCATTTCCTGCTCGACGGCAACCTGACCGAGCGCATCGCGCGCGAGGCCGGCGACCTCGCCGGCCGGCATGTGGTGGAGGTGGGTCCGGGGCCGGGCGGGCTGACCAGGGCGCTGGTGGACGGGGCGGCCGCCCATGTCACCGCCGTGGAGATCGACCCGCGCGCCATCGCCGCCATCGAGGAGCTGCGCGGCCAGCGGCCGGGCCGGCTGAGCGTGGTGGCCGGCGACGCGCTGGCGCGCGATCTCACCGCCTTCGCGCCGGCGCCGCGGCAGATCGTGGCCAACCTGCCCTACAACATCGCCTCGCCGCTGCTGGTCGGCTGGCTGCGCCAGGCCGCCGCCTGGGAGCGCATGACGCTGATGTTCCAGCAGGAAGTGGCCGAGCGCATCTGCGCGGCACCGGGCACCGGCGCCTATGGGCGGCTGTCGGTGCTGGCGCAATGGATCGCCGCCACCGAGCTGCGCCTGCGGATTCCGCCGGGCGCCTTCACGCCGCCGCCGAAAATCTGGTCGGCGGTGGTGGTGCTGACGCCGCACGCGGCGCAGCCGCCGGCCGCGCTGTTCGCCGCCATGGAGCGGCTGACCGCCGCCGCCTTCGGCCAGCGCCGCAAGATGCTGCGCGGCGCGCTGCGCGGGCTGGGCGGCGAGGCGCTGCTGGCGCGCGCCGGCATCGCCGGCGAGCGCCGGGCGGAGACGCTGACCATCGCCGAATTCGACCGCCTCGCGCGGCTGTTGATTTAGGAAATACGCCATGCCCGCCCGCCCGATGAAGCTCGGCCTCAACATCGTCGCCAACGGCGCCCATGCCGCGGGCTGGCGCATGCCCGGCGCGCGCACCGATGCCGCGATGGACATCCGCTTCTGGCAGGAGATGGCGCGCGCCGCCGAGCGCGCCCGCTTCCATTTCATGTTCTGGGCCGACGGCATCGCCGTGCGCCATTCCGCGCGCGATGACGACGAACTCTCCTACAACGCGCGCATCGACGTGTTCGAGCCGCTGACCGTGATCGGCGCGCTGTCGGCGGTGACCGAGCATCTCGGCTTCGTCGCCAGTGCCTCCACCACCTACAACGAGCCCTATCACATCGCCCGCAAATTCGCCTCGCTGGACTACGTCACGCGCGGGCGGGTGGGCTGGAATGTGGTGACCTCCTGGAGCGAGCAGGAGGCGTTCAATTTCGGCCGCGACGCGCATATGGAGCACGGGCTGCGCTACCGGCGCGCGGAGGAGTTCGTCGATGTCGTCTTCGGACTCTGGGACAGCTGGGAAGACGACGCGTTCATCCGCGACAAGGCGAGCGGGCGGTATTTCGATCCGGCCAAGCTGCACACGCTGAACCATCGCGGCGAGGTGTTCGCGGTGAAGGGGCCGCTGAACGTCGCGCGGCCGTTGCAGGGCTATCCGGTGATCGCCCAGGCCGGCTCGTCCGGGCCGGGCCAGGATCTGGGCGGGCGGATCGCCGATCTCATCTACACCGCGCAGAAATCGCGTGACGACGCCATCGCTTTCTACGCCAGCGTGAAGCGGCAGGGCGAGGTGGCCGGGCGCGCGCCGGGGGCCATGCTGGTGATGCCCGGCGTGCTGCCGATCATGGGGCGCACGCGCCAGGAGGCGCAGGACCGGTTCGCGCAGTTGCAGGCGCTGGTGCATCCCGCCCTCGGCCTGCCGACGCTGAGGGATACGTACGGCGACCTGTCGCACCTGCCGCCGGACGGGCCATTGCCGTCGCCGCTGGAAGGCAGCAACGCGCTGAAAAGCGCCCACCAGTCCATCGTGCGGCTGGGCAATCAGCCGGGCATGACGATCCGCAAGCTGTACCAGATCATGGCCGGCGCCTCCGGCCACAACATCTCCGTCGGCACGCCGGCGGACATCGCCGACGTGATGCAGGACTGGTTCGAGAATGGGGGCTGCGACGGCTGGAACATCCTGGTTCCCTTCCTGCCAGAGCCCGCCTACGAGATTTTCGACTGGCTGGTGCCGGAACTGCAGCGGCGCGGCCTGGTCGCTACCGAATATGCCGGCGATGGCACGCTGCGCGGCAGCCTCGGCCTGGCGCGGCCCGCGTTTCGCAGCCGCGGGCGGCGCTGACAGGGCCCGCCTTCTCTTGCGTGTGGAAGGCCGGGACGAAGAAAGGGCCTTTTTCAGCCGAACAAAGAAAGGGCTCACGTCCGTCCCTTCTTCGCATGTCCCGCAGGCTTTGCCTGCGTGGCACTCGCTTCGTTGCGTCTGGCGCTGTCAAGGCGCTTGAGCGAAGCGCGCCTTGACAGCGCCAGACACAACGCAAGCACAATCGGACAGGCGAAGGAGCCCGCCGCGCATCACAGCGCCGCCACGATCCCGCGCAGCCGCTCCACGATTCCCGTCGCATCTCCGCCGATCCGCACGATCTTCACCCGCCCGGTGTCGCCGGCAACCAGGGTGAGGGCGCGCTTGCCCACGTCGAATTCCCTCGCGATGAATTCCAGCAGCGCGGCATTGGCCGCCCCGTCCACCGGCCGCGCCGCGACGCGCACCCCCAGCGCCACCCGCCCTTCCCCCACCGGCACGGGCTTGCTCCACGCGCTGCGCGAGGCGTTGGGCGTGGCCCGCAGCGTGAGCGTCACCGCGCCGTCGCCCAACTTGTAGAATGCCGCATCGTCCGTCATGCCCGCAGGATGCGGCCGCGTGGCGCCGGTTGACAACGCGCCCTGTTGCTTCCTAGCGTTTTCACAGCGGTTTTCGGCCGGCAACGCTGCGTCAAGCAGCCCTCGAAACACGCGGAACAAGCTTCGGGGGAAGCGGCCAATGCCGGAACAGGCAGATCAGAACGGGCAACTTGCCCACAACTCGGCGCCGCCAGGGCTCAGCCTGCGCCATGTCGGCAAGCGTTTCGGCAGTTTCGAGGCGATCAGCAACCTGTCGCTCGAGGTGCCGGAAGGCGAGTTCGCCGTGTTCCTCGGCCCCTCCGGCTGCGGCAAGTCCACGCTGCTGCGCATGGTCGCGGGTCTCGAAGCGCCCAATGGCGGGGAAATCCATCTGGGCGGGCGGCGCATCGATTCGCTGCCACCCGGCGATCGCGGCGTGGCCATGGTGTTCCAGCACTACGCGCTCTACCCGCACATGACCGTGCGCCAGAACATGGAATTCGGCCTGCGCAACATCGGCACCCAGGCCACGGAAATCGCCCGGCGCGTGGCGGACGCGGCGGAGATGCTGGAGATCGGCACGCTGCTGGAACGCAAGCCGGCGCAGCTCTCCGGCGGCCAGCGCCAGCGCGTGGCCATCGGCCGCGCCATCGTGAAGGAGCCGCGCATCTTCCTGTTCGACGAACCGCTGTCGAACCTCGATGCCGCGCTGCGCGCCCGCACCCGCGTGGAACTCGCCCGCCTGCACCAGCGCATGCGCGCCACCATGGTCTTCGTCACCCACGACCAGGTGGAGGCGATGACCATGGCCACCCGTATCGTGGTGATGAACCGCGGGCGCATCGAGCAGGTTGGCACGCCGATCGAGGTCTATCGCCGCCCGGCGACGCGCTTCGTGGCGAGCTTCATCGGCACGCCCGCGATGAACTTTCTGCCCGTCGCGCGCCTGGAGGAGCAGGCGGGCATGGCCGTGGCCGTGCTGGCCAACGGCGCCCGCGTCGCCACCGCCATTCCCGCCGCCGCCGTGCCGGCCGGCGAGGTCACCCTTGGCATCCGCGCCGAGGATTTGCACCCCGGCAGCGGCATGGCGGCGACGATCGAGGTGATCGAGCGGCTGGGCGAGCGCACGCTGGTCCATGTCCGCCTCACCGACGGCGCCACGCTGATCTACGACGAGCCGGGCGACGCGGAACTGGAGATCGGCCAGCCCGTGGCGCTGTCGCCCGACGGGCAGGCCGCCCATCTGTTCGACGCCGACGGCCGCGCCTGCGCGGCGGAGGCGCGCTGACATGGCGGCCCAGGGGGTGGCGGGAGTCGGCGTCCGCTCCACCGCCAACGTGCTGTTCGTGCTGCCCTACATGGCGGTGCTGGCGGCGCTGCTGATCTTTCCGCTCGGCCTCGGCCTGTTCCTGTCGTTCCAGGATTGGGACATGCTGGGCGGCTGGAACGGCAGCGTCGGCTGGGAGAACTTCGCCAATCTCTTCACCGACAAGATCTTCCTCGGCACCATCCGCAACACCGTGCTGTTCGTGGTGATGACCGTGCCGGCCTTCGTGGCGCTGGGGCTGTTCCTGGCGCTGGCGCTGAACAACGGGCTGCGCCGCAGCGTGGTGATGCGCACGATCTTCTTCGGCTCGTCCGTGCTGTCGGTCACCATCGTCACGCTCATCTGGCGGCTGGTGTACCTGCCCGATCGCGGACTGCTGGCCGACATTCTCGGCCTGGTGGGCCTGCCCTCGATCGACATGGTGGCCAATGAGAGCCGCGCGCTGCCCTCGGTCGCCATCGTCACCGTGTGGTGGATCATCGGCCTGCCGATGACGCTGTTCCTGGCGGGATTGCAGCAAATCCCCGCCGAACTCTACGAGGCGGCGGCGCTGGACAACGCCTCGCGCTGGCGGGTGTTCACCTCCATCACCCTGCCGTCGATCCGCCGCACCATCGTGCTGGTGGCGCTGATCGAGGTGATCCTGCAATTCCAGGTGTTCGGCCAGATCTTCCTGATCACCAGCGGCGGACCCAACAACGCCTCCCGCCCCATCGTGCAATACATCTACGAGGCCGGCTTCCGCGATTGGCAGCTGGGCTTCGCGGCGGCGGCCAGCCAGGTGCTGTTCGCGCTGATGCTGCTGGCGGCCCTGGCCCAGTTCTGGTTCGCCCGGCGGCGGGAGGCGGCATGAGCGCGGACACGTACCGCCGCGGCCGGAGCCTCGGCGACCGCGCCATCCTCGTCGCCGTCGTGGCGCTGACGCTGGTGTGGATCGCGCCGATCGTCTGGGTGCTCGGCCTGTCCCTCAAGCCCAACGAGGTGCTGATGCGCACCACCGGCGGGCTGCTCTCTCCGCCGTTCACGCTGAAGAACTACGCCGACATCATCGCCTCCTCCTCCGTGTTCGGCTGGATGATGAACAGCACCATCGTCGCGGCCGGCCAGACCATCCTCACGCTGGTGCTGGCGAGCCTCGCCGGCTACGGCTTCGCGCGCACCGACTTCCCCGGCCGGGGCGTGCTGTTCGTGGTGGTGCTGGCGGCGCTGGCGGTGCCGGAACAGGCGATCATCGTGCCGCTGCACACGATGTTCGCCTTCTTCGAGTGGCATAACACCTACGGCGCGCTGATCGCCCCGCGCCTCGCCTTTCCCTTCGGCGTGCTGCTGATGACGCAGTATTTCCGCGCCATCTCGCCGGAGATCGAGGAGGCGGCGCTGCTCGATTCCGCCTCCCGCTTCAAGGTGTTCTGGCGGATCGTGCTGCCGCTCTCCATCCCCGCCCAGGCGACGCTGGGCATCTACACTTTCCTGCACGCCTGGAACGATTATTTCTGGCCCTTGGTCTCCGCCACCAAGCCGGAGATGTACACGCTGACCATCGGCCTCGCCTCGATGCAGACGAATTTCGCCCAGACCGAGGGGATCGGCTTCCTGATGGCCCAGGCGGTGTTCGCCGGGCTGCCGGTGCTGATCCTGTACCTGTTCTTCCAGCGGCACATCATCAGCGCGGTGTCCGGCGGCTCAGCGCGGTAGGCCGCGCCCGCGCATGATGGTGGCGGCGCCGAAGCGCTCGCGCAGCCGGTCGATCGCCGCCTGGGCCGCGCTGCGCCGGGTCGCGTCGGGGTCGGCCAGATCGGGCCGGTCCGCCTCGCTGGCCGGTGCGAGCCCGGCGGCGCCGATGCCGATCAGCCGGAACATCGTGCCATCCGTCTCGCGCGCCAGCAGGGCGCGGGCGGCGGCGAACAGCGTGTCCGGCAGCTGGGTGGGCGAGGGCAGGCGCTGGGTGCGGGTGCGCGTGGCGAAGCCGGCGGTCTTGAGCTTCAGCACCACCCCCACCGCCGCCAGCTCCGCCGCCTTCAGCCGCCGCGCCAGCTTCTCCGACAGGCGCCAGAGATGGCGCTCCAGCTCCTCCGCCGCGGCGATGTCGGTATTGAAGGTGGTCTCGGCACTGATCGAGCGGGCCTCGCGGGAGGGATCGACGCGGCGCGCATCCTCGAACCGGGCGCGGCGCACGAGGTCCGGCCCCTCCTCGCCCAGGCGCGACAGGGCGGCGCGCGCGTCGAGCGCGGCGAGGTCGCCGATGCGGGTGATGCCCTTCGCGGCCAGCCGCTTGGCCAGCTGCGGCCCTACGCCCGGCAGCAGCCGCACCGGCTCGCCCGCCAGCACACCGGCCGCCTCATCCCCGAGCACGCAGAAGCCGCGCGGCTTGTCGCGGCCAGCCGCGATCTTGGCGAGCGTGCGGTTCTCGGCGAGGCCGATGGAGATCGTCACCCCCACCTCGCGCTCCACCTCCAGCGCCAGCCGCGCCAGCATCGCCGCCGGCGGCGCGCCGTGCAGCGCCTCGGTGCCTGCGAGGTCGAGCGCCGCCTCGTCGATCGACAGCGGCTGCACCAGCGGGGTCAGCCGCTCCATCAGCGCGCGGATCGCGCGGGAGGCGGCGGTGTATTTGGTGAAATCCGGGCGGATCACCACCGCGTCCGGGCAGGCCTTCAGTGCCTTGAACATCGGCATGGCGCTGCGCACCCCGGCGATGCGGGCGATGTAGCAGGCGGAACTCACCACGCCCCGCACCCCGCCGCCGACGATCACCGGCCGCGTCGCCAACTCCGGCCGGTCGCGCTTCTCCACGCTGGCATAGAAGGCGTCGCAATCGACATGGGCGATGTGCAGGCGGAACAGCGCCTCGTGGCGAAGCACGCGGCGGCTGCCGCAGGCGGGGCAGACCGGAACATCCGGACTTGCGAAGCAGTCGCGGCAGAGAGAAGGGGTCAAGGGAAAGAAGGATCTTCTTTTTTTGAAAAAAAAGAAGCAAAAAAACTTTTACTCGTTTGGTGTGTACGTACGATATTGGGCACGCACGGTTCAGTTATAAAAAGTTTTTTGGTTCTTTTTTTCAAAAAAAGAACATCCTTCCTTTCTTTACTGCCCTGGCGGCGGCCACAACCACGCCGCCCCGCGCACTCCCGAGGAATCGCCGTGCCGGTTCTTCAGCACCGGCGTGGTCACCACGTCGGAGAACACGTGCGGCGCCATCAGCTTCGGCACCTGCTCATACAGATGCGCCATGTTGGACAGGCCGCCGCCCAGCACGATGGTGTCGGGGTCGATCAGGTTGATCACCACGGCGAGGCCGCGCGCCAGCCGGTCGGCGTGGCGGTCGAGGGCAGCCTGGGCGCGGGTCTCGCCGGCGGCGGCGCGGGCGGGGATGCTCGTGGCGTCGCGCGCCTCCGGCCCATCGCAATCCATGGCGAGGCCGGTGCCGGAGATCAGCGTCTCCAGGCAGTTGCGGTGGCCGCACCAGCACAGCGTGCCCGGCAGTTCGCTGGGTTCGGGCCAGGGCAGGGGCATGTGGCCCCATTCGCCGGCGACGTAGTTGCGGCCGCGCAGCACCTTGCCGTCCACCACCACGCCGCCGCCGCAGCCGGTGCCGAGGATGACGCCGAACACCGTCTTCTGCCCCGCGCCCGCGCCATCGGCGGCTTCGGAGAGGGCGAAGCAGTTGGCGTCGTTCTCCAGCCGCACCTCCCGGCCCATCGCCTCCGCCAGGTCGCGGTCGAGCTTGTGGCCGTTCAGGGCGGTGGTGTTGGCGTTCTTCACCAGGCCGGTGGCCGGGCTGATCACGCCGGGAATGCCGACACCCACCGTGCCGGTGCCGCCCATCGCCGCCTCGGCGGCGCGCACCATCTCGGCCATCGAGCGCACGCTGGCCTCGTAGCCGGTGGGCGTGGGCACGCGCTGGCGGTAGCCGAGCGCGCCGTCGGCCTTGAGCACCGCGAGTTCGGTCTTGGTGCCGCCGAGATCGATACCGATGCGGAAGGCGGGGCAGGGGGCGTTCATGCGGCCAATCTGCCTTGCCGCACCCGTCTTGCTCAAGTCAGCGTCTTGCTCAGGCGGGGGCACGGACGCAGGATGGGCGGGTGAGCGAAACGTTGCTGGACGTGAAGGGCCTGACCTGCCCGCTGCCGGTGCTGCGCGCCAACAAGGTGCTGCGCGGCATGGCGCCGGGCGAGCGGCTGCGCGTGCTGGCCACCGACCGCGCGGCGGTGGCCGATTTCAAGTCGTTCTGCCGCGAGACCGGCCACGCGCTGGTGGCCACCAGCGAGGAGGCCGGCGTGTTCAGCTTCGTCATCCGCCGCAGGGCGGAGCCATGACCACCGCGCTGATCACCCACCCCGCCTGCCTCGATCACGACACCGGCCCCTGGCATCCCGAATGCGCGGACCGGCTGCGCCACGTGCTCGCGGCGCTGGAGGGCGAGGCGTTCAGCGACCTGCTGCGCGAATCGGCACCGGAGGCGACGGAGGAGCAACTGCTGCGCGTCCATCCGCAGGACTACGTGGACGCCATCCTGTCCATCCGCCCCGATCCCGGCGCCCATCACGCGCTGGATGCCGACACCATCATGAGCCATGGCAGCATCGAGGCGGCGCTGCGCTCGGCCGGCGGCGCCGTGATGGGTGTGGACGCGGTGATGGAGGGCTGGGCGCGCACCGTGTTCGTCGCCACCCGCCCGCCCGGCCATCACGCCGAGCGGCTGCGGCCGATGGGCTTCTGCCTGTTCGCCAACGCCGCCATCGCCGCCCGCCATGCCCAGGCGCGCTGGGGGGTGCAGCGCGTCGCGGTGGTGGATTTCGACGTGCATCACGGCAACGGCACGCAGGACATCTTCGCCGCCGACCCCTCGCTGTTCTACGCCTCCTCCCACCAATACCCCTGCTATCCCGGCACCGGCGGGGCGGAGGAGCGGGGGGTGGGCAACATCGTCAACCTGCCCCTGCCCCCCGGCAGCGGCCCCGGCGCCTTCCGCGAGGGGTGGGAGATGGTGCTGCTGCCGGCGCTGGACCGATTCGCGCCGGAGCTGCTGATCGTCTCCGCCGGGTTCGACGCCCATAAGGCCGACCCGCTCGCCCAGCTGCGGCTGGACACCGCGGATTTCGCCTGGATCACCCGCAAGCTGCTGGAATTGGCGGACAAACACGGCGGCGGCCGGCTGGTTTCGGTGCTCGAGGGCGGCTACGACCTCGACGCGCTGGCCGCCTCCGCCGCCGCCCATGTGCGGGTGCTGTTGCACGGCTGACACGCTTGGTGTGTTTTGCGGGTTGGCGGGACGCGCCGGCTTGGGTAGGACGCGCGCTCGCCTCCGCAGGAGCACCCAGCATGTCCGGCGCCCGTCCCGTACCCGCCAAGCCCGCCGCCGATGTCGCAACCCTCTCCTTCGAGGACGCGTTGGCCGAGCTGGAAGGCATCGTGCGGGGGCTGGAAGCCGGCCAGCAGAAGCTGGAGGACGCGATCGGCGCCTATGAGCGCGGCGCCCTGCTGCGCCGGCACTGCGAGACCAAGCTGGCCGAGGCCGAGGCGCGGGTGCAGGCCATCGTGCAGGCGGCCGATGGCAGCCTGTCCACCAAGCCGATCGCGTGAGGGAGACAAGCCGCGTGGACATCATCACTGCTGATTCCCTTCCCGCCGCCATCGCCGCCACCGCCGCCGAGGTGGAGGCGGCGCTCGACGTGCTGCTGCCTGAGGAACCCGGTCCGGAAGCCCCGCTCTTCGCCGCCATGCGCTATGCCACCCTGGGCGGCGGCAAGCGGCTGCGCGCCTTCCTGGTGATGCAGTCCGCCGGCCTGTTCGCGGTCGATCGCCAATGCGCCGTGCGCGTCGCCGCCGCCGTGGAGATGCTGCACGCCTATTCGCTGATCCACGACGATTTGCCGGCGATGGACAACGACGACCTGCGCCGCGGCAAGCCCAGCACCCACCGCGCCTTCGACGAGGCCACCGCGATCCTGGCCGGCGACGCGCTGCAGACCCGCGCCTTCGAGGTGCTGGCCGATCCCGACACCCACAGCAGCGCCGAGGCGCGCTGCGAGCTGGTCGCCGCCCTGTCCCATGCGTCCGGCGCGCGGGGCATGTGCGGCGGGCAGATGATCGACATGGCCACCGAGGGCCAGGCGCTGGGCGCCGAGGACGTCGCCCGCCTCCAGGCGCTCAAGACCGGCCGGCTGATCCAGTTCTCGGCCGAGGCCGGCGCCATTCTCGGCCGCGCCGGCGCCCACCAGCGCAGCCTGCTCGCCGCCTATGGCCGCGATGTCGGCGCCGCCTTCCAGATCGCCGATGACGTGCTCGACGCGGTGGGCTCGGCCGAGGAGATCGGCAAGACCGCCGGGAAGGACGCCGCCGCCGGCAAGGCCACGCTGGTCGCGGTGTGGGGGCTGGACCGGGCGCGGGCACAAGCCGAGCTGCTGGCCGAACAGGCCGCCGGCCATCTCGACGGATTCGGCGATCAGGCCGGATTGCTGCGGGCGCTCGCCGCCCACGTCGTGCGCCGGCGCAATTGAGCGGAGTTTCGACATGAACGCCCCTATCCTCCCCGTTGTCCCCCGCCCGTCCACACCGTTGCTGGACCGTGTGCATGTGCCGGCGGATCTGCGGAACTTTTCTTTGGAGC
>CAMFLK010000032.1 GCA_945957135.1 uncultured Rhodospirillales bacterium
CCGCCCGCCGCCGCGCCGATCAGGGCGCCGCGCCAGTTGCCGGTGGCGAGCCCGCCGATCGCCGCCCCGCCCAGCGCGCCGAGCGCCGCGCCGGTGAGGATGTCCGCCGTGAAGTAGTTGCCCGTGGAATCCAGCGCCACGAGCTGCGGGCGGCAGGCATCGGTGCCGTCATCCGGGCCGATGCGGCCGGCCTGGGTGCTGAACTGGCCGGGCGCGCAGCCCGCGAGCAGGGAGGTGCTGACGAGAAGCGACATCGCCAGCCGTGCCGGACGGAGGGAGGGGCGTATGGAAATCATGGGCGGGCCTCAGCTGAAAATGATGCGGGCGCAAACCGGTGGATGCCGAATTCTATGCCCTAGATCGTCGCCGGCCGGCCAGTGGGGTTCATCACATTCTGCCCTAGTTCGCGGAACTTGTCGGAGATCTGCGACAGCCGCGCGTCCCACGCCTCGTTGATCGCCTGCCCCTCGGCAGCGGAATGGAAGCGCACCATCATCATGATGAGGAACAACGGCTTGAGGAACGAGGCGCGCAGGCTGGCGGCGAACAGCGCGGCGATGATCACCGTCACCAGCCCGCCGGTCTCGCGCACCGATTCGGGCAGGATGAGGGTGACGAGCCCCGCCGGCACCATCAGCACCACCCACAGCAGGAAGGTGAGAACCCGCTCCAGGATCACCACCCAGATCGCTGTCTTCAAAATAGGTTTGGCGTTCTGGGCGTAGTAGATCAGCCCTTCCTGGCTGCTGCGCCACGGGTTCTCGTCGCCGCGGGCGAGGTTGTAGGAGAAGATCACCTTGTCCAGGTAGCGGGTGGCGGCGCGCAGCACGATGTTGACCAGGCTCGACAGCGTCTCGAGCCCCGGAATGGGCAGCAGGTCGGCCACGAAGTCGAGCGTGCGGTGGAAGGCGCCGAGCACCCCGCGCACCAGCATGTTCAAGCCATACAGCACGTTCACCTGGCCGAACCGCTCGATCACCACGCGCTTGCCATAGGCGAACATCGACTCGCTGCCATTGCCCACGCTGCCCTTGGTGATGAGCTCCGTCAGCACCGCGACATGGCCGCATTCGATGAGGTTCAGCACGTAGCGCAGCACCGTGCCCCACAGGAAGCCGGTGCCGAGGATGCAGGCGATCAGCCAGACCCAGCCGAAGGCGCTGGCGATATGGGTGCCCAGCCAGGCCGCGCCGCCGAAGGCCACGCACAGCCAGACGATGCCGGCCACCGAGGCCCCGAACAGGATGGCCAGCCGCATCAGCGCGTAGGGCAGGCTTTGCATCAGCAGCCCGAACGCCGCGGTCAGCGACGGGTCGCGCGCCACCAGCGGATAGGCGTGGCGAACGGACGGTGCTGGAGGTGGCGGCGGCGGGGCCTGGCCGGTGGTTCCCCACACGCCGGCCGGCTGCGGCACGCTGCCGCGCGGCAGACGGACGGTCTCGTCGAAATCCTCGTTCGGCCCCGCCATGACTTGCCCCCGCGTGTATCCGATTGCGACAGCATACAAGCCGCGCGCGGACTGTCAGTGGGTTTTGACGCAATCTTGAACCTGATCGGTCCCCGGCCAGCCCCCGGGGCTTGATTTCCTGGTCGCCAAGCTGCGACGGGAGGGCAGCGTCGCATCCTTCCGCGATCGGCCCACGCGGCATCGCCTCGGGAATGACCCAAGGTAAAAAATTGCGCGCGGTGGGTTGGGATTGCGGAAACGGCGCGAGGATCGGGTCGGGATGAGGTTCATCCCGACCACTCCTCCGCGCGTGGCACCGTGACCTTCCGCCGTTTGCCGCTTGGCCCGATCCGGCGCGGGATGACCGCCCAGTTCACCGGCCGGAGGCGGATGATCCGCCGGCCGGCCTCCGGCTTGGCCGGCTTCCGGCGGGTAGTGGTCCGCTTTGCGCGGACCCGGCCCGTGCGCTTGTCCTCGCGCGGCTCCACCCAGACCACCTCGGGCTCCGGCACCACCGTGCCGTCCTTCCACTGGGCGTAGAGCCTGTCGAACGCCGCCATCATCTCGGCGATCTGGCGAAGCCTCGTGGATTCCTTCCGCCCCAGGAACAACCGGCCCCACACCCCACCCAGCAGGGCAGAGAGCATCTGCACGATCTGGGTGAAGGGGCCGGGGCGGGGCATCGGGGTCTCCTATATAACATTGATAATTACTATCTGACATTTAGCCAACCGGAATGACCGCTGCAACAGGAAAATGCCGATTTTATTGTAATAAATTGTATCAATCACCGGTCGCGCTTCTTGCGTTCCGAACCCAGCCTAGACGCCCGTTCCCCGCATTGGGTTGATGATGCCGATCCCGTCGACGTCACGCTCATTGTCCGTGACGACGATGAATGAGCGAAAACGCAAGGTCGGCGCGGTCAGGCCATTGATCGCCGGCCGCCGGTCAGGCGTTGCGTGGAGTCAGCCTGCGTTCGATGACGTCCCGCCGGTCGAGCCTCCGGTCGAAGCGTCCGCTGACCTCGGCCCGTGTCTCCGCCGTATCGCGTTTTAGCGCCAGCGACCGCTCGATGGCGCCCAGCGGAACCCGCTGCGCACGCTGCTTCACGCGCATCTCGGCCATGTCGGCACGGATCGACCGGAGCATGTCCAGGACGGGATCGTCACTCATGGATGGAGCGTGGCGGGTGTCGCGGCGGGTTTCAATGGCGCGGAGACCGCGAAACCATGAACGATCCGCGGATGGGTATGATCGGAAGGGCCCTGGCTCCCGGAGTAGGACTCGAACCTACGACCGAGCGGTTAACAGCCGCTTGCTCTACCAACTGAGCTATCCGGGATTGGCCGGGCGCGTCCTATAGCCAAGCTCGCCGGCCGATGCAAATCCGCCCCCCCCGGGGCAATGGGGGGCAATGGGAGGCGATGGGGGGCGATCGGGGGGCTTGCCTCTTGGCCGGGCGCGCGGTTCATGTAGGGTGCGGCGCGCGCGGGCGTGGCGGAATGGTAGACGCAGCGGACTCAAAATCCGCCGTCCTCACGGACATGTCGGTTCGAGTCCGACCGCCCGCACCAACTTGCTCCCACGGGCACTCTGGTCTCTCGCACCAAGCCGGCCGGTGGCCGCGTTTCACGATCTACCGCCGCTCCAGAAACCCTCGCCCTTCAAAGATCGCGGGCATGGCCCTTTCGATCCGTGCGGTCCGCGTCGCCGGCTGCTTCGCGCCGGCGAAGTGAAGCAGGTACCCCCGTTGCCGGCCCGGCGTCAGCGCCGTGAACGCCCGCTTGAAATTGGGATCGCCGCGAAAAATCTCCTCCAGCTCCTCGGGCACGGGCAACTCCCGCGGCTTTGTCTCGACCTTCCTGCCGGCTTTCGCGGCGGCCATCGCCTCGCGCACATAGGCATCGATGATGCGCGCCTTCGCGGCGATCTCCTGGGCGCTGGTGAACTTCATCACCCGTGCGGCCTGAACCTGACCGAGTTGCACCAGCAATTTCTCCGGGTCCTTCAGCAGCGCGCCCTGAAAGAAGCCCAACGCGCAGTATTCCTTGAAGCCCTGGATGATGACGACATTTTTCGCGTTCAGCGTGTAGCAGGGCTTTCCCCACTTGCGCTCTTCCCGCAATTCAAACGCCGACAAGATCGTCCGCAACGCGGCAATCTCAGTCAGCCATCGTTCTCGATACGCCATCTCCATGCCGCACCTCTTCCGGTTGCTGTGCGCTTTCGATGATACGGCGACCCGCGCCACCCTGCCCTGGCCCGCCGGCCTCGCGCACCAGCAGCGAATCCGCCCGCGCCAGCGCCACCAGCGTCAGCCCGGCCTGCGCCGCCCGTTCCACGGCCAGGCTGGTCGGCGCCGAGAGGGTGGCGAGCATCGGGCAGCCGGACAGCGCCGCCTTCTCCACCAGTTCGAACGAGCAGCGCGAGGACAGCAGCGCGAAGCCGCCGTCCCAGCCCAGCCCTGCAAGCAGCATGGCGCCGATCAGCTTGTCGAAGGCGTTGTGGCGGCCGACATCCTCGCGGACCAGGCGGATGTCGCCGCCCGGGCCGCACAGCGCGGCGGCATGGGCGGCGCCGGTGGCGCGGTTGAGCGCCTGGTGGGCGGGAAGTGCCGCGAGGGCGGCGAAGACGGCGGAGAGATCGCCTTGCCAGGGCGTGGCGATGCGCGGCAGGGGTCGCAGCGCCTGGGCGAGCGATTCCACGCCGCACAGCCCGCAGGCGGACTCCGACGGGCGGTGGCGCAGCCGCGCGTGCAGGCGGGACGGGTCGGTGATCGTGGCGTCCAGCACCGTGCCGCCCTCGGCCGGCCGTTCCCGCACGGCGATCATGTCGTCCACCCCGCCGATCAGCCGTTCGGTGAACAGGAAGCCGGTGGCGAGGTCGGCGAGATCGGCGGGGGTGGCCATCAGCACGGCATAGGCGATGCCGTTCACCTCCAGCGCGACGGGCGACTCCGCCGCCACCGCCTGGGTGACGCGCGCCGCCTCCCCCGCCGGAGTGACGCGCAGGAAGCAGGCGCTCTGGCGGTCGGCGGTCACGCCACTTTCCGCAACGAAACCGGGATGGATTTGTAGGCGGGCGTGCCGCTGCGCCGGTCGTAATCCTCCAGCGCCACCAGGCAGTTCGCCTCGGGGTAGTAGGCGGCCACCGCGCCGCGGGCGATCGGGTAGGCCACCAGGGTCTGGCCGGCCAGCACGCGGCCCGGCCCGGCCACCACATCCACCAAATCGCCTTCCAGCAGCCCGTGCGCCGCGAGGTCCTCGGCGTTGGCGAACACCACGTCGCGCCGGCCGGTGATGCCGCGGTAGCGGTCGTTCAGCCAGTAGATGGTGGTGTTGTACTGGTCGTGGCTGCGGATGGTGGTCAGCGTGAAGGGCGTGTCGTCGCGCCCCTCGTCCTCGTCCATGGTGGGCGAGAGCAGGAAATGCGCCTTCCCGTCCGCCGTGTCCCATTCCCGGTCGGAGGCGCCGACGCGCAGGCGGAAGCCGCCGGGGGCGCGGATGCGGGCGTTGAAGTCGAAGAAATCGGGGAAGACCTGTTCGATGCGCGCGCGGATGCGGTCGTAATCCGCCACCATGTCGTCCCAGTCGATCGCCGCCTCCGGCACGGCCGCCTTCGCGATGCCGGCGATGATCGCCGGCTCCGAGCGCAATTCCGGCGACGCCGGCGTGAGGCGACCGCGCGAGGCGTGGACCATCGACATCGAATCCTCCACCGTCACCGATTGCGCCACGCCGGACTGGATATCCTGCTCGGTGCGGCCCAGGCAGGGCAGGATCAGGCTCTCCTTCGCCACCAGCAGGCAGGTGCGGTTGAGCTTGGTGCAGATCTGCACGTTGAGGTCGAGCTTGCGGAAGGCGGCGAAGCTGGCGGCGGGGTCGCTCATCGCCACCGCGAGATTGCCGCCGAGGCCGATGAAGCCGCGCGCCTGCCCGTCGCGCATCGCCGCCACCGCCTTCACCGCGTCGTGCCCGTGGGCGCGCGGGCTGGCGATGCCGAAGGCGGCGTCCAGCCGTTGCAGGAACGCCTCCTTCGGCAGTTCGGTGATGCCCACGGTGCGGTCGCCCTGCACGTTGCTGTGGCCGCGCAGCGGGCAGATGCCCGCACCGGGCCTGCCGATATTGCCGCGCAGCAGCAGCAGGTTCGCCAATTGCTGCACGTTCTCGGTGCCGTGGCGGTGCTGGGTGAGGCCCATGCCGTAGCAGGCGATGACGCGCTCGGCGTTCCAATAGACCGCGGCCATGCCCTCGATGGCCGCGCGGGTGAGGCCGGAGCGGCGTTCGATCTCCGCCCAGTCCTGGCCTTCGATATCCGCCTTGAGCGCCGCGAAGCCGGTGGTGTGGGCGGCGATGAAGTCGCGGTCCAGCAGCCCCTTGCCGCCGGCGTCGAGATTGGCGGCGTCGGCGGCGAACAGCGCCTTCATCATGCCCTTCAGCATCGCCGCGTCGCCGCCGACGCGCACCTGGTGATAGGCGGTGGCGATGGGCGTGGCGCCCAGCGTGGCCATCTCCACCGGCACCTGCGGGTCCTGGAAGCGCTCCAGCCCGCGCTCGCGCAGCGGGTTGGCGACGACGATCGGCGCGCCGCGCTTCGTCACCTCGCGCAGCGTGCTCAGCATGCGCGGATGGTTGGTGCCGGGGTTGTGGCCGAGGCAGAACACCGCGTCGGCATGCTCGAAATCCTCGAGCGTGACGGTGCCCTTGCCCACGCCGATGGATTGCGGCAGCCCCACGCTGGTGGCCTCGTGGCACATGTTGGAGCAGTCGGGGAAATTGTTGGTGCCGTAGGCACGGGCGAGCAGCTGGTACAGGAACGCCGCCTCGTTGGAGGCGCGGCCGGAGGTGTAGAACTCCATCCGGTCCGGGTGGTCCATGGCGCGCATGGCCGCGCCGATGCGCGCGAAGGCCTCGTCCCAGCCGATCGGGACGAAGTGGTCGCTGGCCGGATCGTAGCGCAGCGGGGTGGTCAGGCGGCCGGCATCCTCCAGCGCGTGGTCGGTCCAGCCCCATAGCTCCGCCACGGCGTGGGCGGCGAAGAAATCGGGCCCGGCACGCTTCACCGTGGCTTCCCAGGTGACGGCCTTGGCGCCGTTCTCGCAGAACTCGAAGGAGGAGGTGTGGCGCGGGTCCGGCCAGGCGCAGCCGGGGCAGTCGAACCCGTCCGGCTGGTTCATCTGGAGCAGCGCGCGGGTGTCCGTGCTCGCGCCCATCTGGTCGCGGATGGCGCCGGCCACGGCGCGCAGGGCGCCCCAGCCGCCGGCCGGGCCGCCATAGGGTTTCACCCCGCCGAGGGTTTCCTTCGCCATGCGCGCCTCCCGTGACAGGCTCCACTATCCCGGCAAACCGGGGTGCCGCGCCACCCCCTTCCCGTCCGCGCCGTCCCCGCCTTTAATCGCCTCCCTGCTCCGAGGAAACCGCCATGAACAGCCGTCCCAACGCCCCCCGCGCCCTGGATTTCGGCCTCGGCGAGGCCGCGGACATGCTGCGCGGCCAGGTGGAAGCCTTCGCCGCCCGGGAGATCGCGCCCCGCGCCGCGGAGATCGACCGGGTGAACGACTTCCCCGCCGATCTGTGGCGCAGCATGGGCGATCTCGGCCTGCTCGGCATCACCGTCGAGGAGGAGTGGGGCGGGGCGGGCATGGGCTATCTGGAACATTGCGTGGCGATGGAGGAGATCAGCCGCGCCAGCGCCTCGGTCGGCCTGTCCTACGGCGCGCACAGCAATCTCTGCGTCAACCAGCTGCGCCGCAACGGCAGCGCGGAGCAGAAGCGCCGCTACCTCGCGCGCCTGGTCTCCGGCGAGCATGTCGGGGCGCTGGCGATGAGCGAGCCGGGCGCGGGGTCGGACGTGGTATCGATGCGCACCCGCGCCGAGCGGCGTGGCGACCGCTACGTGCTGAACGGCGGCAAGATGTGGATCACCAACGGGCCGAACGCCGATGTGCTGGTGGTCTATGCCAAGACCGACCCGGCGGCCGGGCCGCGCGGCATCACCGCCTTCCTGGTGGAGAAGGGCTTCGCCGGCTTCTCCACCGCGCAGAAGCTGGACAAGCTGGGCATGCGCGGCTCCAACACCTGCGAGCTGGTGTTCGAGGATTGCGAGGTGCCGGCGGAGAACGTGCTGGGCGAGGTGGGGCGCGGGGTGAACGTGCTGATGAGCGGGCTCGACTACGAGCGCGCGGTGCTCGCCGCCGGCCCGCTCGGCATCATGCAGGCCTGCATGGACGTGGTGCTGCCCTATGTGCACGAGCGCCGGCAGTTCGGCCAGGCGATCGGCGAGTTCCAGATCATGCAGGCCAAGCTCGCGGATATGCACACCACGATGAACGCGGCGAGGGCCTATGTGTACGCGGTGGCGCGCGCCTGCGACCGCGGCGAGACCACGCGCAAGGACGCCGCCGGCGCCATCCTGTTCGCCGCCGAGAAGGCCACCTGGATGGCGCTGGAGGCGATCCAGTGCCTCGGCGGCAACGGCTACATCAACGACTACCCCACCGGGCGGCTGCTGCGCGACGCCAAGCTGTACGAGATCGGCGCCGGCACCAGCGAAATCCGCCGCATGCTGATCGGGCGCGAATTGTTCAACGAGACGGCGTGACCATGGCCGTTCTCACCTCCGCGCTGCATGAGGCCGGCGACGCGTTCCGCGCCAACCGCGCGCATATGGATGGGCTGGTCGCGGAACTGCGCGACACCGTCGAGACGATTCGCGAGGGCGGCGGCGAGGCGGCGCGGGCGCGGCACCTGGCGCGGGGCAAGCTGCTGCCGCGCGAGCGGGTGCGCGCGCTGATCGACCCCGCCTCGCCCTTCCTCGAACTCAGCCAGCTCGCGGCGCACGGCATGTATGGCGGGGAGGTGCCGGCGGCCGGCATCATCACCGGCATCGGCCGGGTGATGGGGCGCGAATGCGTCATCGTCGCCAACGACGCGACGGTGAAGGGCGGCACCTACTACCCGATGACGGTGAAGAAGCACCTGCGCGCGCAGGAGATCGCAGCGCAGAATCACCTGCCCTGCCTGTATCTGGTGGACAGCGGCGGCGCCAACCTTCCCAACCAGGACGAGGTGTTTCCCGATCGCGAGCATTTCGGCCGCATCTTCTACAACCAGGCGCGGATGTCCGCGGCGGGGATTCCACAGGTCGCGGTGGTGATGGGCAGCTGCACCGCCGGCGGCGCCTATGTGCCGGCGATGTCCGACGAGAGCATCATCGTGCGCAACCAGGGCACCATCTTCCTCGGCGGCCCGCCGCTGGTGAAGGCGGCGACCGGCGAGGTGGTGAGTGCCGAGGAGCTGGGCGGCGGCGACCTGCACAGCCGCGTCTCGGGCGTCGCGGACCATCTCGCCGAGAGCGACGCGCATGCGCTGGGGCTGGCACGGCGCATCGTGGGCAGCTTCAACCGGGCGAAGCCGGCGGAGCTGGATGTGCGGGCACCGGTGGCGCCGCTGCACGACCCCGCCGGGCTGGGCGGCGTGGTGCCCAGGGACGCGCGCGAGCCCTACGACGTGCGCGAGGTGATCGCGCGGCTGGTCGATGGCTCGGAATTCGACGAGTTCAAGCGCCTGTATGGCACGACGCTGGTGACCGGCTTCGCGCGCATCTGGGGCTATCCCGTGGGCATCGTCGCCAATAACGGCATCCTGTTCAGCGAGAGCGCGCAGAAGGGCGCGCATTTCATCGAGCTGTGCGCCCAGCGCGGCATTCCGCTGGTGTTCCTGCAGAACATCACCGGCTTCATGGTGGGGCGGAAATACGAGGCGGGCGGCATCGCCAAGGACGGGGCGAAGATGGTCACCGCCGTGGCCACCGCCGGCGTGCCGAAATTCACCGTGATCATCGGCGGAAGTTTCGGCGCGGGGAATTACGGCATGTGCGGCCGCGCCTATTCGCCGCGTTTCCTGTGGATGTGGCCGAACGCGCGCATCTCCGTGATGGGCGGGCCGCAGGCGGCGAGCGTGCTGGCCCAGGTGCGGCGGGACAATATCGAAGCCAGGGGCGGCCGTTGGCCGGCGGAGGAGGAAGCCACGTTCCGCGCGCCGATCGAGGCGCAGTACGAGGCGCAGGGAAATCCCTACTATGCATCAGCGCGATTGTGGGATGACGGGGTGATCGCGCCGGAGGACACGCGCATGGTGCTGGCCCTCGGCCTGTCCGCCGCCCTGAACGCGCCGGCCGAGGCGACGCGCTTCGGCCTGTTCCGGATGTGACGGCGATGTTCCGCACCATCCTCATCGCCAATCGCGGCGAAATCGCCTGCCGGGTGATCCGCACCGCGCGGCGCATGGGCATCCGCACCGTCGCCGTGTTTTCCGAGGCCGATCGCGACGCGCTGCATGTGCGCATGGCCGACGAAGCCTGGTATATCGGGCGCGCGCCGGCGCGGGAGAGCTATCTGCTCGGCGATGCCATCATCGCCGCGGCGAAGCGGGCCGGGGCGGAAGCAATCCATCCCGGCTACGGATTTCTCTCGGAGAACGCGGAATTCGCCGGCGCCTGCATGGCCGACGGCATCGTCTTCATCGGCCCGCCGCCCGCGGCGATCCGCGCCATGGGCAGCAAATCCGCGGCCAAGGCGCTGATGGAGAAGGCCGGCGTGAAGCTGGTGCCCGGCTATCACGGCGCGGAGCAGGATCCGGGATTCCTCCAGGCACAGGCTGAGACGATCGGCTACCCCGTTCTCATCAAGGCCAGTGCCGGCGGCGGCGGCAAGGGCATGCGGGTGGTGGAGAACCCGGTGGATTTCGCCGCCGCGCTGGAGGTGGCGCAGGGCGAGGCGCGCGCCTCGTTCGGCGACGACCGCGTGCTGATCGAGCGCTACCTCACCCGTCCGCGCCACATCGAAATCCAGGTCTTCGCCGACACGCATGGCAACATCGTGCACCTGTTCGAGCGCGACTGCTCCATCCAGCGCCGCCACCAGAAGGTGATCGAGGAAGCGCCGGCGCCCGGCATGGACGCAGCGCGGCGTGCCGCGATGGGCCAGGCGGCGTGCGAGGCGGCGCGCGCCATCGGCTATGTCGGCGCCGGCACCGTGGAGTTCATCGCCGAGGGTGACGATTTCTTCTTCATGGAAATGAACACCCGCCTGCAGGTGGAGCATCCGGTCACGGAGATGATCACCGGCCAGGACCTGGTGGAATGGCAGCTGCGCGTCGCCGCCGGTGAGGAACTTCCCTCGCGCCAACAGCAGATTTCCCTCACCGGCCACGCCATCGAGGCGCGCGTCTATGCCGAGGACCCCGCCCGCGACTGGATGCCGAGCACCGGCGTGCTGAACCATCTGCGCCCGCCGCAAACCGGGCCGCACATCAGGCTCGACACCGGCGTGCGCGCGGGCGACGCGATCTCCGTGCACTACGACCCGATGATCGCCAAGCTGATCGCCTGGGGCGAGGACCGCGACGCCGCCCTACGCCACCTCGCCACCGCGCTGGACGACTATGAGGTGGCCGGCGTGCGCACCAACCTGCCCCTGCTGCGCCGCATCGCCGTGGAGCCGGAATTCCAGGCCGGCGCGGTGGACACGGGATTCCTCGGCCGGCATCCCCGGTTGCTTGCCGCCACCGAGGACACGCCGCCCGCCCTGGCCTTTGCCGCGGCACTCGCCACGCTGCTGGCGGAAGGCGGGGTGGCCAACCCGCCGGGCGATCCGCATTCGCCCTGGGGGCTCGCCAATGCCTGGCGGCTGAACGGCGCCGGCTACCAGGACCTGCTGCTGCGCGCCGGCGCTGAGGCCCATGAAGCGCGCGTCTTTCCCGGTACCGGTGGCGCATTCACCCTGCAACTCGGCCGTGCGCGCCACGAAATTCTGCGCCCCGAACCCGGCACGCTGATCCTCGACGGCGTGCGCCGCCGCATCGCCGTCGCGCGCAGCGGCGATGCCTTCACCGTGTTGGCCGATGGCGGTTCCTGGACCGTGGAACTGGTCGATAAGCTGCATCCGAAAACCGAGGACCGCGCCGGCGGCGACCTTCTCACCGCGCCCATGCCCGGCCGCGTGGTGCGTCTGCTCGCCGAACCCGGCAGCGAGGTAACCCGCGGCGCGGTGATGCTGGTGCTGGAGGCGATGAAGGTGCAGATGCGCCTGACCGCGCCGTGCGACGGCGTCGTGGAGGCGGTGCGCGTGGCCGAGGGCGACCTGGTGGAGGAAGGCGCGGAACTGATCCGCTTCCGCCCACCCGATTGATCACACCCCGAACGCCGCCCGCACCACGGGCAGCAGACGCGCCAGCGCCGGGTTCGGATTGTCCGCGCGCCACGCGAGGCAGTGGTCGATCGTCGCGGTGAACCCCGCGCCCAGCCGGCGCAGCACCGCACCGCGCACGCCCAGCCCCTCCGCCGATTCCGGCACGATGGCGATGCCCGCCCCCACCGCCACCAGGGCGAGAATGGCGTGCACCGCGCGCAGGCTGCGGGTGCGCGCGGGGATCAGCCCGGCCTGGCGCATCGCGGCCATCACCACGTCGTGGAAATAGCGGTTCTCCTGGGCCGCGTACATCAGAAAGGTCTCGTCGCGCAGCGCCTCCGCCTCCACCGGCTGGCGGGCGCGGGCCAGGCGATGGCGCGCGGGCACGGCCAGGCGCAGTCCCTCACGGCGGATGGTGACGAGCTCCACCCCCTCCCGCGTCTCCGGCGGGCGCACGATGCCGAGATCGAGCGCGCCGGCGGCCAGCCCCGCCATCTGCTCCTCGGTGCCCAGCTCGTGCAGCGTCAGCCGCACGCCGGGCAAAGCGGGGCCGGCGGCAGCCACCAGCCGCGGCAGCAGCGCGGTGCTGGCACCGGACGTGACGCCCACCGCCACCACGCCCCCCTCCCCGTGCGCCAACCGCCGCGCGGAGTCCTGCATCCCCTGCATGAGCGTGAGGATGCGCCGCACTTCGGGCAGCAGCGCGGCGCCGGCCGTGGTCAGGCGCACGGCGCGGGTGGAGCGCGTGAACAGCGCCACACCCAGCCGGTGTTCGAGCTGCGTGATATGCCGGCTCAGCGGCGGCTGGGTCATGTTCAGCCGCGCGGCGGCACGGCCGAAATGGCATTCCTCCGCGAGGACCGCGAAGCAGCGCAGCTGCACCAGCTCGGACATTGATACCTTCCCGCTATCGATCAATGCCTATTCAGGCTTGGACTTGCAAGAGTTCGCTTCCTACCCTGCGAGCCTGACGCCGGCGCCAGAACCGGCCGATGGAGGGAAACGCATGAGCAGCACGACGATCGGCCCCGCGCTGGGCCGCAGCGCCACGACATCGCGGGCCCGCTGGGTCAATATCCTGCCGATCGTGTTCGTGATGTACACGATCGCCTATTTCGACCGCGCGAATATCGGCATCGCCCTGCCCTTCATCCGCAAGGACCTCGCGCTGGATGCCGTGCAGGCCGGGCTGGTGGGTGGCGTGTTCGCCTGGGGCTACGCGGTGACGCAGATCTTCTCCGGCTGGATGACGCTGCGCCTGGGGGCCCGCAACACCATCGGCTGGGCGCTGATCCTGTGGGGCTTCGCCGCCGTGGGCACCGCCTTCGTGAACAGCTACCACGAGTTGCTGATCGCCCGCATCCTGCTCGGCCTGTTCGAGGGGCCGGTCTTCGCGGCGACGGCCATCCTGCTTTCCGAATGGTTCACCAAGCCGGAGCGCGGCCGTGCCTTCGGCTACTGGAATCTCAGCTCGCCCGTCGGCGCGTTTCTCGCCGGCCCGATCTCCGGCTTCCTGCTCGCCCATTACGACTGGCGGATCATGATGATCGTCGAGGGCCTGCCGGCCTGGATCTGGGCCGTGCTGTGGTGGTGGCGCATCCCCACCTCGCTCGATCGGGCGCGCTGGCTGGGTGACGGCGAACGCGAGGCGGTGCGCGCGGAGCTCGCCGCCGAGCAGGCCGAGCTGAAGCCGGAGACCTCCGCGCCCTGGTGGTCGGTGCTGGCGGAGCCGGCGGTGTGGCTGACGCTGGGCGGCTTCACGCTGATCAACCTGCTGATCTCCGGTTACACGCTGTGGCTGCCCTCGCTGCTGAAGTCGATGGGCATCGCATCGATCGAGCTGGTCGGATGGCTGTCCGGCGCGCCGTTCCTGCTGGGCATGGCGGGCATCTGGGTGATCACCCGGCATTCCGACGCGCGGGGCCAGGAGCGCCGCTGGCACGCCGCCATCCCCACCTTCGCCACCGGTGTGGTGCTGATCCTGGCGATGCTGCTGCCGCCGCAGCTGATGGTGCTTCAGATCGGGCTGCTGATCCTCTCCGGCTTCCCGATGAAGATGTTTCTGCCGCTGATCTTCGCGCGGCTGACCGAAATCCTGCCGCGCGAGAAGGCGGTGCCGGCCGTGGTGATCGTCTCCACCACCGCGAACCTGCTGGCCGGGTTCGGGGGGCCGGTGATGATCGGCTACATCTACCACGTCACCGGCGCCTACACCGTTGCCTTCGCGGCCCTCGGCCTGGCAGGCGTGATCGGCGGGATGATATTCGCCCTCGTGACCGGAGCGCGCCGCGCATGAAGATCACCGCCATCCGCACCTTCCTGATGCAGGCCGGGCCGCCGGCCCTGCTGGCGGGGAAGAATGCCGGCCGCAGCTGGCAGGCCTCCGGGCGCAACTGGCTGTTCGTACGGATCGAGACGGATGGCGGGCTTTTCGGCATCGGCGAGTGCAGCGGCTGGCCCCGCGTGGTGGAGCGCGCGGTGGAAGACCTGGCCCATGTGCTGGTGGGCGAGGACGCCACGCATATCGAGCTGCACTGGCAGCGGATGTACACGGCGATGATGGGCCACGGCATGACCGGCGTGGTCGGCGCCGGCGCCATGGCGGGCATCGACATGGCGCTGTGGGATCTGAAGGGCAAGGCGCTCGGCGTGCCGGTCTGGAACCTGCTGGGCGGACGCATGCGCCCGCGCGTGCCCATCTACGGCCATGCCGCGGATCCAGAAGATGCACGCGGCCTCGTTGCCCGCGGCATCGGGGCCGTGAAGCTGGGCGGCGCGCGCGACATCGTCCGCCGCGTCGCCGCGATGCGCGAGGCGGTGGGGCCGGAGATCGACATCATGGTCGATCTCGCCGGCCCTCCCTGGCTGACCGCCACCGACGCCATCGCCATCGGCCGCGCGCTGGAGCCCTACGACCTGCTATTCATGGAAGACCCCGTTCCGCCCGAGCAGATCGACCAATACGCACGCATCCGCGACGCGGTGAACATCCCGCTCGCCGCCGGCGAGCGCATGGCCACCATCTGGGGCCTGCGCCCGCTGATCGAGCGCGAGCTGGTGGACGTGATCCAGCCCGATACCGGCCGCGCCGGCGGCATCACCCAGATGAAGAAGATGGCGGCGATGGCCGAGGCGCACGGCATCATGCTCGCCCCGCATTCCGGCTCGCTCGGCCCCGCCGCGGAGTTCGCCGCCCTGCATCTGATGGCCGCCATTCCCAACGCGCTGATGCTGGAACGCGTGGTTCAGGACTGGCCGGAGCGCAACGCCGTGATCACCGCAGCGCCCATCGAGCAGGACGGCGCGCTGCTGGTGCCCGATGGGCCAGGCCTGGGCGTGGACATCGTGGAGAGCGAGATCGCCCGCTATCCCAGCCGCCGCAATATCGGCATGGCGAATGCCGGGCCGGAACAGGGCTATGTGCGCATGCGCCTGGCCCGGGCGCGCAGCCTGCGATTGGCGGAAGCGGCGGAATAGGCCAGAACGCTCCGGGAGGAAACGAAAATGCCCATCACCCGCCGCACTCTGCTGGCCTCGGCACCGCTGCTCGCGGCCCTGCCGCGCGTTGCCCGCGCCGCCACCCAGGTCAATTTCGTGCCGCAGACCGATCTCGCCGGCCTCGATCCGATCTGGAGCACTCAGACCGCCGCGCGCAACCACGGCTACATGGTGTTCGACACGCTGTTCGCGACCGATGCCGAATTGCGCCAGCGCCCGCAGATGGCCGAGGGGCTGGAGGTCAGCGCCGATGGGCTGACCAACACCATCCGCCTGCGGGCCGGCCTGCGTTTCCACGACGGCGCAGCGGTGCTGGCGCGGGATTGCATCGCCAGCATCCGCCGCTGGGCCAGCCGCGACCCGATCGGGCGGCTGCTGATGAAGACCACGCGGGAGATGGCCGCGCCGGACGACCGCACCATCCGCATCGTCACCGCCGCCCCCTTCCCCAGCCTGGCCTATGCGCTGGGCAAGCTCTCCACGCCCGTGCCGTTCATGATGCCCGAACGCATCGCCGCGATTCCGGCGACGGAGCAGATCAAGGAGGCGATCGGCTCCGGCCCGTTCCGTTTCGTCGCGAGTGAATGGGTGCAGGGCAGCCGCATCGTCTATGAGAAATTCGCCGGCTACGTGCCGCGCGACGAGGCGCCCAGCGGCACGGCCGGCGGCAAGGTGGTGAACGTGGACCGCGTGGTGTGGTCGGTGATGCCCGATCCCGGCACCGCCATCGCCGCCCTGCAGACCGGGGCGGCGGACTGGATGGAATACCCGCCGCAGGATCTGGTGCCGCTGCTGGCGGGGCGGCGCGACATCGTGGTGCGGCCGATCGATCCGCTCGGCTTCATCACCGTCGGCCGTATGAACCATGCCCAGCCGCCCTTCGACAATCCCAAGGTGCGCCGCGCCTTCGCCACCGCGGTCGATCAGCGCGCCTTCATGGAGGCGGCGGTGGGCGATGCGCAGTTCTGGCGCGGCTGCCGCGCCTTCCTGCCCTGCGGCACGCGATGGACGGCCGATGACGTCATCCCCTTCATGACCGGCGACCTCGCCCAGGGCCGCAAGCTGCTGGCAGAGAGCGGCTATGATGGCGCCAAGGTGGTGGTGCTCTCGGTCAGCGACAACGCGACGCTGAACGCCTGCGCCACCGTCGCCGCCGACCTGATGCAGAAGCTGGGCATGAAGGCCGAGCTGGTCACCACCGATGTCGCGGGCCTGATGCGCCGGCGCATCTCCCGCGAGCCGGTGGACAAGGGCGGCTGGAACTTCTTCGTCACCTTCTCCGGCGCGCTCGGTGCCTCCAACCCCGCGGATTTCACCTGGCTGCAGGCCGATGGCGCGTCCGGCCCGCCGGGTTGGCCGGAGGATACCGCGTTGCAGGCCCTGCTGGTCGATTTCCTCGCGGCACCCGACGACGCGGCGCGGGCGCGCATCGGCACCGCGATTGGCGCGCGGGCGGCCGACGTGCTCCCCTTCGTCCCGCTCGGCCAGTTCAGCCAGCCCACCGCGTTCCGGGCTAACCTCTCGGACGTGCTGACCGGCGGCGCGACGATCTTCTGGGGACTGAAGAAAGGGTGACCGCGATGTCCGACGACCAGGTTCTCGCCACCGGCACCATGCCGATCGGCGACCTGACCCTTCGTGGCGGCGCGGTGCTGAAGCAGGCGCGGATCGCCTATGCCACACGCGGCGCGCTGGCGGCGGACCGCAAGAACGTCGTGCTGGTCACGCATGGTTTCACCTCCAGCCATCTGTTCATCGGCCGTGCCGGGCCGAGTGCCTCGGAGGGGACCTGGGCGCGCATGGTGGGGCCGGGGGCGGCGATCGACACCGACCGCTACCACGTGATCAGCTCCAACATGCTCGGCTCGAGCTACGGGTCCACGGCGCCGATGAGCGTCGATCCCGACACCGGGCGGCGCTACGGGCCGCGCTTTCCGCGCATCGTGCTGGCGGATATCGTGGCGGCGCAGAAGGCGATGCTGGCGGCGATGGGCATCGACTCGCTGGTCGCGGTGGTCGGCCCCTCCTATGGCGGGTTCCAGGGGCTGACCTGGGGCATCGAACATCCCGGCTTCATGCGCGGCATTTCCGCGAGCGTCACCGGGCTGCGCGCGCCGCGCGACACAACCGCCGAGGAATACCGCGCCCGGTTTTCCACCGATCCCAACTGGAATGGTGGCGATTACTACGAGACCGGCGGCATCGACGGCGCCATGGCGAAGCTGCGCGAGGAGACGCTGCGCAACTACGGCGTGGACGTATTCCTGCGCCCACGCTTCCCCGATCCGGCCGCGCTGGATGCCGAGATCGCGCGGCAGGCGCGCGCCTGGGCGGCGGAGTTCGATGCCAACTCGCTGATCGCACTCGCCGGTGCCGCCAACGACTACGACGCGGCGCCTGGCCTGCCGCGCATCACCGCCAAGGTGCAGTTCGTGCTGTCACGCACCGACGCGCTGTTCCCACCCGCCATCGCGCCGGCCACCATGGCGGCGTTCCGCGCGGCGGGGGTGGAGGCGGAGTATGTCGAGATCGACAGCGAATTCGGCCACCACGCCGCCGGCACGGATTGGGCGAAATGGGCGCCCGACCTGCGCCGGTTCATGGATTCGCTGGGATAGACCTCAGCCCTTCCGCGTCGATGCCGCGAAAATCTCGTCGATCGAGCGGCCCAGCGCCGCGTTGAATTCGGCATCGCTCATCGAGGCTTTCAGCTCCTCCACCAGCGCGCGAGAGAAGCTGGCGATCATGCCGTGATTGGCGGCGAGCCGCCGGCACGCATCGGCACGGGTGTAGCCGCCGGACAGCGCCACCACCCGGGCGATCGCCCGGTGCTCCACGAGCGGCTTGTACAGGTCCGGCACGTCCGGGATGGTCAGCTTCAGCATCACCTGCCGCCCCGCCGGCAGCGCGTCGGCGTGTTTCAGCAATTCGTCGCGCAGCAGCGCCTCCGCCCCCTGCTTGTCCGGGCTCTTGATGGAGACCTCGGGCTCGATGATCGGCATCAGCCCGAAGCCGGCGATCTGCTCGGCCACCGCGAATTGCTGCGCCACGATGGCGGCGATGCCCGTGGGCGAGGCGAGGTTGATGACGGAGCGCATCTTGGTGCCGAACATGCCCGCCTTCACCCCGCGCTCCAGCAGCGCGTCGAGCCCGGCGATCGGCTTCATCAGGCTCACCCCGTCCGCCTCGGCCTCCAGCCCCTTGTCCACCTTCAGGAACGGCACCACCCCGCGCTCATTCCACAGATAGTCCGGCACGGGCTTGCCCATCGCCTGCCCGTCCATGGTGCGCTCGAACAGGATGGCGCCCATGATCTTGGCACCGGTGAAGGCGGGGGCGGTCATGATGCGCACGCGCATCTCGTGCATCAGGCGGAACATCTCCGCCTCGCCCGAATAGGCGGTGTCGGGAATGCCGTACAGGCGCAGCGCGCCGGGGGTCGAGCCGCCGCTCTGGTCGAGGGCCGCGATGAAGCCGTCCTTGCCGGTGGCCTGGGCCAGCATTGTCTCGTTCGCCATGGGCGTTGCTCCCTGAAATCCGGAAATCGAAACTACCGTGTGAAAAGCGGCTAGACGATGGCCTCGGCGGCGATTTCCACCAGCGCGTCCTTCTCCACCAGGCAGGACACGCCGATCACCGCCATGGCGGGGAAATGCCGGCCCATCACCTCGCGCCAGGCGGCGCCGATCGGCTTGGTGTTGGCGCGGTACGCCTCCATATCCGTCACGAACCAGATCAGCCGGGCGATGTGCTCCGGGCCGCCGCCGGCCTCGGCCAGCACGGCGAGGATGTTCTGCAGGGCAAGCTTCGTCTGCGCCACCATGCCCTCGGCCAGCCGCTCCTCGGTGTCCCAACCGATCTGCCCGCCGATCAGCACCAGCCGGCCGGTGCCGGCCATGCCGTTGGCATAGCCTTTCGGGCGCGGCCAGCCTTGCGGGAGAAGAGTCGTCAGCGTCATCGGCCGTCCTTCACGAAGTGCGGCCATCCGCCGCCCGCACCGACTGTTTCAGCCGGCCGAGCAGCCGCATCAGCGCCGCGATCTCATCGCTGTCCATATCGGTGAAAAGCTGGGCGATCCAGCCCGCATGTTCGGCGGCCATGGCCGCGAAGGCGGCGTGGCCGGCATCGGTCAGGCGCAGGAAGGCGGCGCGGCGGTCGGTGGGGTGGGGCCGGCGCTCCAGCAGCCCCTGTTCCACCAGCCGTTCGGCGAGGCCGGTGACGTTGCCGTTCGACACCATCATGCGCCGCGACAGCTCACCCAGCGTCATGCCCTCCGGCGCCTTTTCCAGCTGGGCCATGAGGTCGAAGCGCGGCAGCGTCACGTCGAACCGCGCGCGCAGGCGGCCGCGAATCTCGCCTTCGATCAGCGTGCTGCAGGTGAGCAGGCGCAACCACAGGCGCAGTTCCTGCTGGTGGTCGGCGGGCCGCTCGTCGGCGCGGGATTCGGCGTCCAGCTCGCCGAGGGCGGAGGGAATTTCCATCACATCACCTCGCCGCCGGCCACCGCGATGGCCTGGCCGTTCACCGCGGCGGTGGCCGGGCCGCACAGGAACAGCACGGTGGCCGCCACCTCCGCCGGTGACACCAGACGGCCCTGCGGGTTGCTGCGCGCGAAGCTGGCGCGCACCTCCACCTCGCTCCTGCCGGTCTTCGCCATGATGGTGGCAAAACTGCCGGTGAGCAGTTCGGTTTCCGTGTAGCCGGGGCACACCGCGTTCACCGTCACCGCCGATTTCGCGCATTCCAGCGCCAGCGCGCGGGTGAGGCCGACCACGCCGTGCTTGGCCGCGACATAGGCGGCGACATAGGGGTAGCCGGTCAGCCCGGCGGTGGAGGCCACGTTCACCACCCGCCCCCAGCCGCGGCCGAGCATGGCGGGCAGCACCGCGCGGGTGACGGTGAAGACGGAGGTGAGGTTGGCGGCCAGCATCCGCTCCCACAACGCCCGGTCGGTGCGGGCAAAGGGGGCCGATTCTGCGGCGCCGGCATTGTTGACGAGAATGGAAACCGGCCCGCGCGCCGCCTCGGCCGCTTCCAGCGCGGCGGCGATCTCCGCTTCGGACGTGGCGTTCGCCCGGACATATCCCGCCGCATCGCCTGCCGCCACGGCCGCTTCCAGCGCCGCCTGCCCACGCCCCAGCACCGTGACCACCGCGCCCGCCCGCGTCAGCGCGCGGGACACCGCGGCCCCGATGCCGCGCCCGCCGCCCGTCACGAGCGCGTGGCGCCCTGCCGGTTCCGTGCCGTCCTCCACTCCCATTCCATCCTGCCCGGGCTTGCGGGAGCCATCCCATCATTGCGCCAAATATCTTTCAAGCCTAAAATATTTTGCGGAAGTCAGAACGGGGAGCGGCCAGCATGCGCATCGCGGTTCTCGGAGGCGGCCCGGCGGGGCTCTATTTCGCCATCCTGATGAAGCAGGCCCGCCCGCAGCTCGACATCACCATCTACGAGCGCAACCGGCCGGACGACACGTTCGGCTTCGGCGTGGTGTTCTCGGATGCCACGCTCGACACCTTCGCGAAATACGACCCGCGCAGCTACCGCGCCATCACGCGCAACTTCGCCTATTGGGACGACATCGAAATCCGCTTCAAGGGCACGACGCACCGCATCGGCGGCAACGGGTTCTGCGGCTGCGCGCGGCGCACGTTGCTGATGCTGCTGCACGAGCGCTGCCGGGAGCTGGGCATCACGCTCATCTTCCAGAAGGAAATCCGCTCGCTCGCCGATGTGGCCGGCGCCGACCTGGTGGTGGCGGCCGACGGCATCAACTCCATCATCCGCGAGAGCCATCGCGACATCTTTCAGCCCAGCGTCGATCTGCGGCCCAACCGCTTCGCCTGGATGGGCTCCACCAAGCCGCTCGATGCCTTCACCTTCTGCTTCCGCGAAACCCCGCACGGCGTGTTCATCGCCCACGCTTACCAGTACGAGCCGGGCCATTCCACCTGGGTGCTGGAGACCGATGCCGAGACCTTCGACCGCGCCGGTCTGGATGCCATGGACGAGCAGCAATCCGCCGCCTTCCTCGAGGGCGTATTCGCCGAAGACCTCGATGGCCACAAGCTGATCATCAACCGCTCCAACTGGCGCAACTTCCCGATGATCCGCAACGCGCGCTGCGTGATGGACAACGTGGTACTGCTGGGCGACGCGAAATCCACCGCGCATTTCTCCATCGGCTCCGGCACCAAGCTGGCGATGGAGGATGCCATCGCGCTGTTCGAGAGCTTCCAGGCCGAGCCCGAAGTGCCCGCCGCCCTCGCCCATTTCCAGTCCACCCGCAAGGAGGACGTGGAGCGCATCCAGCACGCCGCCGACGTGTCGCTGGTGTGGTTCGAGCATGTCCAGCGCTTCTGGCACATGGAGCCGGTGCAGTTCGCCTTCGGGCTGATGACCCGCTCGCGCTCCATCACCTATGACAATCTCCGCCTGCGGGCCCCGGATTTCGTGGCCGAGACGGATGCGATGTTCGCCGGACAGGTGAAGGCGCGCGGGCTGAAACCGGTGGACGCACCGCCGATGTTCCAGCCCTTCGCGCTGCGCGGCATGGCGCTCGCCAACCGCGTGGTGGTCTCGCCGATGTGCATGTATTCGGCGACGGATGGCGTGCCCGGCGACTGGCACATGGTGCATTACGGCGCCCGCGCCATGGGCGGCGCCGGGCTCATGTTCACCGAAATGACCGACGTGTCGGAATCCGGCCGCATCACGCCGGGCTGCGCGGGCATCTACAGCGACGCGCAGCAAGCGGCGTGGACGCGCATCGTCGATTTCGTGCATGCCAACACGGCGACGAAATTCTGCCTCCAGCTCGGCCATGCCGGGCGCAAGGGCGCGACGAAATTGATGTGGGACGGCATCGACCGGCCGCTCGAATCCGGCGCCTGGCCGATCATCGCCCCCTCCCCCCTGCCCTATTATCCAGACAGCCAGGTGCCGCGCGAAATGACCCGCGCGGACATGGATGCTGTGCTGGCCGACTATGTCGCCGCCACGCATCGCGCCATTCGCTGCGGCTTCGACATGCTGGAGCTGCACTGCGCCCACGGTTACCTGCTCGCCAGCTTCATCTCGCCGCTGACCAACCAGCGCACCGATGAATATGGCGGCAGCCTGGAGAACCGGCTGCGCTTTCCGCTGGAAGTGTTCGCGGCGATCCGTGCGGTGTGGCCGCGTGAAAAGCCGATGTCCGTGCGCATTTCCGCGACGGACTGGGCGGAGGGCGGCATCACCGGCGAGGATGCGGTGGAGATCGCCCGCGCCTTCTCGCGCGCCGGCTGCGACCTGATCGACGTGTCCACCGGCCAGACGGTTTACGACGCGCAGCCGGTCTATGGCCGCATGTTCCAGACCCCGTTCTCCGACCAGATCCGCAACGATGGCGGATTGGCGACGATGTGCGTTGGCAACATCACCACCGCCGACCAGGTGAACACCATCCTCGCCGCCGGCCGCGCCGATCTGGTGGCGCTGGCCCGGCCGCATCTGGCCAACCCGAATTTCACGCTGCAGGCGGCTGCGCAGTACGGCGTGCATCTCCCCTGGTCCGCCCCGCAATACGCGCCGGGCGTGGACCAGCAGCTGCGCCTCGCCGCCCAGCAGCAGACGGAACTGACCGAGCTGAAGCTGAAGAACCGGCCGAGCACGCACAACCCGGCGCTGCTGAAGGCGGCGGAGTAACGGCGCCGCCATCCGATCGGCCGGTGACCATCTCCGTCACCGGCCGATGCTGATCGCCGCTACTTCCACTTCGCCCAGAAGAAGCGCGGCATCTCGTCCGGATAGGTGGTGAAGTCGAGCTGCTTCGAGATGCCGTAGGTGGTCGTGTAGGTGCTGATCGGCAGCCAATAGACATTGTCGGTGATGCGGCGGATGGCCTCGGCATAGGCCTTCTTGCGCGCCTCCGGATCGACCACCGAGCCGCCGCGCTTCAGCGCCGCCGTCACCTCCGGGTCCTGGGCGAGGTCATCGACATTGCTGCTGAAGAAGAACGGCATGATCGCCGAGGCGTCGTTGATCGAATACGACCCCCAGGAGGAGAGGTACAGCGGCGTGTCGCCCTTCTCCATGCGCGTGGTCGCCGCCTGGGCCTGCAGCGTGGTCACCTTGGCGCGGATGCCCACCGCGGCGAGGTAGCTCTGCAGCGAACCGGACCAGGAGGTGAGCAGATTGCCGGAGACGATCTCGGTGTCGAATCCGTTGGGATAGCCGGCCTCGGCCAGAAGTTCCTTCGCCTTGGCCGGGTTGTATTCGTATTTTACGGCGGCGTTCTGGTCGCAGCCGAACTGGGTGAAGTAGCAGGGCGCGTCGGGCACGCGCGCGCCGCCCTGCACGAGTTGCTTGGCGAAGGTCTGCCGGTCGATCGCGTAGGCGATGGCCTTGCGCACGCGGATGTCGGTCAGCGGGTTCTTCTCCGGCCCGCGCGGCACGGCATTGACCGAGAGATGGGCGATGCGGAACGCCTCCTGCCGCAGCGCGGTCAGGTTGGGCACTGTCTCTTATACACATCTGACGCTGCCGACGAACTCTAGGGTGTAGATC
>CAMFLK010000033.1 GCA_945957135.1 uncultured Rhodospirillales bacterium
GCCCCTACCAGGTGCCCAAGAAGTGGCGCCTGCAAATCCCCAAGCGGAGCTGGAACGGCGGTTACGACGAATGGGAAAAGACGGGATAAACCCGGCCGCCGGCACGGCCAAGACGAATTGACCTGATTTCCCCTTGGGACCCGTTCCCGAGGCGCCGCCGCATGTACAAACCAAAACGAATAAAGTCTTTTTGCTTCTTTTTCTTCAGAAAAAGAAGGCGCTTCCTTCCTACAGAAAGCTGAGCGGATCCACATCCACATCCACTCGCACGCCTCGCCCGGTCCGCACCCCCGCCAGCCAGGATCGCAGCAGCGGTTGCACCGCCATGTCGCGGCGCACTTTCAGCAGCAGGCGGCGGCGGTGGCGGCCGCGGAGGATGGCGAGGGGGGCGGGGGCGGGGCCGAGCACGGTGATCCCCTCGCCGTGCGGGGCGGAGCGGCCGAGGTCGCGGGCGGCGAGGTCGGCGGCTTCGGCGCTGTCGGCGCTGACGATCAGCGCGGCGAGGCGGCCGAAGGGGGGCCAGTGGCCGGGCTGGCGTTCGGCGGCCTCGCTGGCCATGAAGCCGTCGAGGTCGCCGCTGGCGAGCGCCTGCATCACCTTGTGGCCGGGGTTGTAGGTTTGCAGCATCACCTCGCCGGGGGCTTCGGCGCGGCCGGCGCGGCCGGCGACCTGGTGGAGCAGTTGCACGGTGCGTTCGGCCGCCCGCAGGTCGCCGCCGCCCAGGCCGAGATCGGCGTCCACCACGCCGACCAGGGTGAGGTGGGGGAAGTGCCAGCCCTTGGCGACGATCTGGGTGCCGATGATCAGGTCCACCTCGCGCGCCTCGATGGCGCGGGCAGCGTCGGCGGCGGCGTGCGGGCCGGGCAGGGTGTCGCTGGCCATCACCAGCAGCCGGGCGTCGGGGAAGTCGGCGCGGGCTTCCTCGGTGATGCGTTCCACGCCCGGGCCGATCGGGGTCAGGCTGTGGGCGGCGCCGCATTGCGGGCAGGTTTCGGGGATGGGAATGGCGTGGCCGCAATGGTGGCATTGCAGCAGGCGGCGGGCGCGGTGTTCCACCAGCCAGGCGGTGCAGTTGGGGCATTCCATGCGGTGGCCGCAGGCCCGGCACAGGGTGAGCGGCGCGTAGCCCCGGCGGTTGAGGAACAGCATGGCCTGTTCCCCGCGCGCGAGGCAGGCGGCGATCGCGGCGCGGAGCGGCGGGGCCAGGAAATGGCCGCGTTCGGGCGGGGTCTCGCGCAGGTCGAGCAGGGTGATCTGCGGCAGGCTGGCGCCGCCGTGGCGGGCGGGCAGGTGCAGGCGGGCGTAGCGCCCGGCCTCGACATTGGCGATCGTCTCCAGGCTCGGGGTGGCGGAGACCAGGATGGCCGGGGCCGCGCACAGCCGGGCGCGCACCACCGCCATGTCGCGCGCGTGGTAGGCGACGCCGTCTTCCTGCTTGAAGGCGGTCTCGTGCTCCTCGTCCACCACCACCAGCCCGAGATCGGGGAAGGGCAGGAACAGGGCGGAGCGGGCGCCGACCACGACGGGGGCGCGGCCTTCCTCCACCGCCTGCCAGGTCTGGCGGCGGGTGCGGGTGGAGAGGTCGGAGTGCCAGACGGCCGGGGCCACGCCGAAGCGGCGGGTGAAGCGGGCCAGCCATTGCGAGGACAGCGCGATCTCCGGCAGCAGCACCAGCGCCTGGCGGCCGGCGCGCAGGCATTGGGCGACGGCTTCCAGATAGACCTCGGTCTTGCCGGAGCCGGTCACCCCGTCGAGCAGGGTGACGGCGAAGGCGCGGGCCTCGACGGCCGCGCGCAGGGCGCGGGCGGCTTTTTCCTGGGCGTCGGACAGGGTGGGGCCGGGATGGTCGGGGTCGGGCGCGGCGAAGGGTTCGGCGGTGGCGACGATGGTGGGGACCAGCGCCCCGGCATCGGCGAGGCCCCGGATGACGCCCGCGGAAACGCCGGCGGCTCGCGCCAGGGCGGGGCCGGACACCGGGCCGGCGGCCAGGGCGTCGAGCACCCGTTTGCGGGCCTCGGTCAGGCGGAGATCGGGCGGCGGGGGGGCCAGCGCCCAGCCGGCGGCGGCGGGCAGGCCTCCGCGCATCGACAGGCGCAGCGCCATGGCCAGCACCTCGCCGGGCGGGGCGATGGTGTAGGCGGCGATCCAGTCCACCAGCCGGCGCAGGTCCGCGCGCATCGGCGCCGCCGGCTGGATGGCGCTGATCGGGCGCAGCCGGTTGTCGCCGACCCCGCCCTCCGGCGGGCCATCCCACACCACCCCGGACACGGTGCGGTTGCCCAGCGGCACGGCGACGATATCGCCGGGCGCCACCGTCATGCCGTGGGGCACGCGGTAGTCGAACGCGCCGGCCAGCGGGTATGGCAGCAGCACCGGCACCACCCCGCGCCGCTTTTCGTGGCCTTCGCCCATTCGGTATGATCTGCCCCATCGGACGGGCCGGAACCAGCCCCCGATTCGTCCCCCGACTTCGCCCCGGTGATGCGGAGCCTGAGCATGCCGCCTGACCCGCCGCCCGACGCCGATGCCGTCGCCGCCTGGCTGCGCGCCCATCCGCGCTTCCTGGCGGAGCGGCCGGCGTTGTATCGCGCGCTGGAGCCGCCGGCCCGGGTGCATGGCGAGGCGCTGGCCGATCACATGGCGGCCATGATCGCGGCCGAGCGCGCCCATGCCGCCGTGCTCGCCCAGCGCGCCGATGGCGTGCTCGCCGCCGGCCGCGCCGCCGCCGGGCTGGCGCAGCGGGTGCAGGAGGCGGTGATCGCCCTGGTGCGGGCGCAGAACAAGCTCGACTGCATCACCAGCGAGTTGCCCAGCCTGCTGGCGGTGGACGCGGTGTCGGTCTGCTCGGAGGGCGGGGTGCTGGGCATCCGCCCGCTGCCGGCCGGGACGGTGGCGCGGCTGCTCGGCGCCCGGGCCGTGGTGTTCCGCGAAGCCAATGCCGATGCCGCGCTGCTGCATGCCGAGGCCGCGCGGCTGGCGGCGTACGAAGCGCTGCTGCTCGTGCCCGGCGAGGGGCCGCCGATGCTGCTTGCCCTGGTCAGCCGCGATGGCGCGGCGCTCGACCCCGCCCAGGGCGCCGGCGCGCTCACCTTTCTCGGCCGCGCGGTGGCGGCGGTGCTGGGGCGCTGATGCTGGCCGGGGCGGCACGACAGGGCTATCTCGCCTGGCTGGCGGAGGAGCGGCGGGCGGCGCCGCTGACCGTTTCGGCCTATGGCGCGGATATCGCCGAATTCCTCGGCTTTCTCACCCTGCATCTCGGGGGGGAGCCGGACCTCGACGCGCTCGCGGCATTGCGGGCGGCCGATCTGCGGGCCTGGCTCGCGCATCAGGCGCAGCACGGGGCGGGCAACGCGACGCGGGCCCGCCACCTCGCGGCGGTGCGCGGCTTCTTCCGCTTCCTCGCCCGCCGCCACGGCATCGACAATCCGCAGCTGAAGCTGCTGGCCACGCCCCGCGCCCGCAAGCCCCTGCCCCGCGCCCTGACCCCGGCCGATGCCCGCAGCGTGGCCCGCGACATCGGCGAGGAGTCCGACGCCGCCTTCGTCCAGGCGCGCGACACCGCGCTGTTCAGCCTGCTCTACGGCAGCGGGCTGCGCATTTCCGAGGCGCTCGGCCTGAGCGTTGGCGAGGCGCCGCGGGCCGGCGGCGACGCGCCGCTGCGTGTGACCGGCAAGGGCGCCAAGCAGCGCATCGTGCCGGTGCTGCCCAGCGTGCGGCGGGCCGTGGCCGACTGGCTGCGCCTGCATCCCACGCCCACGGCCGACGCGCCGCTGTTCGTCGGCGTGCGCGGCGAGCGGCTCAATCCCGGCGTGGCCCAGCGCACCCTGCGCAATTTCCGCCGCAGCCACGGCCTGCCGGAACACGCGACACCGCACGCCCTGCGCCATTCCTTCGCCACCCACCTGCTGGCCAATGGCGCCGATCTGCGGGCCATCCAGGACCTGCTCGGCCATGCCAGCCTGTCCACCACCCAGCGCTACACGGCGGTGGACACGGCGCAGCTGATGGAGGTGTGGCGGCGGACCCATCCGCGGGGGTGAAGAAAGGAAGGGTCTTCTTTTTCTGAAGAAAAAGAAGCAAAAAGACTTTGCTCGTTATTCTTCGCGCGGCAGTGCCGACGCACAGAATCAATAGATAGAAGTTTTTTGGTTCTTTTTTTCAAAAAAGAACATCCTTTCTTGCTTTCTACCCCCTGATCCGCCCGCCCATGAACAGCCCCACTCCCGCCCCTGCCCCCAGGCGAAGGCGGCGTGGCTGTCCACCCCTTCCAGCAGGGTGCGGCCGGGATCGGGCAGGCGCAGTTCCGGTGACCAGGGGATGGCAAGCAGATCCACCCCCGCGCGGTCGGCCGAGACCAGCTTCGCCAGGCCGGGCGCGATGCCCCACAGCACGGTGCGGTAGTCCCGCGCCGCGGCGAAGTCGCGGGCGAAGGTGAAGGCGGCGGGGTCGGCCAGCAGGTCCGCGAGCTCGAAGCCGATCGCCACCTCGCCGCGCAGCCGCAACGGCAGGGCGGCGTCGAAGCGCAGGAAGGCGGGCGAACTGACGGAGGCGGCGGCGAGGCGCAGCAGGAACGGCCCGGCCTCGGCCAGCTCGCCCTGGGCGGCGAGCAGGGCCAGCAGCCTTCGGTCCAGCGTGCGGCGCAGGCGGCGGAACAGCCAGGGATCGGCCTGCCAATCGTGGTCGGCGAGCAGGGTGGCGTTCAGCTCGGGCACGCTGACATGGCGTTCCTCCCAGCGCGTCCGCAGCGCCTCGCCCGTCCATTCGCAGATCGGGCGGCGGCGGGCGAAGCGGGACATGTCGGCCTGGGCGAGGGCGGATTCCAGCGTGGCGAGACCGGCCTCGTCCAGCTTCACGCTGCCGGTGCGGCTGGGCGGGGCCTGGATGGCCGGCGCGCGGCTGTCCGCGACATGGCCGCGCAGCAGGGCGGCGTCGCGCGGCAGGCGCAGCAGCCGGGCGAGGGAGACGGGGTCGGGCACCGCGGGGTCGGCTTCGAACAGCCGCGCCACCGCGTCCAGGCTGGCACGCACCGCCGCCTCGGCCGGGCCGCGCCAGATGGTGACGAGGTCGGTGTTGGGCAGCACGAATTGCCGGGCGCGGTCGGCATTCAGCAGCGGCTGCACCGCCTCGCGCGCCAGGCGCAGATGATGCGGCAGGGCGCGGTCGCGCGGCAGGGCGGACAGGCGCAGCAGCAGCGCCTCGCGCCCGATGCCCGCGGCCACCGCCTCGCCGAGCAGCGTTTCCAGCCGGGCCGCGTCGTCGGATATCATGCGTCGAGCCGGGCGGGGTCGAGGCAGGCGGCGCGACCGCCGGCGGCGAGCGCGCTGGCCCGCTCCCGACACTGGGCCAGGGCGCAGCCCCCGGCATGCGGACAGGACAGCATCCGCGCGGCGGCCAGGATGGAATCGGCGTGGCGCCCCTGGAAGCGGCTGATGCCGCGCGCCAGCCCCCAGCGCAGCGCCGCCTCGCTGTCCGCCCCGCACAGCACCAGCCGGGCCGGGTCGGGCAGCGGCAGCGCCTCCAGCGCCGGCGACCAGCTGAGCTTGAACAGCGCGGCATCGAGGCAGGGCACCAGCACGTCCGCCTCCAGCAGCGCCAGGGCCGGGGCGCCGATCGCGTCCACCGAAACCGGCAGCCCCCATTCCCCGAGGCCGATCCGCGCCGCCTGGAAAGACTCGGGCGCGGCGCAGCATTCCAGCAGCGGCACTTCCACACCGGGCGCGGCCCCCAGGCGGCGGCAGGCGGCGGCGAAGGCGGCGAAAGGCTCGCCACCCAGCGTGGCAAGGCCGAGATTCACATGCAGCCGCACCGGCCCCGCCGCGTCGAGCGGCCCGCCGGTGCCCAGCGCGCGGGACAGGCGGGCGAGCAGGGCGCGATCCGCGGCCTCGGCGCGGTGGCGGGCGAGGAACGGGTCGTCCTCCGCGCGGCCGTCGAGCAGTTCGTGGAACAGCGGCGCCAGCGTGCCGCCCCTGCCCGGGACCAGCCGCACCGCGGTCTGGCGCAGAGTGATGGCGCCGCCAGCCTGCATCAGGAATCCTTCCTGCCATGAGCCGGGGCTCTCGAACCCCCACGCTCCCGGCGGTAAGGTGCGGCAGGATGGTTACTTCGAGCTTAGCACCCGCCAGCCTTCCCGCCGGAAGCCGCATCTACGCGATCGGCGACGTCCATGGCTGCCGCGACCAGCTCGCGGACATGCACGCCCAGATCGCCGCCGACCTCGCCGCCCGGCCGGTGGCGGACGCGCTGGTGCTGCATCTCGGCGACTACGTCGATCGCGGGCCGGACAGCGCCGGGGTGGTGGAGATGCTGCGGGCCGGGGCGCCCGTGCCCGGTGCCCGCGCCTTGCAGTTGATGGGCAACCACGAGGCGCTGATGCTGGCGGCCCTGGCGGGCGATCGCCGGGCCGCGCAGGTGTGGCTGGAGAATGGGGGCGTCGCCGCGCTGGCGAGCTGGAAGGTGCCGCCGCGCACCGACCCCGCCGCCTGGGCCGGGCTGATCCCCCCTGCCGCGCTCGCCTGGCTGCGCGGGCTGGCGCGCAGCCACCAGGCCGGCGGCTACCTGTTCGTGCATGCCGGCATCCGCCCGGGCATCGCGATCGCCGCGCAGGACCCGGACGATCTCATCTGGATCCGCGAGCCCTTCCTGTCCTGGACCGAGCCGCATGAGAAGGTGGTGGTGCACGGCCATACCCCGGTGCGCGCGCCGGCGATCAGGCCCAACCGCATCGGCATCGACACCGGCGCGGTGCTGGGGGGCATGCTGACCTGCGCGGTGCTGGAAGCCGACCGGCTCGGCTTCCTTACCGCCTGATTGCAGGGCGGGCTCCTTCGCTTGTTCGATTGTGCTTGCGTTGCGTCTGGCGCTGTCCTGGGCATGCTTGCTCAAGAGCCTTGACAGCGCCAGACGCAACGAAGCCAGCGCCGACATGCGAAGAGTGAGGAGAAATGAGCCCTTTCCCGTTTCCTTGGTTGGCTGAGAGGGGCCGCTTCCTCGGCTTGGCCTTCCACCGCAAAGGCGCCGCGCGGGGCACGACGCCACCCTCGCGAAGGTCGGGCGCCCGGGCCTAAAGAAACCGCGCCAGCCACGCCTTCACCTCGCTCCAATACAGACGCGCGTTCTCGCCATTGCCGATCATGTGCCCCTCGTCGGGGAACACGATCAGGCGCGAGGGAATGCCCTTCCGCTGCAGCAGCTTGAAATTGGCCAGCCCTTCGTTCAGCGGCACGCGGAAATCGCGCTCGCCGTGGGAGACCAGCATGGGGGTCGCGAAATGCTGCACGTAGCGCATCGGGCTCTGGTCCATCCATTGCCCGCCACCCTCCCAGATCGGCCCGCCCATCCGCCGCTCGCGTTCCAGCCCGCCATCGTTGGTGCCGTATTGCGACTCGTTGTTGAACGGGCCGACATGACAGACGAGGCATTTGAACTGGCGCGTGTGCCCGTTGAGCCAGTTGACGAAATACCCGCCATAGCTGCCGCCCACCGCCGCCTGGCGGGTGAGGTCGATGAAGTCGAACTGCCGCCCCGCCTCCTCGATCGCCTCCAGAATCTCTTGCGCCGGGCCGCGCAGCACGTCGCGCTCCACCGCCGCGGCGAATTCCTCGCCGAAGCCGATGGAGCCGGTGTAGTTGGTCATCACCACCACATAGCCGGCCGAGGCCAGCAGATGCGGGTGGAACCAGAAGGCGGTGTAGGTGAAGGCATCGGTGCTCATCGAGGCCGGGCCGCCATGGATCAGCGTGATCACCGGATACTTCTTGGCCGGATCGAACCCCGCCGGGCGGAACAGCACATTGTGGATGCGCTTGCCGTTGCTGGCGGTGAAGCGGAAATGGATCGGCTCCGGCGCATCGACATCCGCGAGAATATCGGCGTTGAAGCGGGTCAGCGGCACGGGCGGGCTGCCCAGCCGCACGATCTCCGGCGGCTGGATGGCGGATTCATGGATCGCCACCAGCCCACCCTCCACCGGCAGCAGGGTGCGGTACGCCCCGCGCTCGGGCGTCGCCACCGGCTGCGGCATGCCGCCGGAAACCGATAACTGGAACACCCGCTGCAACCCGTCATCGGCGGCATCGAGCAGGATGGTCCGGCCATCCGGGGAAACGGCGAACCCGTCGATGATCCGGTCCCACTGCCCGGTGAGGATGGTGGGTGCCGCGTCCGGCCAGGACAGGCGGGCGAGGCGGTTGCCGACGTAGTCCGTGCCCCAGCGCCGGCGCAGCGCATACAGCGCATCGCCCGTGGGGCTGAATTGCGGCTGGGCGTAGCTCTCGCCCTGCGGGGTCAGCCGTTCCGGCTCGCCGCCGGCGAGGCCCAGGCGATACAGGCCGGTCCACACCTCGCTGTGCATCATCTGGTCGGCATTGGCCTGGGCGGCGAAGACGATGGCGTCGCCGTCGGGCGTCCATTGCGCCTGGAGGGATTCGATCGTGTCGCGCTCGGTGGTGCGGAACAGGCCGCGGAAGCCGGGGCTCGCGGCGAACGCGGTGCCGGAAAGCAGGTCGCGCGGCGCCGCCCCCTCACGCAACTCCAGCACGAACGGATGCGGGCGCAACCCGTCCAGCCATTTGTTCCAGAAGCGCACGGGCATGGCATCGTAGATGCGGGCGGGCGATTTGCTCGGGGGAGCAACCGGCGCCTCCGCCGCCTCGAACAGCAGCGCCTGACCGTCCGGCCGCCAGCGCGGCAGGCGCACGCCGCTCGGCCACTCGGTCAGCCGGCGTGGCGCCCCGCCGGAAAGGGCCAGCACATAGAGCTGCGCCGCGCTGTCGCCCGGCCCCTTCATCACGAAGGCCAGGCGCGCGCCGTCCGGCGACCAGGCGGGGCCGAATTTCACGCCCGGCCCCTCGGTCAAGGCGCGCGGCGCCACGCTGCCATCGGCGGCGATCAGCCAGAGATCGGCGACGTCCTGCGCCGTGTCGTAGGACGGGACGAGGACGGAGGAGACCAGCCAGCGCCGGTCCGGACTCACCACCGGCGGCCCCACCCGCTGCATCAGCCAGATGTCTTCCTGGGTGATGGGTCGTGTGGCTGCCATGGGGTGCTCCTTGCGTGACGGGAGCGGAGCGTAGGAGACAGGAAGGAAGGGAGAAAGGGTCTTCTTTTTCTGAAGAAAAAGAAACAAAAAGACTTTACTCGTTTGGTGTGTACGTACGGCCCGCACCGACGCACGGACTCAATATATAAAAAGTTTTTTGGTTCTTTTTTTCAAAAAAGAACATTCTTTCTTTCTGTTTTACGCCGTGGATGGCCGGGACAAGCGCCCGGCCACTTCGGTTTTTTGCTTCTTTTTTTCAAAAAAGAAGCGCTTTCTTCCTCCCTACCCTCCGATCAGCACCGGCTGCGCCCGCCAGTAGAAGGGAAACAGCTTCCGCACCCCCTCCACCTTGGGGATGTCGTTGATGGCGATATAGGGCTGGGTCGGATTCAGCGTCAGGTAGTCCTGGTGGTAGTCCTCGGCCGGGTAGAAGGTCGGGGCGGTGCCCACCGTGGTGGCGATGGGGCGGCGGAACAGATGGGCGGCGTCGAGCTGGGCGATATAGGCCTGGGCGATCCGCGCCTGGTCAGGGTTGGCCACGAACAGGGCGGAGCGGTACTGGGTGCCGTGGTCCGGCCCCTGGCGGTCGATCTGGGTGGGGTCGAGCGCCACGGAGAAGAAGATCTGCAGCAGCGTGCCGTAGCTGACCTGCTGCGGGTCGAAGGTCACTTCCACCGATTCGGCGTGGCCGGTGCGGCCGCGGCTGACCGATTCGTAGTCCGGGTTGGGCATGGTGCCGCCGGCATAGCCGGACACCGCGCGGGTCACGCCCTTCACGTGCTGGAACACGCCCTGGATGCCCCAGAAGCAGCCGCCGGCGAAGATGGTGGTTTGCAGGCCCGGCGTGGCGGCCAGGTCGCTGGCCGGGGCGGGGGCGACGCGCATCAGCTCCTGCGCGGACGCGCCATGGGCCCAGGCCAGCGCCAGGGCGGCGAACAGGGGGAAGAGCGGCTTCATGGCGGACTCCTCGGCTTGGGTTGCCTGGACGACCCGGCTGGGGGGTGGATGTTACACCCAGCGCGACGCCGCCGCGTCATCGGCGGCACGGGCCTCCACCCAGGCTTCGCCGCCATCGGCGAAGCGCTCCTTCTTCCAGAAGGGCGCACGGGTCTTCAGCCAGTCGATCAGGAAGCCGGTGGCGTCCAGCGCCGCCTGGCGGTGGGCGGCGGCGGCCAGCACCAGCACGATATTGGCGCCGCGCGCCAGCGTGCCGACGCGGTGGACCAGGGTGCAGCCGAGCAGGCTCCAGCGCGCGGCGGCCTGTTCGGCGATGGCGCGCATCGCCGCCTCGGTCATGCCGGGATAGTGTTCCAGCATCAGGGCGGTGACCGGGTTGGGCGCGGGGTCCGCCCGGACGGTGCCGACGAAGCAGCCGATGCCGCCGATATCCGTGCGGCCCGCGGTGAGCGCCGCGAGTTCCGCGCCGAGGTCGAAATCCGTGTCCTGCACGCGGATGGTGATCATCCGCTCTCTCCTTATCCGCCGGTGACCGGCGGGAAGAACGCCACTTCCCGCACGCCTGCCAGGGACCGCTCGGGGCCGGCGAATTCCTGGTCCACGGCGCAGCGCACCACGCCGGGCAGGGCGAAGGCGGCCGCATGGCCGGGGCCGCGGCCGGCCAGCCAGGCGCGCAGCTGGCCCACGGTGGCGATTTCGGCCGGCAGCGCGACCTCCTCCTCCGCCGTGCCGACGCGTTCGCGCAGCCAGGCGAAATAGAGGATTCGCATTCAGCGCGAGTTGGGCACGGTGATCATCCGCCCGTCCGAGCCGATCATCGTGGAGGTGCCGTTGCCGTTCTGGATCACCGTGCCGGTCTGGCCGTTGGGCAGGGTGTAGGTCTCGATGCCGTTGGCGCCGATGCTGGTGGTGGCCGGCCCCATCGGCGTGGTGAGCACCCGGCTGACGGGCGGCGCGCTGGGGGTGAGGTTGACCGGCGGCGGCACGACGGGCGGCGCCGGCGTGCGCGAGGGCGCCACCGGATCGATGCGCGGCTGGGTGGCGGCCGGATTGAATGGCAGGGGCATGGCGGAGCTGCCGCGCGGCGGCGGCGTGCTGGGCACCGAGGTCGGGCCGTCCACCACCGAGGGCTGGTCCGCCTGCAGCAGGTCGTACAGCGTCTTCGACGGCGGCGGGGTGCTGGGCCACATATTGCCCGGCTCCGATTGCAGCGGCGGCAGATCGACCTGCTCGCCGACGATGCGCTTCTGGTTCGGCCCCTCGGCCGGCGGGCGGTTGGCGTTGGCGGTGAAGGTATGGGTGTCGTCGATGAACGAGCCGAACCCTTCGCAGCCGGCCAGCAGCAGGCAGGTCAGCGGAAGCACGGCGCGCAGGCGGAGGGTATGACGCATGGGGGCAGGATCGTCCTCTCGACAGACCGTCAGGCCGCGCCGTCCGGCAGGGACGTAACATGCCGCTGGCCGGGCGGCGGCTCAAGGCCCTCGCTGCAACGCAGCGTGGTGGCGAGATGCGCCATCACCCATCGCGCCACCAGCCCGGAATCATCAAGCGGCAGCACCGGACGGTCGCAGCCGGGCAGCGCCGCGTCGCTGGCCACCGCCACGATGTCCGCCCGGCCGGGCCAGAGCGGCGCGTGGCCGGTGGCGGGGCGATGGATTTCGATCTTGGGATGGGCGTCGGTCTTGAACCCCTCCACCAGCACCAGGTCGCACGGGGCGAGATGGCGCAGCAGTTCGGACAATCCGGGCTCCGGCGCGTCCGGCGGGGATTCGTGCAGCAGCGCCCAGCGGCGGGCGGAGGCGATCAGCACCTGCCCCGCGCCGGCCGCGCGGTGGCGCCAGCTGTCCTTGCCCGGCTGGTCGAGATCGAAGCCGTGATGGGCGTGCTTGACGGTGGCGACGCGCAGGCCGCGCGCGGTGAAATGCGGAATCATCGCCCCCAGCAGCGTGGTCTTGCCGCTGCCGGACCAGCCCGCCACGCCGAACAGGGCGGGCGCGGCCATGCCGCTACTTGCGCAGCGCGTCGGGCGCGGCCGACACGTGGCGCAGCCCGGCGGTGAGATAGTCCCAGCCCGTCACCAGCGTGAGGGCCGCGGCCACCCACAGCATGGCCTCGCCGATCGCTGAGGCCGGCAGCCAAGGCAGGCCGATCAGCGCCGCCGTCTCGTCGCCGGCCAGCAGCGTGCCCAGGGCGCCCATCTGGAAGCCCGTCTTCCATTTCGCCAGCCGCGTCACCGGCAGGCGCACGCGCACGCTGGCGAGGTATTCGCGCAGCCCGCTGACCAGGATTTCCCGCAGCATGATGATGATGGCGGGATACAGCCCCAGCGCGGACAGCCGCGCGGTGCCCAGCAGCATCATCAGCACCGCGCCGACCAGCAGCTTGTCGGCGATCGGGTCGAGCATGCGGCCGAAATCGGAGGTCTGGCGGCGGTCGCGCGCCAGCTTGCCGTCGAAATAATCGGTGATGGCGGCGGCGGAGAACACCAGGCAGGCGCCCAGATCGGCCCAGGGCACGCGCAGGGCGGCGAGCAGCACCAGCAGCGGAATCGCCGCGATGCGCGAGACGGTCAGGAGATTGGGCAGATCGAGCGGCATGCGCGCGCAGAGTAGCGCGGGATCGGCGAAAGCGGAATCGCCCCCGATTGACGCGGCCACGGCCCGCGCGTAGCGGCAGGGCATGGAAACGTCACCCCACGGCATCTGGCCGATCCTCTACGCCTTCTTCACGGCCGACGACCGGCTGGACCGCGCGCTGATGCGCCGCCAGGTGGAGATCTGCGTCGCCGGCGGCGGGCACGGGCTGGCCGTGCTGGGGCTGGCCACCGAGGTGGCCAAGCTGTCGCCCGCCGAGCGCCGCAACGTGGTGGAATGGGCGGCGGAAGACCTCGCGGGCCGGCTGCCGCTCGCCGTGACCATCTTCGGCGCCACGCCGGAGGAGCAGGTCGAGGCCGCGCGCCACGCCGCCGCCAACGGGGCGGCCTGGGTGATCCTGCAGCCGCCGCGCATCCCCGGCATGGCCGAGCCCGCGCTGCTCGATTTCTTCAGCCGGGTGATCGAGCGCCTGCCGGTGCCGGCGGCGATCCAGAACGCGCCGGAGCTGATCGGCCTCGGCCTGTCGCCCACGGGGATCGCCGAACTCGCCCGCCGCTGCGCCAATTTCACCCTGCTCAAGGGCGAGGGGCCGGCCACGCTGATCGCGCGGGTGGTGGAGGAAACGGCGGGCAAGCTCGCGGTGTTCAACGGCCGCGGCGGGCTGGAACTGCCGGACAATCTGCGCGCCGGCTGCGCCGGGCTGATCCCGGCGCCGGACAGTTTCGAGGTGCAGGTGGCGATCTACCACGCCATGCGCCGGGGCGACGCGGCGGAGGCCGAGCGGCTCTACGCCCATATCCTGCCCTCGATCGTGTTCGTCATGCAGTCCGTGGAGCATCTGGTGTGCTACGGCAAGCGGCTGGTGGCGGCGCGCATGGGGGTGACGGTGCATGATCGCGCGCCCGGCCTGCTGCCCAACGCGTTCGGCGAGGCCGCGGTGCGGCGCTTCGCCGCCGTGCTGGGTCCCTATCCCGGCTGACTTCGCTCGCGAAATGAGTCGCGTTCTTCCTGTCACCGGGTTCGGGCGGCAGAATTTTGCAACTCAAGATTGAAATCCATGCCTCAATCCGGACGAAATCACGCGATGACGTTCTGAATCCAGGCGATGCGCTCATGGCATGAGACTTGCGTCATCATCGGGGCGTGTTGCAATTCGCAAGAATTCCGGCACGCCGACCCGCCGCCGAAGCGCCATTGCCTGGAAAGGAATTCACCATGCGCCGTCTTTTGAGCCTGGCCGCCGGCGCGGCCGCCCTGGTCGCCGCCAGCGGCACCGCCTTCGCCGGCACCGTCACCATCACCAAGGCCCAGCAGGCCGAGAACTGGTCGATGCTGAGCAACAGCGGCAACTTCGCGCCGGAGATCGGCAGCAACCCGCCCTTCGGCACCACCTCGATCGTCGCCACCCATAACGGCGGTTCGCTCGACCTGCTGATCAACACCACCTTCACCGCCAGCTATCTCAACAGCGGCAGCCTCGCCACCGGCGACTGCTTCGGCGCCACCTGCGCCCATGTCGCGGACATCGCGCTCTCCACCAATGGCGGGGCGAGCTACGACTACGGCATCGCGCTGGGCGGCGGCGGCCAGGCGATCGGCCTGTATGCCGTGTCCTCCTGGCTCACCTCGCAGGACATCTGGGGCAATCGCGGCGGCTTCCAGTATGGCGGCAAGTGGGAGACCTGCGGCGGCGCCGGCCCGGCCTGCACCGACGCGGACGCCCTGATGGCCGACGTGGCCATCGCCAGCGGCACGCTGATCGGCTCCGCCACGCTGCTGGATGGCGGCACCTTCCTGCTGGTCACCGTCAGCAACCCCGCCCTGGCCGGCGACCTCGCCGTGTTCTGGGGCACCGGCGACTGCTCCAACGACCCGATCGCCGGCGTGATCCCCGCCTCCGCCGTGCCGGAGCCGGCCAGCCTGGCGCTGCTGGGCATGGGGTTGGGCGGCATCGGCTTCATCCGCCGCCGCCGTCGCTGAGAAGACTCGCTACGCCTCCATCGTCGCCGCCAGCAGCTTGCCGGTGGCGGCGGTGGCGACGTTGTTGTGGGCGTCGGTGGTGTCCGTGGCGACGACGTAGGAATCCGCCAGGAACCGGTTGAGCAGGCCGGGCCTCGGCGCGAAATTCGTGTCGGTGCATTCTGCGGCCAGCATCGCCTGGGGCATGTGCTGCGGCCCGTTGGCGCCCATCGCGCCGTAGGGATCGGTGGCATCGCCCAGCGCCTTGGCGATGTCGTCGGACAGGCGCGAGGCCAGCGGATACCAGAAGGTGCAGGCGCGGTCGTTATGGGTGTGGGTGATGCTGATCGGCCCCACCGGCCGCGCCGCGAACCGCTCGAACGCACCGCCGGCCGCGAAGCCGTTCTGCGAGAAGGCCGCCTGCAACAGGGTCAGGCTCTGGAAGCGGAAGCTGGACGTGGCCGGCAGCGCGGCGGCGGCGGCGGAGACCAGCCGTCCGCCGAAGCTGTGCCCCACCAGGTGCAGCCGCAGCCCGGCGCGCGGCTTCAGCCCCGGTAGCACCGTCCGGCCCAGCGCGTCTCCCACCACCCCGGCGCGCTGCTTCATTTCGTAATAGGTGAGCTGGTTGAGGAAGCGGGCGATGGCGGCGCGCGGGCCGCTGATCAGCCCGCCGACCACGTCGGCCAGCCCCTGCGTGCCGCCCTCCACCGGCCGGGCGAGCGGCGGGTCGGACAGGCTGGCCAGCTTGGCCTGGGCGCTGTCCACATTCACGAAAGGGTCGGCCGCGGCGGCGAGCTCGGGGTCGGCGCTGCCCGTATCGGGCCGGGCGATGGCGGTGGCGGCGCGGAACACCGCGCGGGCGCTGGCATCGTTCAGCCCCGCCTGCGCCCGGCCGGCCGCCTGGGCCAATGCCGCGACGTCGGCGCCAGGGAACAGGGAGGCGAATTCGCCCAGCGCCGCCTGGAGCTCGGCCTCCGTCAGGTCGCGCACCGGCGCCGCCTTGCCGGTGCCGAGCGTGGTGCCGTCGGCGCTGGTGGCCATCGCCGCGTCGTCGAAATCCGTCTGGTATGCCTTGGCCGGCCACAGCACCCCGGCCACCGCGATGCTCACCGGGTTGAGCCGCTTCAGCGCGGCCCGCGCGTGCTGCCACAGCCCGCCATACAACGCCGTCGCGTCGGTGCGGTCGTTCTTCCAGCCATGCGACATCACCACCAGGTCGGTGATCGCCGGATCGGCCACGATGGCGGCGAGCGGCGCGGCGCCGTCGCCGGCCAGCGCGCCGGTCGCGTCGAATTCCAGCCAGGCGAAGGGGGACGGGCCGAGCGTGGTCATGGGGGCCTCATGATTGTTATGCGCGCCGCCGCCGGCCAACCCGGCGCGCGATACTGGCGCTGCCCAGCGATGGAAGAGGCATACCGGGGCAGCGCCAGGATAATACCGAATGCACCGCGCGCCACAGGTAGATCAATCCCCCGCCCTGGAAATCGGGACGGCGGCCGAGATCGGTGGCGGATTGGGTCAGGATCGATTTCAACCGCTCCGGTTGGCCGACGAATTCGCCGCGCACCGACAGGAACGCCGCCGCGGCACCCGAGACGTGCGGCGCGGCCATGCTGGTGCCCGAATCCTCGCGAAACCCGCCACCCAGCGCGCAGGAGACGATGCGCTCGCCCGGCGCCACGAGGTCGGGCTTCGCGCGGCCATCCGCCGTCGGCCCCTTGGCCGAGAAATAGGACACGCCGTAGGTGTGCGGCTTCTCCCGGTGGGTGGACCCCACCGTCAGCGCCAGCGCCGCGTTGCCGGGATCGTTGATGGTGCCGCCGAGCACCATGCGCTCGCGCCCGCCGACATAGGTGACGCCCGAGCCGTAGCCGCCATTCCCCGCGGCCACCACCACCATCACCCCGCTGCGCACCAGCCGGTCCACCTCCACGCAGAGCGGGCTGGCGCCGGCGGCGTACCATTCGGGGTTGAACAGGTAGCCGAGGCTCATGTTCACGCCGTGGATGCGCAGGTTGCGGCCATTGTCGTTCTGCGTCTGGATGTAGCCGATCGCCGCGAGCAGCGTGCTGACCGCGCCGGACCGCCCGGTCTGCAGCACCTTCAGGCTCAGCAGCCTGGCCCGCGGCGCCATGCCGGTCAGCGCCACGCTGGCGTGGTCGGTCACCGGCTGCGGATCGCCGTTGCCGTCCAGCACCTCGCGCGCGATCGCCGCCGGCGCCGCCGGGTCGAACGGCGTCTCGCCGGCGACGATGCCGGCCACATGGGTGCCGTGCCCGTCCGTGTCCTGCAACGCCGCCGCCTCGGCCGCCGCGTCGGTCGGCCAGGTCTGGGTGAAATCGACATGGCGCAGCCCGCCGGGCAGCTTCAGCGTGCCATGCGTGGCGAAATGCGGGTGGGCGCCGTCGATGCCGGTATCCGCCACCGCCCACACGATGCCTTCGCCCCAGGCGGCGAAAGCGGCGCGGCCGGCATCGCATTTGGTGGTGCGCACGGACTGGAACACGCAGCGCTCGATCGGGTGATCGGCCCAGATCTTATAGACCGGAGCTGCCATCCCGCCGCCCGCCGCCACCCGCGCCTCGCTCAGCCGCGCGATAGTCGCCGCGGTCAGCTCGCCGAACAGATAGGTGCCGGTATAGGCGGATTTGGCGATGTCCAGCCGGTCGTCCGGCCCGAACAGCGCCTCCTTGCTCGCCGGCTGCGCCACGGCGGAGGCCTGCGCCACCAGCGCCGTCGCCAGCGTGCCGAGCGAATCGGCCTCCACCGCCACCTCGCGCAAATATTCGCCCAGCACCACAAGCCGCGCCGCGCCGCTGCCGCCGGGGAAATCGGCGTTCATCTCGATCACCACGGGCTGGCGCATCGCCCCTTGCCACAGCGCCATCGCGCCGTCCTGCTCCTGGATGCGCGCCAGCAGGTCCTGCCCGATGCGGGTCTTGCGCAGCCGCTGCTGGACATTGTCCGGATCCGGCGAGATCGCCATGGCTGCGCCCTGCCTGAGTTGCGGCCAGCGATCGTCGCGCCGGCCCGGATTTTGTCAATGAACGGCTTCGTCACCGCCGGCTGGACGCAAGGCTTGCACTCCGGCCGCGCGCGCCAATGTTGCACTGCACTATCCGTGGCACCCACCCGGGGTGGCGCGAAACGAAAGGCCCCACCATGCCGTCGCTGTTCGATCCCATCCGGCTGGGCGACATCGCCGCCCCCAACCGCATCCTGATGGCCCCGCTCACCCGCGGCCGCGCCACGCGCGAGCACGTCCCCACCCCGATCATGGCCGAATACTACGCCCAGCGCGCCGGCGCCGGGCTGATCATCAGCGAGGCCACCGGCATCAGCCGGCAGGGCACCGGCTGGCCCTACGCGCCGGGCCTGTGGACCGCCGAGCAGGCGCGCGGCTGGCAAACCGTCACCGAAGCCGTCCACGCCGCCGGCGGGCGCATCGTCGCGCAGCTCTGGCACATGGGCCGCCTGGTCCACCCCAGCTTCCTCGGCGGCGCGGCCCCCGTCTCCGCCTCCGTCACCACCGGCCCCGGCAACGCCCATACCTATGCCGGCCGCGCGCCCTACGAACCCGCCCGCGCCCTGCGCGCCGACGAAATCCCCGCCCTGCTCGACGACTACCGCCGCGCCGCCGCCCACGCCATGCAGGCCGGGTTCGACGGGGTGCAGCTACACGCCGCCAATGGCTACCTGATCGACCAGTTCCTGCGCGACAACTCCAACTTCCGTACCGACGCCTATGGCGGCCCCATCGAGAACCGCATCCGCCTGCTGCGCGAAGCCACCCAGGCCCTGGTGGACGAAATCGGCGCCGGCCGGGTCAGCGTGCGCCTCTCCCCCAACGGCGACAGCCAGGGCGCCAACGACAGCCAGCCCGCCCTGCTGTTCCCCGCCGCCGCCGCGATGCTCTCCACCCTCGGCATCGCCTTCCTCGAACTGCGCGAACCGGGCTTCGACGGCACCTTCGGCAAGGCCGAAGTCCCCGCCGTCGCGCCCCTGATCCGCCAGGCCTTCGCCGGCCCCCTGGTGCTCAACTCCGACTACGACCAGCCCCGCGCCCAGGCCGCACTCGATGCCGGGCAAGCCGACGCCATCGCCTTCGGCCGCCCCTTCCTCGCCAACCCCGACCTGCCGCGCCGCTTCGCCGAGGGGCTCGGCCTCAACGAGGGCAACCCCGCCACCTGGTACTCGCAAGGCCCGCAGGGCTACACCGACTACCCCAAGGCGGCCTGATCTTGTGCGCCGCGCCCCGCCCGGAGATGTTCGCGCAGCCCAAATAGGACGCTCACGGATGTTCACGGCGCGGCGCGCACCCTTTCTGCTGCTTCTCCTGCTGCTGGGCGGCTGCGTCTCCTTCGTGGTGCCCGACACCACCGCCCTCGCGCCCGCCCAGCTCAACCCGCCGGACAGCCCCACCATCTCCCAGGGCGGCTACCGGCTGGGCAATCTCGACACCTCGGACGACACGCCGGACCTGCTGGTGCTCGTCGCCTTCTCGGGCGGCGGCAAACGCTCCTCCGCCTTCGCCTATGGCGCGCTGGAAGCCATGCGCGAAATGCAGGTGCCCACCGCCCAAGGCCCCCGCCGCCTGCTCGACCAGGTGGACGCCATCTCCGCCATCTCCGGGGGCAGCTTCACCGCCGCCTATTACGGCCTGCACCGCGAAGCCACCTTCACCCGCTTCGAGCCGGACTTCCTGCGCCGCAACACCAACGCCAATGTCTGGGGCATCTACCTGCTGCCGTGGAACTGGGGCTGGCTGCTCAACCCCGATGTCGGAACCAACGACTACATGGCCCAGGTCTATGACCGCACCATGTTCCAGGGTGCCGATTTCGCGGCGCTGAAACGCAACGGCCGCCCGCTGATCGGCATCGGCGCCACCGAAATCAGCACCGGAACCCCCTTCCTGTTCACCCAGGAAGTGTTCGACCTGCTCTGCGCCGACCTCGACCAGTTGCCCATCGCCAGCGCCGTCGCCGCCTCCGCCGCCTTCCCCGGCCTGTTCTCGCCCATCACGCTGACCAACCGCGCCACCGCCTGCGCCGGCCGCTCGCCCGGCTGGCTGCGCGCGGTCAGCGAGCAGGACCGGCAGAACCCGGTCTCCCGCCTCGGCGCCCAGGCCAATGTGGCGGCCCGCTACCTCGACGCCGACTCGATGCGCTACGTCCACCTCACCGACGGCGGCGTGGCCGACAATCTCGGCATGCGCGGCGTCGGCGCGGCCATGGAGGGCTTCGGCCGCATCCCCAGAGCCCCGGGCGAATACGGCCTGGCCCGCATCCGCCGCATCCTCATCCTCAGCGTGGACGGCCAGGCCGGCCGCGACGACGAAGTCTCCCAGCGCCGCGCCGTCGGCGGGCTGTTCTCGGTGATCGGCCTGGTCAGCGGCGCCCAGATCGGCCGCCTCAACTTCGACACGATGATCGCCGTGGACGGCCAACTCCACGCCATGCTCGACGCGATCCGCACCGCGCGCTGCGAACGCGGCCCCAGCATCGACGGCACCGCCTGCGACGACGTGGACGGCACCATCATCCGCCTCGGCTTCGACGACGACACCAACCCCGACCGCCGCGCCCGCCTGATGCGCGTGCCCACCACCCTCACCCTGACCGACGCCGACACCGATGCGCTCATTGCCGCCGGCCACGACGTGCTGACGAACTCCCCCCGCGTGCGCCAATTCCTCGCGGACTACTACCCGCCCCGGCCCGCTCCCCCACCGCGCCGGGCGCGTACGGCGGGGCGGTAAGGAAGGCGGGGGCTCCGCCCCTCGACCCCATAAGAAAGGCCAGGGCTCTGCCCTGGACCCGCTGCCGCGACAAGAGGTCGCGGCGGGGGCCTCAGGCCGCAGACCCCATTCGTTTGGTGCGGTACGATCTATCCAGGCTCCCGGGCGAAGCCAAGAATCCTTCGTTGCCGAAGAAGGCGATGGGGCCTTCGGCCCGAAGAAAGAAAAAAAGTAGCGGGGTCTGGGGCCTAGGCCCCAGCGGGGTCGAGGGGCGGAGCCCCCGCCTTGCCTTCATCCCTTCGCCGCAGCCGCCCGCTGTGCCCGTGGGTACCAGATGGTGAAGCCGATCGCCCCGGCCAGGGCGACCACGATGGCGGCGGCCGCCGCCAGGGGCGGAAAGCCGGGGATCAACAGCGGGGCGGCGTCGGCGGCGACCATGATCGCGAAGGCGAGGGCCCAGACGGCGGTGATCACCCGGTTCACGCGCAGGAAGCCGGGATGGGTCCACCAGGCCTCGGGCACCTGCTCGCGGGCATATTGCAGGGTGAAGGGCTGGCCGAGGGCCAGGGACAGCAGGGTGATGGCGAGCAGGCCGCCATCCACCACGAGGCGGGCGGTGAACAGCGGCAGGGCGCCGCCGGCGGCCCAGCACCAGGCGGCGAGGGCCGCGAACAGCACCAGCGTGCCAAGCTCCAGCAGCTTGGCGGAACGGCCCTGGGCGCGGCCGCGCAACGCCAGCCCGGCGGCGACCAGCGTGGCGGCGGCGGCGGCCCAGAAAGGGCCGGCACGCTCGCCGAGCAGGGCGAAGACGATGAAGGGCAGGAAGCCTTGGACGAGTCCCATGGGGTTCAGGTCTCCGCGAGGGTGACGGCACCGAGCACGTCGTCGAGGAAGCTGGTTTCGTCCGGCGTGCCCGGCAGGGTGGCGAGCAGGCCGGCGAAGCGGCCGTCCAGCGCCAGCACCGCGTAGCCGTGCACCAGCGACCACAACGCCGCCTGCTGCGCCGCCAGGCGCCGTTTGGTGCGCGCCCCGGCATGGGGCCGCGCCGCGACCAGCGACTCCAGCGCAGCCCTGGCCTGCGCCAGGGCGTCGCGCAGGGCGGGACGGGCGGGGTCCAGCCGTTCCGGCCGGCCCATCAGCGCGAACAGGCCGGGATGGGCGAGGGCGAAGGCGACATAGGCGCGGCCCATCGCCCCCGCCTGCCGGCCGGCCGGCGCCTGGGCCATCGCCCCGGCCAGCGCCGCGCCCAGGCGCCGGTATCCGTCGGCGGCGAGGTCGCTGAGCAGGCCTGCGAGATCGCCGAAATGGTTGGCCGGGGCCGCATGCGTCACCCCCGCGCCGCGCGCCACCGCGCGCAGGGTGAGCGCCGCCACGCCGCCGGCCTCCAGCAGGCGTTCCGCCTCGGCGAGCAGGGCGTGGCGCAGGTCGCCATGGTGGTAGGGCCGCCCCGGTTGGGGACGGGCGGGCTGGGGGCGGGCGGGTTGGGGGGTGGGCATGCGCATGTTTACGATGGTAAGTTGTCGATGTCAATATTGCCCCGGCACGGCAACCGGCCCTATGCCTGCACGCACCATCCGCCGGGGAGACCAGCCTTGCCGCGCATCGCCGCCTTCCTTCGTGACGTGCTGCCCGGCGTGCTGCTCTGCGCCGCCATCTCCGCCGCCGCCATCGCGCTGGACCGCCTCGAACTGCATATCTTCGGCCGCGCCTGGATCGAGGCGCTGGTGATCGCCATCCTGCTCGGCGCGGTGGTGCGCACCGCCTGGAGCCCCGGCGCGCGCTGGCTGCCCGGCATCCGCTTCAGCGCCAAGACCCTGCTGGAAATCGCCGTGGTGCTGCTCGGCGCCTCGATCAGCGCGCAAACCCTGGCCGGGGCGGGCTGGGAACTGCTGGTGGGCATCGCCCTGGTCGTCGCGGTGGCGATCGGGCTGAGCTACGCGCTGGGCCGGGCCCTCGGCCTGTCACGCAACCTCGCCCTGCTGGTGGCCTGCGGCAACTCGATCTGCGGCAACTCCGCCATCGCCGCGGTGGCCCCAGTGATCGGCGCGGAAGGCAAGGACGTCGCCGCCTCCATCGCCTTCACCGCCGTGCTCGGCGTGGCCGTGGTGCTGGGCCTGCCGCTGCTCGCGGCACCGCTGAACCTGTCGGAACTGCAATACGGCGTGCTCGCCGGCCTCACCGTCTATGCCGTGCCCCAAGTGCTCGCCGCCGCCGCCCCGATCGGCCTGGTGGCCGTGCAGATGGGCGCCCTGGTCAAGCTGGTGCGCGTGCTGATGCTCGGCCCCGTCGTGCTGGTGCTGTCCCTGCTCTCCCCCCACACCCAACCCACCCACGCCCAGCGAAGCTGGTTCACCAGCGTCCAACGCATGGTGCCCTGGTTCATCATCGCCTTCCTCGCCCTGATGACACTGCGCTCCGCCGGACTGATCCCCGAAGCCGCCCTCGCCCCCACCGCCACACTCACCACCCTGCTGACCATCATCGCCATGGCCGCCCTCGGCCTCGGCGTGGACATCCGCGCCGTCGCCCGCGCCGGCACCAGCGTGACCATCACCGTCTGCCTGTCCCTCATCGCCCTCGGCCTGACCGCACTCGGATTGATCCGTCTGCTGGCGATCGGGTGAAGGAAGGAAAGGAAGGAAGGCGGGGGCTCCGCCCCTCGACCCCGCTGGGGCCTTAGGCCCCAGACCCCGCTCCTTCAGGCAACCGCGTGCCGACTCAGCAAACCATGTGAGGCGGAAAGCCCAGTTTGATGGGCCTTCGGCCCGAAGGGGAAAAATAAGAGGTCAGTGCATTTTCCTGTTGCATCGGAGAACACGGTTCCGGTAGAACGGAACTTATGTTGAACCAGGAGCCCAACCCCACCTACCCCC
>CAMFLK010000034.1 GCA_945957135.1 uncultured Rhodospirillales bacterium
GTGCAGGCGGAGCGGGCGAGCGAAAAGCTGGCGCGCCAGGTGAGATAGTCGGCGAGGTCGAAAAACTGCCAGGCCACGCCATAGGTTTCCGGCAGCTGTTCCTTCAGCCACAGCAGCTTGGGCGTTTCCATTTCCGGCGAGACGGCGCCGCCGACATGGGCGAGCACGGCGTGCCCGGTTTCGTTGATGCGCCGCGCCTGATCCGTGGCGCGATGGTCCATCCACACGATGACGTCGCGCGCCGCGTCGCCATGCGGCCCCACCGGCAGCGGCGCGCCGCCGGGGCCGAGCACTACCAGCGAGCAGGTGGCGTCGAAACCGATGCCGCCGATCTCCGCGGGCGCCAGGCCCGAAGCGGCCAGCGCCTCGCGCGACGCCGCGCCGATCGCCAGCCAGATATCCTCGCTGGATTGCTCGGCGATGTCCGGCCCGTCGCGCCACAGCGCGATATCGCGTTTCGCCGTGCCCAGCAGCGCGCCCGCGAGATCGAAAATCCCCACGCGGGCACTGCCGGTTCCGACATCGACGCCGATGAAGCCGCGCACCATCTCAGGAAGCGGGCGCGGCGCGCGTGCCGTCGGGGTTGCGCAGATACACGCCGTTGGCGAGTTGCTGGCGGCGCAGCTCCTCGATATCCACATCCGCCGGCGCGCGGTTGCCGCGCACGGAGATTTTCGCGGCGCGGCCGGCGGCCTCGCCCATGGCCATGCAGGTGGCCATGACGCGGATCGCCCCCATCGCCTCATGCGTGGTGGAGATGCTGCGGCCCGCCACCAGCAGATTGCCGATCTTCTTCGGCACCAGCGAGCGGTAGGGAATGTCGTAGCAATCGCCGCACCAGATCAGCGTGCAGCCATCGTCCGACGGGCGGTGGATGTCGATCGGGTAGCTGCCCACGGCGATGGCGTCGTCGAAATGCCGGCAGGCCAGCACGTCCTCCTGCGTCATGACGTATTCGCCGACGATGCGGCGGGTTTCGCGAATGCCCAGGAAGGGGGCGGTCTTGGTGAAATAGGCCTTTTCGAAGCCGGGCACGTAGTTGATCAGATAGGTGACGATGTCGTCGATCTGCGCGCGGCCCTCGATCTCGCCCTTGGTCAGGCTGCGCGCGTCGGTGCCGTCGGTGCCCTTCACGCGGGTCATGTTGATCCAGGCTTCGCCTTTCTTCAGCCCGGTGATGATGATGGTGCGCTCGTTGGGGATGGCGAGGTTGCGTTCGGCCTTGGCCTTGGCCATCAGCTCGCGCAGCCCGACCACGATGAACTGGTGGTTCTGGCCGAAATACTCGGCGGGGATGAAGTCGGTGAGGTAGGTGCGCGCGGCCGGGGGCGCGTTGGCGATGCTCATGCGCAGCGCCTCGGTGTCCACGCCGGCCAGGCAGAACATCAGGGTGGGCGGCTGCATGCCGCCCTGCTCGTTGCCCTTCTCCGTGGGCACGCCGGCGCGATAGGCCACGTCGGCATCGCCGCTGCAATCGATCACCACGCGCGCGAGGATGGCGTTGCGGCCGCTCTTGCTCTCCACGATCACGCCGCGGATGGTGTCGCCATCCATCAGCGCGTCCGAGAAGAAGGTGTAGAACAGCACATCGACTCCGGCCTCGGTGAGCATTTCCAGCGCCACCGTCTTCACCGCCTCCGGCTCCACCAGGGTGATGCCCATGTGCAGCGGGCAGGGCCGGTGCTCGCTGGCGCCGTCGCGTTCGCGCCGCAGCCGGTCGATGAATTTCTGCGGCAGGCCCTCGATGATCTGGTTGCCCTTCTGGCCGAGGAAGCCGAGCACGGGCAGGCCGATCGTCATGTTGCCGCCGACGAAGCTGCGGCTTTCGATCAGCCCGACGCGCAGCCCGTCCTCCGCCGCGGCGAGCGCGGCGGTGAGCCCGGAGGGGCCGCCGCCGACCACCAGCACGTCGTATTCGGCGGAGACGGGAATGCTGCGCGCCGGCTCCTCGATGAAGCGGGTTGTTCCATCCGGCATGGTCTGTGTCCTTCTCTTGACGGATGCTCAGGCGGGCATCATCGGCTTGACGCGGGTGACGATGGCGGCGACGGCCTCCTTCACCGGCTTGCGGCCGAGCACGGCGAGCTGCACCTCCTCCAGGAAGGTGGCCTGCGCGCGGGCGGCCTCGGGGAAGGGCGGGAAGGCACCGCGCGCATTGGCCAGCGCCCTGGCCTCCACCGCCGCCACCGGGTTCTTGGCCTGCAAGGCGGGATCGGCATAGGTGGAGACGCGCACCGGGCCGTTGCCGTTGATGGCCATGCCCAGCGTGACGCGCTTGCTGGAGACTTCGCGGATGAAGCTCCAGGCAAGGTCTTTGTCCTTCGCGTTCTTCGGAATCGCCATGGCCCAGGCTTCGACCACCGCGGCCATCGGCGTCTTGCCCTTCAGCGCGGCCGCGACGGGGAATTCCATGGCCTTGATGCGGCCGGGATACTTGCTCTGGCCGGCATCGTTCAGCTGCGCGAAGCGGGCGAAGGGCAGCACGGTGAAGGCGGCGCGGCCCTGTTGCAGCCAGGTCACCTGGTCGTCGTTCTTCGTGGTGGCGTAGCTGCGCGGCAGGCTGCCGGCCTCGAACATCGCGCGCAGGGTTTCAAGCCCGCTTTCCATCGCCGCCGGGTTCGGCACCAGCTTGAAATCGGCGCTGATGAAATCGCCGCCGAAGGCGCGGGCGAACATGACCGGGAACACCGCGAGGTCGCTGGCCAGCACCATGCCCACCACGGGCGTGCCGGCCTTGGAGGTGAAGCTGGTCTTCTTCGCCTGGGCCACCAGCTCCTCCAGCGTGGTGGGCGGGGCGGTGATGCCGGCTTCCTCCAGCAGCGCCTCGTTGTAGAACAGGCCCTGGGTGGCGTGGCGGACGGGAATGCCGATCAGCTTGCCGTCGATCGTCATGCCCCGCACCAGGCCGGGCGCGATATCGGCGAAATCCTCGATCGGCGACTTGTCCTGGCGCGGCTGCAACGGTTCGAACAGGGCGGCGATCTGCGAGGTCGGCCGGTTGTCGATCAGGTAGCCGACGCCGAACTCGGTCTCGGCGAGGCTGGCCTCGCGGAACAGCCGGTCCTGCAACGGGTTGGAATCGAAGGTGGTGAAGGCGATGTCGGCATTGTTGGCCTTGCGCCAGTCCTTCATCAGGTCGCCGTCGCCGGTGCCCAGCACGGTCTGGTGCACCTTGTGCGACAGCACGTTCAGCGTCTTGCCGTCGGCGCGCGCGGCGTGGCCGCCAAGCATTGTGGCGCCGCCGGCGGCGAGCAGGGCGCGACGGGACAGGCGGAAGCGGGAATGGTCGGTCATGGCGTCCTCCGGTTTCTTGTTGATTATCCCTTGGTCGATCCGGCGGTGAGGCCGGCGACCAGGTAGCGGTTCATGAACAGCACGAAGAGCAGCACGGGGGCGAGTTGCACGGTGGCCGCGGCGAACAGGATGCCCCAATCCACCCCGTCGATCGAGCCGATCATCTCGGACATCACCAGGGGCGCGGTCTTCGCGCGGGTGGCGGTGAAGATGAAGGCGAACAGGAACTCGTTCCAGGAATAGACGATGACGAAGACGGACACCGCGAGCACGCCGGGCAGGGCCAGCGGCACGATGATGCGCCACAGCGTGGTCAGCCGGCTCGCGCCGTCGATCGCGGCGGCCTCGTCCAGCTCGCGCGGGATCTGCTGGATGAAGGTGCGCATCAGCACGGTGCCGAGCGAGACGAAGAAGGCGGCGTAGAGAATGATGAGCACGGCATGCGTGTCGTTCAGCCGCAGCGCGTTGACGATGGGAAACAGCGGCAGGGTGACGACGATGGGCGGGATCAGCCGCACCACGATCAGCCCGGCGACGGAGGCGTTCAGCAGCCGCCCGCCATGGCGCGCATAGACGTAGCCCGCGCAGGTGCTGGCGGCGACCGCGAGCAGCGTGGCGCCGGCGGTGACGATGACGCTGTTGAGCAGGCCGGCGAAGAAGCCGCGCCAGCCGCGCCACAGCTCCACGTAATGCGACAGCGTCGGCGTGAAGACGTATTTCGGCGGCACCGCGAAAATCTCCTGTCCCGGCTTGAGGGAGGAGAGGGCGATGAACGCGATGGGAAACAGCGACCACAGCAGGATCGCCGCCACCGCGAGCGCCTTGCCAAGGGGAATGGCGATCCGCTCAGCGCGCATCTGCGGCCACCTGCCGGCGCAGGAGATACACGTAGCCGGCGGCAAGCAGCAGCGAGACCGCGACCATGATCCAGGCCGTCGCCGCCGCCGGGCCGAAGGCGTTGAAGGTGAAGGCTTCCTGGTAGAGATAGATCGCCACCACCTCGGTGGAGCGCGCCGGGCCGCCGCCGGTGAGCAGCCACGCCTCGGAGAATAGGCGGAAGGCGAAGATGTAGCGGAACAGCAGGGCGATCAGGATCGCCGGTGCGAGCAGCGGCAGGGTGACGCGGCGGAAGATCTGCCAGCGCGAGGCGCCGTCCACCCGCGCCGCCTCGTGCAGCTCGCCGGGAATGGCGAGGCGCGCGGCGTAGATGATGATGAAGGTGAAGGGCAGATGCAGCCAGATGGTCAGCAGGCCGATGAGGGTGAGGGCGTGGGACGGGGTGAAGGACCAGTCCAGCGTGGGCAAATGCAGGGCGCGCAGGGCCAGCGTGACGGGGCCGGCATCGGGGTCGAACAGGAAGCGCCACATCACCACGGCGGTGACTTCGCTGACCGCGTAGGGGGCGAGCACGGTGACCAGCAGGAAGCGGCGGAAGGGCAGGCCGCTCGCGAACAGCAGCGCCATGCCGAGGCCGATCGCCATCTCCGCATGGACCGCGAGCACGACGAGCAGCACGGTGTTCAGCAGCGCGGCGCGGAAGGCGGGGTCGGTCAAAACCTGAATGTAGTTCTGCAACCCCACGAAGACCGGCGCGCGGCCGAAGCTGGAGGCGTTGAGGCTGAGCCAGACGACGTAGAACGCCGGCAGCACGATCACGCCGAGGATCAGCACATGCACCGGCGCGAGCAGCGGCAGGGCGCGCATGGCTCAGTGCACCCTGGCCTGGCGGGCGGCGGGGCGGGCCGGCGGCCGGGCGGCGCGGCGGGGCTTGCCGCGGGTGAGCACGGAATCGCGGACCTGGAGGCTGGTCTTCAGCAGGATATGGCGCACCGGCGAGGCGTCGCCCTCCATGCGGCGGCGCAGCTGCTGCCAGGCCGCCTCGGCCAGTTCGGCGATGGGCTGGCGGATGGCGGTGAGGCCGGTCTTGCGCGCGCTCATCCAGGGATAGTCGTCGAAGCCGATCAGCGAGACGGGGTCGGGGATGTCGATGCGCAGCCGGGCGAGGGCGGAGAGGGCGGCGAGGGTGGTGACGTTGGTCAGCGCGATGACCGCGGTGGGGCGGGCGTTGCGTTCCAGCCACTCGGCGAAGATCGCGGCCCCGCGCTCGGCATTCGCGCCGAGCTCGATCACCGCGGGCGGCGCGCCGATCAGCGCGGCGACGCCGGCGACGCGCTCGCGGATCGGCGAGATGGAAAGATGCGAGGCGGCGACGGCGATGTCGCGATGGCCGAGGGAGAGCAGGTAGCGCGCGGCGATCTCGCCGGCCTCGCGGTTGTCGATCGCCACGGTATCGACCACCGAGCCCTCGGGCGGCACGCGGTCGGCGAAGACCATCGGCAGGGCGCCGATTTCCGGCAGCAGCGCCGGCGGCACAGCGTCCGAGCAGGGCACGGCGATGAGGCCGGAGGGCCGCCAGGCGAGCAGGGCGCGCAGGCGGGAATGTTCCAGCGCGGGGTCGTCGCGCGAGCTGCCGACCAGGATGTCGTAGCCGTCGCGCTGGGCGAGGATTTCGAGCTGGGAGACGAGCGAGGTGAAGAACGCGTCGTCGAGATCGGGCACCAGCACGCCGACCACGCGCGTCTGGCCGGACCGCAGTTGCGAGGCGGCGCGGTTGACCTCGTAGGACAGGGCGCGGGCGGCCTTGCGCACGCGCTCCTGCAACGCCGCGTTCACCGGCTTGTTGCCGCTGAAGACGTTGGAGACGGTGGCGATCGAGACGCCGGCCTTCGCCGCGACGTCGCTGATCGTGACGCGTTTCCTTCCCATGTCCCGCCGCGTTAAACGTTTTTCTGAAAAACGTTTAACGCGGCGTCAGCCGGCAGTCAATCGCCGCTCCGCCCGGGCGCGGAGCGCGAGGTCGGGCCGGTCGGAGGTGAAGACGTCCACGCCCAGGTCGAGCATCCTGTCGATCGCCTCCGCGTCGTTGGTGGCCCAGCTGCCGACGCGCAGGCCCCGGCCGCGCAGGACATCGAGTGTCGGGCGATCCAGCATGTTCCAGCGGATGCCGAGCATCGGCACGCCGCGCGACAGCGCCAGCTCGGCGAGGCCGGCGAGGCCGATATCGGTCTGGAATTCGGGGGTGGCGAGGAAGACGTGCAGGGGCAGCGGGGCTTGCGCGGCGGCGGCGGCGACCGTCTCGATCTGGAAGGAGGTGAGGATGCTGCGCTCCAGCACGCCGCGCGCGGCCAGGGTGCGGACCAGCTGGGCGGGCAGGCCGGGATAGGGCACGCGGCCGGGGCCGGCCTTCAGCTCCACGCGCAGCTTGATGGCGGTGGGCAGGAAGATGTCGATCACCTCGTCGAGCAGCAGGATACGGTCCGCTTGCGTGCCTTTCAGCGTGAGGCGGGCGAGTTCGGCGTGGGTGTGGGCGTGGACGGGGCCGGTGCCGTCGGTGGTGCGGTCCAGGGTGGCGTCGTGGATCACCACCAGTCTGCCGTCGGCGGTGGGGTGGATGTCGAACTCCACCTGCTCGACCGGCAGGCGGATGGTATTCTCGAAGGCGGTGCGGCTGTTCTCGGGCCACAGCAGCGCGCCGCCGCGGTGGGATGCGATTTCGGTCATCGGTGCCATCCAACTGTCATTCCCCGCCGGTTGACCGGCGCGGCTCCGCCTCTAGCATTCCGCCCGTTCGTCGAAAATGAGGCCCCATGACCCGTCGCAACGTTCTGCTCATCGTCGTGGACCAGTGGCGGGCGGATTGCGTGCCGCATCTCGGCGCGGCGCATCTGCGCACGCCGAATCTCGACCGGCTGTGCCGCGAGGGCGTCACCTTCGCCAATCACGTCACCACCACCGTGCCGTGCGGGCCGGCGCGGGCCAGCCTGCTGACCGGGCTGTACCAGATGAACCATCGCGCGGTGCAGAACACCATTCCGCTCGACGCGCGCCACACCACGCTGGCCCGCGCGTTGCGCGCCTGCGGCTACGATCCCGCGATGGTCGGCTACAGCACCACCACGCCGGACCCCCGCGTCAATCCTGCTGAGGATCCGCGCTTTTCGCGGCTGGGCGACATCATGGACGGGTTTCGCGCGGTCGGCGGGTTCGAGCCGGACAAGGACCCGTATTTCGGCTGGCTCAGGCACCAGGGCTATGCCGTGCCGGAGCGCCGCGAGGATATCTGGCTGCCCGAGGGGGCGGATGCGCTGCCCGGCGCCACCGACCGCCCCGCGCGCATTCCCAAGGAGATGTCGGACTCCACCTTCTTCACCGAGCGGGCGCTGACCTATCTGAAAGGTCTCGACGGCAAGCCGTTCTTTCTGCATCTCGGCTATTATCGCCCGCACCCTCCCTTCGTCGCCTCGGCCCCGTACCACGCCATGTACAGCCCGGCGGACATGGCGCCGCCGGTGCGCGCGGCCACTCCGGAGGATGAGGCGAAACAGCATCGGCTGCTCGATTTCTACATGCGCACCATCCTGAACAAGGGGTTCTTCGAGGGGTCGGAGGGCATGGCCGCGGAGCTGGACGAGGCGGCGATCCGCCAGATGCGGGCCACCTATTTCGGGCTGATGACCGAGGTGGACGACTGCCTCGGCCGGGTGTTCGCCTATCTCGACGAGACCGGCCAGTGGGACGACACGCTGATCGTGTTCACCAGCGACCATGGCGAGCAGCTGGGCGACCATTACCTGCTCGGCAAGATCGGTTATTTCGACGAGAGTTTCCGCATTCCGCTGGTGATCAAGGACCCGTTGGCCAAGGGCCAGGCGGGGCGGGTGGACAAGGCGTTCACGGAATCGATCGACGTGATGCCGACCATTCTGGACTGGCTGGGCGGCGAGGTGCCGCATGCCTGCGACGGGGCGAGCCTGGTGCCGCTGGTGCATGGCGACAAGCCGACCGACTGGCGGACGGAGTTGCACTACGAATTCGATTTCCGCGACATCTACTACTCCATGCCCGAGCAGGATCTCGGCCTGGGCATGGACGAGTGCAGCCTGTGCGTGGTGCAGGACGACGCGTATAAATACGTGCATTTCGCCGCGCTGCCGCCGCTGTTCTTCGATTTGAAGGCCGACCCGGACCAGTTCCACAACCTGGCCGAGGACCCGGCCCATGCCGAGCGTGTGCGCGACTATGCGCAGAAGGCGCTGTCTTGGCGGCTGGTGCATGCCGACCGCACGCTGACCCATTATCGCGCGACGCCACAGGGCTTGGACAAGCGCGGGTCTGACTGATCGGCGGGGGGGATGGTGAAGCCCTCGCCTTCTTGGAGAGTGGCGCCGTGCTCGGTGTCGTCAAGGCACGCTTCGCTCCAGAGCCCTGACGCCGTCGCCCGCAACGCAAGCGCAATCCCGAGAAGCGAAGGAGCCGCCCTCAGCGCAGGAACGCCCGGAACCGCCGCAGCGCGAAGGCGAACAGCACGGCGCTGATCGCCAGCAGCGCCACGAATTGCGGCCACACCAGGTCGAACCCCGCGCCGCGGAACAGGATCGCCTGTGCCAGGATCACGAAATGCGTGTTGGGCGCGATCAGCATCAGGTTCTGCACGATCTCCGGCATGCTCTCGCGCGGCGTCATGCCGCCCGACAGCACCTGCAACGGCAGCAACACCAGCATCACCAGCAGCCCGAATTGCGGCATCGAGGCCGCGACGGTGGCGAGCGCGATGCCCATCGTGGCGGCGCAGACGATGTCGAGCAGCGAGGCGGCCAGGAACAGCGCCAGCGAGCCCTGCAGCGGCACGTGCAGCAGCCCCTGCACCACCAGCAGCAGCGCGCCGGTGGCGGCCAGCAGCACCACGAGGCCCATCGACCAGATCTTGCTCGCCATGATCTCCGCCGCCGTCACCGGCATCACCAGCAGGTGCTCGATGGTGCCGTGCTCGCGCTCGCGGATCAGCGCGGCGCCGGTGAGCACCAGGGCCAGCATGGTGATGCTGTTGATCACCGCCATGATCGCGCCGAACCAGGTGTGCGTCAGGTCCGCGTTGAAGCGCACCCGCAGCGCCAGATCCACCGCCGGGGGTGCGGTGTGCTGGCTGCGCGCGAGAAAGGCGGCGACCTCGCCGGAGACGATGGTCTGCACGTAGCCGGCGCCGCTGAACGCCTGCGTCATGCGCGTGGCGTCCACGTTGAGCTGGATCGCCGGCGTGCGCCCGGCCAGCACGTCGCGCTGGAAGTTGGGGGGAATGTCCAATGCGAAGGTGTCGGTGCCCGCGTCCATCCGCCGGTCCATCTCATCGGCGGTGATCAGGGCGGGCGGCGTGAAATAGGGCGGATAGAAGGCGCCGACGATGCGTTCGGAAAGCGGCGAGCGGTCTTCGTCCACGATGGCGATGGGCGCCTTGTTCAGCGTCTCCGGCTGCACCTTGGCCTGCGCATAGACGGCGGCGGTGAAGGCATAGACGATCAGCACGATCATCGTGGGATCGCGCCACAGTCCGCGCAGTTCCTTGATGCCCAGCTGTATCACGTTGGCCAGGCGCATCTCAGCGCGCCTGCTTGCGCAGCAGTGCCGCGCCCGCGCCGAGCAGCACGGGCACGGCCAGCGCGAGCGGGACGAATTGCGGCGCGAGCCTGACGAGGTCGAGCCCTTTCGAGAACGTGCCGCGCGCGATGATGACGAAATAGGTGGTGGGAAACACCCGCCCGATCACCGCCCCCGCGCCTTCCAGGGAGGAGACGGGATCGATGATGCCGCAGAACTGGAGGGCCGGAATGATCGTGAGGATCAGCGTGCCGAAGATCGCGGCGATCTGGCTGTTCATGAAGCTGGAGACGAACAGGCCGAAGGCGGTGGACGCCATGACGTAGAGCAGCGCGCCCAAGGCGAGGGCCGCGAAGCTGCCGGTGAAGGGAATGCCGAAGATCAGCCGGGCCACGGCGAACAGCAGCAGGAAGTTCAGCAGCGCCAGTGCCACCAGCGGCAGTTGCTTGCCGATCAGGAATTCCAGCCGCGTGACCGGGGTGACGTAGAGATTGACGATGGAGCCCAGCTCCTTCTCGCGCACCACGCTCAGCGCGGCGAGCATGGCGGGGATCAGCATCAGCAGCATCGGCATCACCGCGGGCACCATGGCGACGACGCTCTCGATGCCGGGGTTATAGCGAAACCGCGTCTCGATGCCGAATGGCGCCGCCTGCTGGCCCAGCCGGCGTGCGGCCTGGGCGGCCAGCCATGCCGCGTGCATGCCCACCACGTAGCCGCGCACTGTCTCGGCGCGCTGGGGCATGGCGCCGTCGATCCATGTGCCGATCTCCACGGTCTGGCCGCGGTCGATATCGCGGGCGAAATTGGGCGGGATTTCCAGCGCCAGGCTCAGCTCACCACTGCGCATGCGCCGGTCCAGCTCGTCATAGCTGGTGATCGGCGGGCGCTCGATGAAATAGGGCGAGCCGGCGATGTTGAGCCCATAGCTCTGGCTTTTCACCGTCTGGTCGCGGTCGAGCACGGCGAAGCGCAGGTTGTTGACGTCCATGTTGATGCCGTTGCCGATCACCAGCATCAGGATCATGCTGCCGAGCAGCGCCAGGGTGAGGCGGATGGGATCGCGCCGCAGCTCCAGCGCCTCCAGCCGCGCGTAGCTGGTCATCCGCCGCAGGGAGAAGGGTTGGGTGGAGGGGGCAGCGGATTCCTCCGCGGCGGGCAGCGGGATGGCCGGCGCGGGGCCGCCCATCGCGTCCTCCAGATAGGCGATGAACGCATCCTCCAGCGTGGCCGTGCCGCGCCTGGCCACGATGGCGGCGGGCGTGTCGCTCACCAGCACCTTGCCGGCGTGCATCAGCGAGATGCGGTCGCAACGCTCCGCCTCGTTCATGAAATGCGTGGAGATGAAGATCGTCACCCCATCGCGCCGCGCCAACGTCACCAGCAGGCGCCACAGCGCGTCGCGCGCGACGGGATCGACGCCCGAGGTGGGTTCGTCGAGGATCAGCATGTCCGGCCGGTGGATCATCGCGACCGCGAGGGAGAGGCGCTGGCGGATGCCCAGCGGCAGCGCGTCCGGCAGCGCGTCCATCACGCCGGCCAGGTCGAAATCCCGCGCGGCCTCGTCGATGCGCGCCGCGATCGTTTCAGGCGGCAGGCGGAACAGCCGCGCGTGCAGGTCGAGATTCTGCCGCACGGTGAGTTCGCCGTAGAGCGAGAAGGCCTGGGACATGTAGCCGACGCGCCGACGCACCGCGAGGTCGTCGGGGTCCACCGCGTGGCCGAACAGCGTGGCGGTGCCGGCGCTGGGGGCGAGCAGGCCGGTGAGCATCTTCATCGTGGTGGTCTTGCCGCAGCCGTTGGAGCCGAGGAAGCCGAATATCTCGCCGCGCGCGATGCGGAAGCTCACGTCGTCCACCGCGACGAAATCGCCGAAGCGCATGGTGAGCCCCTCCGCGGTGATGGCGGGTTCCTCGCCTGGCGGCGCGGTACGGGGCGGGATGACGACGGGCTGGTGGCCGCGCCGCTTCTCCTCCGGCAGCAGGGCGACGAAGGCGTCGTCGAGCGTGGCGGCGCCGGTGCGGGCCAGCAGTTCGGCCGGCGTGCCGGTGGCGAGCACGCGTCCCGCCTCCATCGCCACCAGCCAGTCGAACCGCGCGGCCTCCTCCATATAGGCGGTGGCGACCACCACGCTCATGCCCGGCCGGCCGGCGCGAATGGCGTCGATCAGATCCCAGAACTGGCGGCGGGAGAGAGGGTCCACGCCGGTGGTCGGCTCGTCGAGGATCAGCAGGTCGGGGTCGTGGATCAGCGCGCAGCACAGGCCGAGCTTCTGCTTCATGCCGCCGGAGAGCTTGCCGGCCGGGCGCGCGCGGAACGGGCCGAGGCCGGTGCTGGCCAGCAGCCCGTCGATGCGCCGTTCGCGTTCCGCCCGGTCCTGGCCGAACAGCCGGCCGAAGAAATCGGCGTTCTCGAACACCGACAGCGTGGGGTAGAGATTGCGGCCGAGCCCCTGCGGCATGTACGCGATGCGCGGACACGCGGCCCGGCGATGCTCGGCCCGCGCCATGTCGCCGCCCAGCACCTCCACCCGCCCGGCCTGGATGGCCTGCGCGCCGGCGATGAGGGACAGCAGGCTCGACTTGCCCACCCCGTCCGGCCCGATCAGCCCGACCATCCGGCCCGCGGGGATATCGAGCGTGACGTCCTCAAGCGCCCGCGTCTTGCCATGGGCGAGGCCGACGCCCGCCAGCCGGACGACGTGCGGCACTACGGCGCCAGCGACTTGGCGAGCGAAGCCGGCCATTCCGCGTCGGACCTGAGTTTCACATAGGCGACGCCCGGCAGCCCGGTCTTCACCTGGCGGATGTATTTGCGCAGCAGGGCCGGTGGGATGCGGGCCTTGATGCGGAACATCAGCTTCTGCCGCTCCTCCTCCGTCTCCACCGTCTTCGGCGTGAACTGCGCCACGTCGGACACGTAGGAGATGCTGGCGGGAATGACGTATTGGGGTGCGGCGTCCAGCACGATGCGCGCGTCGGCGCCGATGGCGACCTGCCCGGCCTGCGCGGTGGGCAGGTAGAAGGTCATGTAAACATCGGTGAGATCGACCAAGTTGAGCACGCGGCCGCCGGCGGAGAGCACCTCGCCGGGTTGGGCCACACGGTACTGCACCCGCCCGTCGCGCGGCGCGGTGAGGGTGCTGTCGTCGATATCGGCCTGGATGCGCTGGATGGTGGCGCGCGCCGCGTCCACGGATGCGTGGGCATCGACCACCTGGGATTGCGCGGCGTTGACCGCCGCCTCGCTCGCCGCCACCTGCGCCTGCGCCGCGGCCACCGCGGCCTTGGCGCCGAGGGTGCGGGCGCGGTCGTCATCCAGCGTCTGGACGGGGGCCGCGTTGTGCGCGACCAGATCCTCGGTGCGGACCAGCTTGCGCTGGGCGGCGTCGAGATCGGCGTTGCGCTGCTCCACGATCGCCTGGTTGGCGGCGCGCTCGGCATTGCGCTGGGTGAGCAGCGACTGGGCGGTGGCGATGGCGATGGTGGCGCGTTGCAGCTGCGCCTCCGCCTCGCGCTTCTGCGCATCCAGCGTGGCCGTGTCCATATGCGCGAGCACCTGGCCCTGCGTCACGAAATCGCCCTCGTCCACGGCGATGTCCTTGATGCGCCCGGCGATCTTGGCGGCGATGTCCACTTCCGTCGCCTCGATCCGCCCGTTGCCGGAGGCGATGCCCGGCGGCAACCCCGGCGGCCGCAGCTTCTGCCAGGCAAAATAGCCGCCGCCCGCGATGACGACGAGGGCAACGACGAGGAGCAGCGCGCGGCGGTTCATCGGCGGAGCCTAGCCCACGCCTCGCGCATTGGCGACTGTCGTTCAGACCGAGAAATACTTGGCCTTCGGATTGAGCACCACGATGGCGCTGGTTGATTGTTCCGGATGCAGCTGCCACTCGTCGGAGAGCGAGACACCGATGCGCTCGGCGCCCAGCAGGCGCAGCAGCGGCGCCTGGTCCTCCAGCCGCGGGCAGGCGGGGTAGCCGAAGGAGTAGCGGCTGCCGCGATAGCCCTGGGCCAGCATCTTCTCCATGTCGCGGTCGTCCTCGCCCGCGAAGCCGAGTTCGGCGCGGATGCGCTTGTGGGTGTATTCGGCCATCGCTTCGGCCATCTCCACCGACAGGCCGTGCAGATAGAGATAGTCCTGGTAGCGGTTCTCGTCGAACCAGGCGCGCGCGACCTCGGAGGCCTTCTGGCCCACCGTCACCACCTGCAGCCCGATCACGTCACGCTCCGCCTCATCCACGTCGCGGAAGAAATCGGCGATGCACTCGCCATCCTCCTTCGGTTGGCGCGGCAGGGTGAAGCGGCAGAGTTCCGTGCTGCCATCGGCATCGAACACGATCAGGTCGTTGCCCTGGCCCGCCGCCTTCCAGTAGCCATAGGCGGCCTGCGGGCGCAGGATGTCCTGCTCCTCGCACAGCGCCAGCATGCGGCGCATCACCGGCCGCAGCTCCTGCTTCGCCCAGCCGAGGAAATCCTCGAAGCTGCGGCCCTGCTTGCGATAGCCCCACTGGAACTGGTACAGGCTGCGCTCGTTGATGAACGGCACCAAGGCCTTCGCGGGGGCCTCGATCATGCGCGCGCCCCAGAAGGGCGGCGTGGCCACCGCGACGCCATCGGTCATCCGCCGACGCCGCTTCTGCACGGCGACGACATCCACCGGCTGGAAGGCGCGCGCATCCGCCTGGCCCAGCGTGCGGCTGGCGTTGCGGGACTTGCCGGCGCGGCGCGCCTGGGTGGCGGCGAGGTAGTCGTCGAAGCCGTTGCCGGTCACCTTGTCCATCAGGTGCAGCCCGTCGAACGCGTCCCGCGCATAGGCCACGCGCCCGCAGGCATAGGCGCGCACGCACTCGTCCTCGACATAGTTGCGGGTCAGCGCGGCGCCACCCAGCAGCACCGGCACGTCGAGCCCCTGGCGCGACATCTCTTCCAGATTTTCCCGCATCACCACGGTGGATTTCACCAGCAGGCCGGACATGCCGATGGCGTGCGCGCGATGCTCGCGCACGGCCGCGACCATGTCGGCCAGCGGCACCTTGATGCCGAGATTGACCACGCGGTAGCCGTTGTTGGTCAGGATGATGTCCACGAGATTCTTGCCGATGTCGTGCACGTCGCCCTTCACCGTGGCGAGCACGATGGTGCCCTTCTCCTGGCCCTCCACCCGCTCCATCATCGGTTCCAGATAGGCGACCGCGGCCTTCATCGTCTCCGCACTCTGCAGCACGAAGGGCAGCTGCATCTTGCCGGCGCCGAACAGCTCGCCCACCACCTTCATCCCGTCGAGCAGGATGTTGTTGATGATGTCGAGCGGCTTGTGCACGCGCAGCGCCTCGTCCAGCTCATCGGTCAGCCCCTTGCGGTCGCCATCGACCACGCGGTCCTTCAGCCGCCCCTCCACCGTCTCTGCGCGGGTCTTCTTCACCGCGTCGGCCGCCTTGCGGTCGGCGAAAAGCTCAAGCAGGTGCTGCAACGGATCGTAGCCCTCGCGCCGCCGGTCGAAGATCAGATCCTCGCAGACCTGCACCTCCTCCGGCGCGATGAGGTGCAGCGGGCGGATTTTCGAGACATGCACGATCGCCCCGGTCATGCCCGCGCGCACCGCGTGGTCGAGGAACACGCTGTTCAGCACCGCGCGCGCGGCGGGGTTCAGGCCGAAGCTGATATTGGACAGGCCAAGGATGATCTGGATGTCCGGGAAGCGTTCGCGAATGGCGCGGATGCCCTCCAGCGTCCACTGCCCCAGCTTGCGGTCGTCCTCATTGCCCGTCGCGATGGTGAAGGTCAGCGGGTCGATCAGCAGATCCGCGGGCTGCAACCCGTGCTTTTCGCAGGCGAAGCGCACCAGCCGGGTCGCCACCTCCAGCTTGGCCTCCGGCGTCTTGGCCATGCCGGTCTCGTCGATGGTCAGCGCGATCACCGCGGCGCCGAAGCGGCGGGCGAGGATCATGCGTTCCTCGGCGATGTGCTCGCCATCCTCGAAATTGATCGAGTTGATGATCGGCTTGCCGCCGTGCAGCTTCAGCGCGGATTCGATCACCGGCGTCTCGGTGCTGTCGATCACCAGCGGCGCGTTGACGCTGGCGGTGAAGCGGCGGATCACCTCGTCCATCTCCGCGCGTTCGTCGCGGCCGACGAAGGCGGTGCAGACATCGAGGCTGTTGGAACCTTCGCCGATCTGCTCGCGGCCCATCGCCACGCAGCCGTCCCAGTCGCCCTGCTCCTGCAACTCGCGCCATTTCTTGGAGCCGTTGGCGTTGCAGCGTTCGCCGATGGAGAAGTAGCTGTTCTCCTGGCGCAGCGGTACCTGCTGGTACAGGCTGGCGACGGCGGGCACCCAGCTGACGGTGCGGCGCACCGGCGCGGGGCGGAAGCCGCCGCGCTTGCGCAGCATGGCGTCCAGCGCCGCGATATGCGGCACGTCCGTGCCGCAGCAGCCGCCGATCAGGTTGATGCCGTCCTCCGCCACGAAGCGTTCCAGCCAGCTGGCGAGTTCGCCGGGGGTCAGCGGATAGCGCGTCTGCCCGTCCACCAGCTCGGGCAGGCCGGCATTGGGCAGGACCGAGAGCAGGCCGGGCCAGTTGGCCGACAGCCAGCGCAGATGCTCGGCCATTTCCTGCGGGCCGGTGGCGCAGTTCAGCCCGATCAGCGGCACATCCAGCGCCTGCACCACCGTCGCGGCGGCGGCGATGTCGGGCCCCACCAGCAGCGTGCCGGTGGTCTCCACCGTCACCTGCACGAAGACCGGCGTGTCCGTGCCGGCCTCCGCCCGGGCGCGCTTGGCGCCGTTGACGGCGGCCTTGATCTGCAGCGGGTCCTGGCAGGTCTCGATCAGGATGGCATCCACCCCGCCGGCGATCAGGCCGCGGCTCTGCTCGGCCAGCCCCGCCTCCAGCGGGTCGTATGCGATGTTGCCCAGGCTGGGCAGCTTGGTGCCCGGCCCGATGCTGCCGAGCACGTAGCGATGGCGCCCGTCGGCGAATTCCTCCGCCGCCTCGCGCGCCAGCTCGCCGGCGCGCTTGTTGATCTCGAAGGCGCGGTCGGACAGGCCGAACTCGCCGAGGGTGACGGGCGAGGCGCCGAAGGTGTTGGTCTCCACCATGTCCGCCCCGGCCGCGAAATAGCCGTGGTGGATGTCGCGCACCAGGTCGGGGCGGGAGAGGGTGAGGATGTCGGTGCAGTTCTCCTGGCCCCAGTAGTCGCGCTCGATATCCAGCGTCAGCGCCTGCACACGGCTGCCCATGCCGCCGTCGCACAGCAGAACGGTGTCGCGGAGCAGGTCGAGAAGATGGGGACGGCTCATCGTATGGTTTCCAGAACGGGGACGGCTTCGTGCGGGGCGGGGATGGCGGCGGGCCAGAGGCGGATGTCGATCGGGCCGGGCACGGTGACCGCCGGGGCGGGCAGGGCGCCCGCGCCTCCCAGCAGTTCGGCCATGCCCGCATCGGTGAAGCCGGGCCAGCGATGGGCGAGGCGGTGCATGTCCTCCGCCCGGTCATGGGCGGCGAGATCGACCACGATCAGCCGGCCGCCGGGGCGCAGCACGCGCACCGCCTCGCGCAGCGCGCCGGCGGGGTCCTCGGCGTAGTGCAGCACCATCTGCATCACCGCCACGTCGGCCGCGCCGTCGGGCTGGGGCAGGCGGTACATGTCGCCCAGCCGCACGGCGCAATGGGTCAGGCCCGGCTTGGCCAGGCGGGTGCGGGCGAGGGCCAGCATGGCGCGGCTGGCATCGATGCCCAGCCCGGCGGCGACGCGCGGCGCCACCAGTTCCAGCAGCCGGCCGGTGCCGGTGCCGATATCGAGCAGGCGGCCGATCCCGTCCTTCGGCAGCAGGTCGAGCAGCGCCTGCTCCACCGCGGCGGCGGGCAGGTCCAGCGCGCGCATCTCGTCCCAATCCGCCCCGGTGCGGCGGAAGGTCTCCGAGGCGGCGCGGGCGCGCTCGGCCAGCACGCGGGCGGCCTGGCGGCGGTCGGCGGTGAGGATATCGTCGTCCTCCGGCAGGCGGGCCAGCACGGCGCGGGCCAGCGAGCCGGCGGGCGAACCCTCCTCCGGCAGGGCGAACCAGGCATTGGCCCCCTCGCGCACCCGTTCCAGCAGCCCGGCCTCGCCGAGCAGGCGCAGGTGGCGGGACAGACGGGGCTGGGACTGGCCGAGGATTTCGGTGAACTCCATCACGCAGAACGGCCCACGCTCGGCCAGCGCCAGCAGGCGCAGCCGGGTCGGCTCGGCGCAGGCGCGCAGTGCGAGGAGGAGGTCTTCCATTGACCTTTTATGGTATAAAGATATCCTTATGTCTAGACGGCGATCACCGGAGGCGGAAACGCCGCAGGGGTGAATCGCAATCTCAAATCAATCATCTCGACTCGTTTCGCCCGGCCGCGAAGCGGATGGTCGAGGCGAAACGGGTCGAGAAGATGATCTTCGTGGACGCACGCATACCGGTCCTGTTCGCCCCGCCGGAGACGGCCGGGGAGCACGACGCGGTGCTGAGGGAAGGCGACGGGCCCAGTCCATTGGAGGGCCATGCGCCGGCCTGCGCCTGTTGCGTGCCCCGCTCGGAACTCGGCAAGGCGCTTGGCGCGCTGTTCCTGGCGCGCGCCCGTGGCGAGGTGGCGCCGTTCCGCCGGGTGATCGCCGTGGTGACCGACCCGGTGGCGGCCCGCGCGGCCATCGAGGCCGATCCGCTCGCGGCGGGGCGGTTCCGCGTCGTCTAGGCGCTCGGCAGGGTGGTGTCGCCCTCGCCGAGCGGCTTCTCCATATACACCGAGTCCAGCCAGCGGCCGAACTTGAAGCCGACGGATTTCAGCACGCCCACGCGCTGGTAGCCCATGCTGGTGTGCACGCCGATCGAGCCGACATTCTCGGCATCGCCGATCACCGCCATCATCTGGCGGAAGCCCTGTGCCGTGGCGATGGCGAGCAACTCCGTCACCAGCGCCTTGCCCACGCCCTGGCCGCGCACGTCCTCGCGCACATAGATGCTGTTCTCGGCGCAGAACCGGTAGGCGCTGCGGTCGCGGAACGGCTGGAAATAGCCGTAGCCGAGCACCCCGGTCTCATCCACCGTCACCAGCCACGGGCAGCCGCGCGCGGTCACCGCGCGCACCCTTGCCTCCATCTCCTCGATCGAGGGCGGAATCTCCTCGAACGTGCCGGTGCCGTGCAGCACGTGATGGGCGTAGATCGCCTGGATTTCCGGGATGTCGGCGTCGGCGACGGGACGAATCTGCTGCATGGGACGGAGCTTGGACTCGAATGCCCGGCCTGTCACGCCGGCCGGGCCGGGCAAATCATGATCATCACCGGTTCATCCTTTGTGGTATAGGCTGGGTGCCGGCGCGCCCTTGGCCGCCCCGGCTGATGACGCGCGCACCGGGTCGGCCGGTTCCATCCGGCAGGGCGCCGCCAGAAGGAAGGACCACGATTTGACCGAAGCCGACTCGCCCAGCCAAGCCGAACCGCCGCGCCGCCCGGTGAGCCTGGCTGCGGTGCGCGAGGCCGCGCCCGCCGGCCCCGCCTCCGCTGGTTCCGCAGCCGACGCCCCGCGCGGCCGGCCGGTCGATGCGCGCGTCCTCGCGGTGATGGCCGCCGCCCGCTACCACGGCGCGGAACTTGAGCGCGACGATCTGCGCGTGCCGATGGGCGAGAAGCCCTCGCCGGCGGCCCTGGTGGAATGGGCGCGCAATGGCGGGCTGTGGGCGCGCGCCACCAAGCTCTCCTGGTCGTCGCTCGTCGCGCTGCGCAGCCCCGGCCCCGTGGTGCTGCTGCTGTCGGACGGCAGCGCCGCGCTGATGGTCAAGGCCGACCCCGTGCGCAACATCGTCTGGCTGCGCGACCCCGCGCGCGACGGCGACGACATGGGCAGCGCCGTGGACGAGCTGCGCCTGCGCCAGGTCTGGGCCGGCGAAACCCTGCTGATCCGTGCCGAGCGCGCCGGCAACGACGACAACGAGCCGTTCAGCTTCGCCTGGCTGGCCCGCATGGTCTGGGTGGAGAAGGCCACGCTGCGCGACGTCGTCGCCGGCTCGGTGGTGCTCAGCATGCTCACCATCCTGCCGCCGATGCTGGTGATGATCGTGGTGGACCGCGTCGTCACCTACCAGAGCTTCAGCACGCTGACGATGATGGCGCTGATCCTCGGCGTCGCCGCGTTCTACGAGACCTATCTCGGCTTCGTCCGCCGCAAGCTGATCCTGGTGGTGGCGACGCGGCTGGACGCCAAGCTCAGCCTGCACGTGTTCAAGCGCCTGCTGCGCCTGCCGATCGACTTCTTCGAACGCACGCAGACCGGCGCGATCCTGTTCCAGCTCGGCCAGATCTCCAAGGTGCGGGACTTCCTCACCGGGCGGCTGCTGACCACCATGCTGGACTTCATCACCCTGCTGGTGCTGCTGCCGGTGCTGTTCTGGATCAACACCACGCTCACCTGGCTGGTGGTGGCCTGCGCGGTGCTGATCGCCGCCATCATCACCCTGTTCCTGCGCCCCGTCCGCCGCGCCTTTGCCCGCTGGAGCGAGGCGGAGGTGGCCAAGAACACCGTGATGGTGGAGAGCGTGCAGGGCATCCGCACCGTGAAATCCCTCGCCCTGGAGCCGCAGCAGCGCGACCTGTGGGACCGGCGGGTGGCGGAAGCCGCCGGCGCGCGGCAGGATTTGGGCCGGATTTCCAACTGGCCGCAGACGCTGGTGGTGCCGATCGAGAATTTCATGCAGCGCGGCGTGCTGCTGGTGGGCGCCTATCTCGCCATCACCCACTCCGCCAGCAGCACCGGCGCGCTGATCGCCTTCATGATGCTCAGCGGCCGCGTCGCCGCCCCGCTGGTCAGCCTCGCCAAGCTGATCGAGGACATGGAGGAGACCCGCTCGGCCGTGGCGCTGGCCGCCGGCGTGCTGAACAACCGCCCGGAAACCACCACCCCCGGCGCCGGGCTGCGCCCCCGCTTCGAGGGGGCGGTGACGTTCCGCGACGTGAAATTCACCTATCCCGGCTCGCCCAACCCGGCGCTGACGGATATCAGCTTCGAGGTGCCGGCCGGCACCACGCTGGGGCTGGTGGGGCGCAGCGGCTCGGGCAAATCCACCGTCACCCGGCTGCTCCAGGGCATCAACCGGGAATACCAGGGCGCGATCAAGATCGACGGCGCCGACCTGCGCGAGATCAACCTCGCGCATCTGCGCCGCAGCTTCGGCGTGGTGCTGCAGGAGAACTTCCTGTTCCGGGGCAGCATCAAGGACAATATCATCGCCGGCCGGCCCGGCCTGACGCTGAACGACGCCATGCGCGCCGCAAGGCTGGCCGGTGCCGAGGAATTCATCGAGCGCATGCCCGCCGGCTATGAAACCTGGATCGAGGAAGGCTCGCCCAACCTCTCGGGCGGCCAGCGCCAGCGCCTGGCCATCGCCCGCGCCCTGATCCACGACCCGCGCATCCTCATCCTCGACGAAGCCACCAGCGCGCTCGACCCCGAAAGCGAGGCGCTGGTGAACGCCAACATCCAGCGCATCGCCCATGGCCGCACCATGCTGATCGTGTCGCACCGGCTGTCCTCGCTGGTGGAATGCGACCAGATCCTGGTGCTGGACAAGGGGCAGCTGCTCGATATCGGCCCGCATCGCGAGCTGGTGGAGCGCTGCGCCGTGTACCGGGCGCTGTGGCTGCAACAGAACCGCCATCTCGACACCGGCAAGGCGAACCTGCCCAAACCCGTTCTGGCGCAGGGGGACTAGGCCATGGCCGACAAGCAGCTGGTCCCCGGCACCGCGCCCCGCGTGCCCGCCCAACCGAACCGCCCCGCCCCGCCGGCGGAAGCCGCGCACGCCATGGTGCTGGAATTCGAATCGCCGACCGCGGCGCTGATCGCCCAGAGAATTCCGGTCTCCGCCCGCTACACCACCTGGGTGCTGGTCACGCTGTTCGCCGCCCTGTTCGCCGTGGCCGCCACCGTGCCGATCGACCGGGTGGTGACCACCACCGGCAAGGTGGTGACGACGGCGGCCAACGTGGTGCTGCAGCCGCTGGAAACCTCCATCGTCAAATCGATCGACGTGCGCGAGGGCCAGCTGGTCCATGCCGGCCAGCTGCTCGCCCGGCTCGACCCCACCTTCGCCCAGGCCGATGCCGGGGCGCTGGAACAGCAGGTGTCCAGCCTGCAAGCCGAGGTGAACCGGCTGACCGCCGAACAGCAGGGCCGCGACTACCTCTCCGACGGCTCGGCCACCGGCCAGCTCCAGGCGATGATCTTCACCCAGCGCCACGCCGAACGCGCCTACCGGCTGGAGAACTACCGCCAGAAGATCGACTCGCTCCAGGTGAAGGTGAACCAGGCGAAATCGGACATCGAGAGCTTCAACCAGCGCCTGACCAACGCGAAGACCGTGGAGGCGATGCGCAAGGACCTCGAACGCCTCCAGGTCGGCAGCAAGCTCAACACCCTCGCCGCGGTCGATACGCGGCTGGAAATCGAACGCGGGCTGGAAACCGCCCGCGCCACCGCCCAGACCGCCCAACGCGACCTCGACGCCATGATCGCCGAACGCAACGGCTACGTGCAGCAGCAGCAGGGCGAGATCAGCCAGGCCCTCACCGACCAGGGCCGCAAACTGTCGGACGCCAAGGAGAACCTGCACAAGGCCACGCTGCGCCGCGCCCTGGTGGAGCTGCGCGCGGACAAGGAATCGATCGTGCTGAGCGTGGCGCCGATCAGCGTCGGCTCCGTCATGCAATCCGGCGACCAGTTCATCACCCTGGTGCCGGTGGACGCGCCGCTGGAAGTGGAAACCATCGTGGACGGCCGCGATTCCGGCTACGTGCAGGTGGGCGACCCCGTCACCATCAAGTTCGACACCTTCCCCTACACCACCCACGGCACCGCCGACGGCCGGGTGATGGTGGTGAGCCCCGACAGCTTCCGCAACCCGAACCAGGACCGCGCCGGCCTCTCCCGCCCCCGCGGCGGCGGCAACTCGGAAGACTTCGGCCAACTCTACTACCGCACCCGCATCTCCCTCGACGCCATCCGCCTGCACGACCTGCCACCAGGCTTCCGCCTCGCCCCGGGCATGCCCGTCACCGCCGACATCAAAATCGGCCGCCGCACGCTGCTGCGCTACATCATGCAACGCGCCATCCCCGAGGTGACGGAAGGGATGCGCGAGCCCTGAGCGTGATGGTGTGGCAAGGCAAGGAAGGCCAGGGCTCTGCCCTGGACCCGCTGGGGCCTCAGGCCCCAGACC
>CAMFLK010000035.1 GCA_945957135.1 uncultured Rhodospirillales bacterium
GGGCGGCGACGGCGAGGGCGAAGCGCAGGGCGATGCCGCGGCCATCCGCCCGCGGCTCCAGCCCGGTGATGCCGAGGAAGCGCCCCTCGCGCTGGGTGCGCACGCTCCACATGCCCACGCCATTGGCACCCCAGGCGCGGATGTCGCGGGCCAGCTCCTCGGCCGCCTGCACCGGGCTGCGCACGCCGCCGAGCATCACCGCGAACACGCGCGGATCGGCCTTCAGCGCGGTCAGCGCCGGCAGGTCGGCGGCGGCGACCGGGCGCAGGATCAGCCGGCCGGTACGCACGACCCAGGAGGGGTTCATGACGAACGATCCCGCGGCCGGAGGGCCGCCGAACTATCTCTGCAACGGGCGGTACTTGATGCGGTGCGGTTCCACCGCGTCGGCGCCGAGACGTCGTCGCTTGTCCTCTTCGTAGTCCTGGAAATTACCCTCGAACCACTCCACGTGGCTGTCGCCCTCGAAGGCCAGGATATGCGTCGCGAGCCGGTCGAGGAACCAGCGGTCGTGGCTGATCACCACCACGCAGCCGGCGAACTCGGCCAGCGCCTCCTCCAGCGCGCGCAGCGTGTCCACGTCGAGATCGTTGGTCGGTTCGTCGAGCAGGATGACGTTGCTCTCGCTCTTCAGCATCTTCGCGAGATGAACGCGGTTGCGCTCGCCGCCCGAGAGGATGCCCACCTTCTTCTGCTGGTCGGACCCCTTGAAGTTGAAGGCGCCGACATAGGCGCGCGAGGGCACGGCGCGCTTGCCGAGATAGATCACGTCGGTGCCGCCGCTGATCTCCTCCCACACCGTCTTGTCGCCGTCGAGCGAATCGCGGCTCTGGTCCACGTAGCCGAGCTTCACCGTCTCGCCCACCTTGAGCTCGCCGGCGTCGGGCTCCTCCTGGCCGGTGATCATGCGGAACAGCGTGGTCTTGCCCGCGCCGTTGGGGCCGATGACGCCGACGATGCCGCCGGGCGGCAGCTTGAAGTTGAGGTCGTCGATCAGCAGCCGGTTGCCGTACGCCTTGCGCAGCGCCTCCGCCTCGATCACCGTGCCGCCCAGGCGCGGGCCGGGGGGGATGACGATCTCCGCGACCCCCGCGGCCATCTCCTGGCTTTTCGCCAGCATATCCTCGTATTTCTGGATGCGCGCCTTGCTCTTGGTCTGGCGCGCGCGGGGGGTGGAGGCGATCCATTCGCGCTCGGCGGCCAGCGCGCGGGAGCGGGCGCTCTCCTCCTTCTCCTCCTGCATCAGCCGCTTGCGCTTCTGCTCGAGCCAGGAGGAGTAGTTGCCCTCGAACGGGTAGCCGCGGCCGCGCTCGATCTCCAGGATCCAGTTGGTGACGTTCTCCAGGAAGTAGCGGTCGTGGGTGACGACCAGCACGGTGCCGGCGTATTCGCGCAGGGTCTTTTCCAGCCAGGCGACGCTTTCCGCGTCGAGATGGTTGGTCGGCTCGTCGAGCAGCAGCAGGTCGGGCTTTTCCAGCAGCAGGCGGCACAGCGCCACGCGCCGGCGCTCGCCGCCGGAGAGGTTGGTGACGGGGCTGTCGGCGGGCGGGCAGCGCAGCGCGTCGAGCGCGATCTCCACCCGGCGTTCCAGCTCCCAGCCATCCTCGGCGTCGATCTTCTCCTGCAGCTCCGCCTGCTCGGCGAGCAGGTCGTTCATCTGCTCGTCGGTCATCGGCTCGGCGAACAGGTTGGAGATTTCGTTGAAGCGGTCGATCGCCTGCTTCAGCGGGCCGAACGCCTGCTGCACGTTCTCCGACACGGTGAGCTCGGGGTCGAGATGCGGCTCCTGCGGCAGGTAGCCGACCCGCGCGCCCTCGGCGGCCCAGGCCTCGCCGCCATACTCGGTCTCGATCCCCGCCATGATCTTGAGCAGGGTGGACTTGCCGGCGCCGTTGACGCCGAGCACGCCGATCTTCACGCCGGGCAGGAAGGACAGGGTGATGCCCTTGAACACCTCACGCCCGCCGGGGAAGGCCTTGGTGAGGTTCTTCATGACATAGACGTACTGGTAGCTGGCCATCTCTCGGCTCCTGCACACGCGGCTTGGCGGTGCGTCTTCTACGGGGCGCTGCCGCTCGTGTGAAGGGACCGCAGAGTGAAAAGCATATATGAAATAATATAAAAATTATAGACTATAAATCAAAATATTTTCCGTATTTATAATTTCATTTTTTAAATATATTCGAAAAATGATAAATGAGTGATTTTTTGCTTGGATAACAATTGTAGTTTTTCGGAAGTCGAATGGTTTTTTCATTGAGATAATCATATTCAGAATTTTCCAAAATTTTACTCAACTTTATCTTGTAGTTATCGGGATTTATCCCAATGAGACCGCAATCAAAAAGCGTATGGATGTCTGCCCTCAACAAAAGTCCGTTTGTAATGTTATGGGTTGTTAGCCCGACATGTGGATATATATGAGCGGCTTCAAGAAGGGCGGATACTGTCGAATCAGTAATTGCACATTTGTTTTCATAGGCAGAAAGCAGAGAGTCACGAAAAGCTGGCTGCCCTCTGCGATCTTTGACGTTCTGCACAATCGTTTGTCGATCGAATTTTGCATTATTTGGGTCAAATTCTTCTATTTTTGTGTATATCTTATCTTGAAAATCTTCAAGATATTCCAGTATATTTGGTCCTACGGGATCTTTAATCGTCCAAAGATCGCCTCGTAAGCCGATTTTTGCTATCCACCCGCTGGAATTTTGCGCTATATCCCTTCCTCTGCAGAGTATTTTCCATACCTCTTTTTCTTTTACTGAAACAGCATCAATTAATTCTAGCATAACGATAGGGCGGATGGGAATATGGATGGGATATTCTTTATCAGATGGATCGATAAAGTGATCGCCGCTTACTTCGAGTGCCCCGCATAGAGATTTTGAGCCTTGTAAATAACAAATAAATACATCTTTATTATTAATATTTAGCGCTCTGTTTCTGTGTCTCGACGTAAATCGCGACGTGTTTTCTTCGAGACTCAAAAAAGAAGGCCAATGCTCCGGTCCTGTGTGATAAACATAAAACTTTCTTTCCATTATTTTCTCTTTTCGATTCAAAAATTCGGGTATATTTATACATTTCTTAAAATAAAAAAGTAAATCCTTTTTCTTCTTATTTCAGAAAAAGAAGATTCTTCCTTCCTGCGCGCTGCGCCCGGCAGGGCTCGAACCTGCGACCAAGCCGTTATGAGCGGCCCGCTCTGACCAACTGAGCTACAGGCGCATCGCGGCGCCAGAATTCCGCAGCGCGAGCTTCGGCGCAACCTCCGTTGCCTGACCTCCGGAGGTCTGCCATACCTTCCGGGAAATGACCGATTTGTCACCCAACCATGGCCGCGCGCAGCGGGGCCGCGGGCGGGTGGCATGTCCAACACGGAAATCGCCGAGGAGCCGACCGGAATGCTGCTGGCCCAGATCATCGTCATCGTCTGCGGGGCCATAGCCCTGATCTATGGCGCGATGACCACCAAACAGGTGCTGTCGGCCGATGCCGGCAACGCGCGGATGCAGGAAATCTCGGCGGCGGTGCAGGAAGGCGCGCGGGCCTATCTGAACCGGCAATACACCACCATCGGCATCGTCGGCGTGGTGATCCTGGTCATCCTCGGCCTCACGCTCGGCCTGCGCGTGGCGGTGGGCTTCGCGATCGGCGCCGTTCTCTCCGGCGTGGCCGGCTATATCGGCATGAACGTCTCCGTGCGGGCCAATGTGCGCACGGCCCAGGCCTCGCGCCAGGGGCTGGGCGCGGGGTTGCAGATCGCCTTCCAGGCCGGCGCCATCACCGGCATGCTCGTCGTGGGGCTCGGCCTGCTCGGCGTGGCGATCTACTACTTCATCCTGCGCGCGGGGGCCGACCCGGCCAATCTGCGGCCGGTGATGGAAGCGTTGGTGGCGCTGAGCTTCGGCGCCTCGCTGATCTCGATCTTCGCCCGCCTCGGCGGCGGCATCTTCACCAAGGGCGCGGATGTGGGCGCCGACCTGGTGGGCAAGGTGGAGGCCGGCATCCCCGAGGATGACCCCCGCAACCCCGCGGTGATCGCCGACAACGTGGGCGACAACGTGGGCGACTGCGCCGGCATGGCCGCCGACCTGTTCGAGACCTACGCCGTGACCATCGTGGCGACGATGCTGCTGGGCAACATCTTCTTCGCCGCCGGCGCGGCGGCGGACGCGATGATGCTGCTGCCGCTGGTGATCGGCGGGGTGTGCATCGTCACCTCGGTGATCGGCACGTATTTCGTCAAGCTGGGGCCGAGCGGCAACATCATGGGCGCCCTCTACAAGGGGCTGGTGGTGACCGGCGTGCTATCGGCCGCCGCCATCTTCGTGGTGATCCTCGCCCTGGTCGGCCTGTCCACCCCGCTGGCGATGAGCTCGGGGACGAGCGTCACCGGCTTCGGCCTGTTCGAATGCGCGCTGATCGGCCTCGCCGTCACCGGGCTGCTGGTGGTGATCACGGAATACTACACCTCCACCGAATACCGCCCGGTGCGGGGCATCGCGCTGTCCTCCACCACGGGCCATGGCACCAACGTCATCCAGGGCCTCGCGGTCTCGATGGAAGCCACCGCCCTGCCGGTGCTGGTGATCTGCGTGGGTATCATCCTGGCCTATCTGGTGGCCGGGCTGTTCGGCATCGCGCTGGCCGCGACGACGATGCTGGCGCTGGCCGGCATGGTGGTGGCGCTCGATGCCTACGGGCCGGTGACCGACAACGCCGGCGGCATCGCCGAGATGAGCGAGCTGCCGCCCGAGGTGCGCAAGGTGACGGACGCGCTGGACGCGGTGGGCAACACCACCAAGGCGGTGACCAAGGGCTACGCCATCGGCTCCGCGGGCTTGGCTTCGCTGGTGCTGTTCGCGGCCTATACCGAGGACCTCAAGCACTACTTCGCCGGGGTGACCGTCGATTTCACCCTGCAAAGCCCCTACGTGGTGATCGGCCTGTTCATCGGTGGCCTGCTGCCGTACCTGTTCGGCGCCATGGGCATGACCGCGGTGGGCCGCGCCGCCGGCTCGGTGGTGGTGGAGGTGCGCCGCCAGTTCCGCGAGATGCCCGGCATCATGCAGGGCACGCAGAAGCCGGAATACGGCCGTGCCGTGGACCTGCTGACGCGGGCGGCGATCAAGGAGATGATCCTGCCCTCGCTGCTGCCGGTGGCCGCCCCGATCATCCTCTATTTCGTGGTGCGCGCGGTGGGCGGGCAGGGCGCGGCGTTCAGCGCGCTGGGCGCCATGCTGCTCGGCACCATCGTCACCGGCCTGTTCGTGGCGATCTCCATGACCTCGGGCGGCGGCGCGTGGGACAACGCGAAGAAATACATCGAGGAGGGCAACCACGGCGGCAAGGGCTCCGAGGCGCACAAGGCCGCGGTGACCGGCGACACGGTGGGCGATCCGTACAAGGACACGGCCGGCCCGGCGGTGAACCCGATGATCAAGATCACCAACATCGTGGCGCTGCTGCTGCTGGCTATCCTTGCGCATCTCGGGTGAGTAGAAGTCCGGGCCGGCCGTCTGCCGGCCCGGACCTCCCCTGGAGACTGTCATGCGCCTTGATGCGATTGCGATCGGCCGAAACCCGCCGGATGACGTGAACGTCGTCGTCGAAGTGGCCCTGGGCGGCGAGCCCATCAAATACGAAATGGACAAGGCGGCCGGCACGCTGTTCGTGGACCGGTTCCTCTACACGCCCATGCGCTACCCCGGGAATTACGGCTTCGTGCCGCATACCCTGTCCGATGACGGGGACCCGGTGGACGTGCTGATCGCCAACACCCGCCCCATCCTGCCCGGTGCCTATATCAACGTGCGCCCGGTGGGCGTGCTGAAGCTGGAGGATGATGGCGGCGGGGACGAGAAGATCATCGCCGTGCCCTCGTCCAAGGTGACGCAGCGCTACGTGAAGGTGGGCAACTACACCGACCTGCCGGTGATCACGATCGAGCAGATCGAGCATTTCTTCCAGCACTACAAGGATCTGGAGCCCAACAAATGGGTGAAGATCGGCGGCTGGGGCGATGCCGCGGAGGCGCGCCGGCTGATAAGCGAGGGGATCGAGCGCTACCGCGCGCAGCCGGGCTGATCGATATCGCGGCGGGCGGGCTCCTTCGCCTGTTCGATTGCGCTTGCGTTGCGTGGGGCGTCCAAAGCCCGCGCCGTCGAGCGCGGCGCCATCCTTGAACAAGACGGGTCCTTCCCGGCGCATGGGGGTTGCTGCACCGCGGTACCCCTCTTGCGCCGGGGGCAGGGTTGTCGCCTAATCATGGCTCGATACGTTTCAACACACCCTGCGTTTGGAGCCTCGCCGATGTCCGAGCATTCGCTGTCCCTGTCGCGCCGCAAGGCGTTGCTGCTCGCCGGCGCCGCGCCCATGGCGCTGTGGGCGGGGGCGGGGTCGGCCGCTACGCCGTCCAACGCCGTGGTGTTCGCCAAGCAGATCGACGACATGATCACCGTCGATCCCGGCGAATGCTACGAGCTCTCGGGCATCGAGATCGCCACAAACATCTACGACCGGCTGCTGCGCTACGAGGCCGAGGACCTCAACAAGATGGTCGGCGGCGTGGCCGAAAGCTGGACGGTCAGCGCCGACGGCAAGGTGTACACGTTCAAGCTGCGCCAGGGGCTGAAATTCGCCTCCGGCGCGCCGATCACCGCCGAGGATTGCGTCTTCTCGCTGCAGCGCGTGGTGCTGCTGGACAAGACGCCGGCCTTCCTGGTCACCCAGCTCGGCTGGACCAAGGACAACGTCAAGACGCTGATCAAGGCGGTCGATCCCGCCACGCTGGAATTCACCATCACCGTCGATTACGCGCCGAGCATGGTGCTGAACCTGATGACCTCGATCATCGCCTCGATCGTGGAGAAGAAGGTGGCCCTGGCGCATGAGGCCAATGGCGATCTCGGCAATACCTGGCTGAAATCCAACTCCGCCGGTTCCGGCGCCTATTCGCTGGTGTCGTGGAAGCCGAACGAGAGCGTGACGCTCGACGCCTACCCGGCCTTCCGCATGGGCGCGCCGAACATGAAGCGCGTGGTGGTGCGCCATATCCCCGAGCCGTCCTCCCAGCGCCTGCTGCTGGAGAAGGCGGATGCCGACATCGCCCGCGACCTGTCGCCCGACCAGCTCAAGGCGATGGCCGAGGCCAAGGGCATCGAGATCGGCGCGTTCAAGGGCGCCAATCAGTTCTATATCGGCATGAACGCGAAATACGCGCCGCTGGCCAACCCGAAGGTGCGGCAGGCGCTGAAATACCTGGTCGATTACGACGGGATGGTGAACAGCTTCCTCAAGGGCCAGATGATCGTGCAGCAGACCTTCCTGCCGATCGGCTTCTTCGCCGCCATTCCCTACAACCCCTACAAGCTCGACGTGGCGAAGGCCAAGGCGCTGCTGGCCGAGGGCGGCTACCCCAACGGGTTCGAGGTCACGCTGTCCACCAAGAACTCCTACCCCAACACCGACATGGCGCAGTCGGTGCAGCAGACCATGGCGCAGGCCGGCATCAAGGTGTCGATCCTGCCCGGCGACGGCAAGCAGGTGATCGGCGACTATCGCGCCCGCAAGCACCAGATGTGCCTGATCAGCTGGGGCCCGGACTATTTCGATCCGCACACCAACGCCGACACCTTCGCCCGCAACACGGACAATTCCGACAGCCCCGCCACCAAGACGCTGCCTTGGCGCAACAGCTGGGACATTCCCGAGATCAGCAAGATGACCGCGGCGGCCGCGCGCGAGCTGGACACCAAGAAGCGCGAGAAGCTGTACGAAGACCTGCAGAAGAAGGTGACCGACGAGGGCCCCTTCATCCTGATGTTCCAGCAGAACAACCAGATCGCCTGGCGCACCAACACCACCGGCTTTGCCCCGGGCATCACCGAGGATCTGAACTTCTACCGGACGATCAAGAAGACCTGATCGCGCGTGGGCGCGTATTCGGGTAGGCGCGCGTGAGCGCGACGGCCTCGACCGGCCGGACCGAGATCTCCGCGGAATGGGGGCGGCGGGTGGCCGCCCCCATTCGGCGGGTGGCCTCGGTGCTCGGCTCGGTCTCCCTCACCTTCCTCGGCCTCACCGTCGTCACCTTCATCATCGGCCGGGTGATCCCGATCGACCCGGTGCTGGCCATCGTCGGCGACAAGGCCTCGCGCGAGGTCTATGACCGCGTGCGCGAACAGCTCGGGCTGAACAAGCCGCTGCTGGTGCAGTACTGGGACTATCTGATGCGGGTGCTGCACGGCAATTTCGGCACCTCCGTGATGACCTCGCGCCCGGTGCTGACCGACCTGCTGAGCGTATTCCCGGCCACGGTGGAGCTGTCGATCCTGGCGCTGATCATCGGCGTCGCGGGCGGCATTCCGCTGGGCGTGGTCGCCGCCACCCATCGCGGCCGCTGGCAGGACCAGGCGATCCGCTTCGGCTCGCTGCTGGGCTATTCCATGCCGGTGTTCTGGCTCGGCCTGGTCGGCCTGCTCGCCTTCTACGCCAAGCTCGGCTGGGTGAACGGGCCGGGGCGCATCGATGTGGCGTTCGACGACATGGTGACGCCGGTGACCGGCATGGTCACCATCGATTCGCTGATCGCCGGGGAATACGAGGTGTTCTGGAACGCGCTCAGCCATCTCGTGCTGCCCGCCTCCATCCTCGGCTACATCTCGCTGGCCTATGTCGCGCGGATGACGCGCAGCTTCATGCTGGGCCAGCTGCGCCAGGAATACGTGCTGGCGACGCTGGCCAAGGGCCTGTCGCCCTGGCGGGTGGTGTGGGTGCACGCGCTGGGCAATGTGTGGGTGCAGCTGCTCACCGTCATCGCGCTCACCTTCGGCAGCCTGCTGGAAGGGGCGGTGCTGACCGAGACGGTGTTCGCCTGGCCCGGCCTGGGAATGTACATGAAGAACTCGCTGTTCGCGGCCGACCTCAACGCCGTGCTCGGCGGCACGGTGGTGATCGGCATCGTCTATATCGGCCTGAACATGCTGACCGACCTGCTGTATCCGCTGGTCGATCCCCGCGCGCGGGATCAGCGATGAGCGAGGCCATCACGCTGCGCGCCTGGCTGCTGGATCCGGCGCCGGCCAGCCGGCGGCAGGCGCGCTTCGGCCGCTGGTTCCGCGCCTGGCTCGCCTTCCGCCGCAACGGGCTCGCGGTGGCCGGGCTGGCGATCGTGCTGCTGCTGGTGGCCGTGGCCGTCTTCGCCCCGCTGCTGGCCGACCGGCAGGCGGCGACGTTCCAGGACCTCGCCCAGCGCCTGCAACCCGCCTCCTGGGCGCATCCGTTCGGCACGGACGAGCTGGGGCGCGACATCTACACCCGCATCGTGTTCGGCGCGCGCATCACGCTGACCATCGTGGGCCTGGTGAGCCTGATCGTGGTGCCGCTCGGCCTCGGCATCGGCATGCCGGCCGGCTATTTCGGCGGCGTGATCGACAAGGTGCTGATGCGCATCACCGACATCTTCCTGGCCTTCCCCAGGCTGATCCTGGCGCTCGCCTTCGCGGCCGCCCTGGGGCCGGGGATCGAGAACGCCGTCATCGCCATCGCGCTCACCGCCTGGCCGCCCTATGCCCGCCTCGCCCGCGCGGAAACCCTCACCCGCCGCCGCGCCGAATTCATCGAGGCCGCACAGCTCCAGGGCGCCTCCACCGCGCGCATCCTGGGCACCCAGATACTGCCGCTGTGCCTGCCCAGCGTCATCATGCGCCTGACGCTGGACATGGCCGGCATCATCCTCACCGCCGCCGGGCTCGGCTTCCTCGGCCTCGGCGCCCAGCCGCCGGCGCCGGAATGGGGGGCGATGGTCTCCACCGGCCGCGGCGTGCTGCTGGACCAGTGGTGGGTGGCGACGGTTCCGGGCCTGGCCATCTTCATCACCAGCCTCGGCTTCAACCTGCTCGGCGACGGGCTGCGCGACGTGTCGGACAGCCGCAGCGCATGACCGACACCCTGCTCACCGTGCGCAACCTGCGCGTCACCTACCCCGGCGACGACGGCGATTTCCGCGCCGTGCGCAATGTCAGCTTCTCCGTGGGCCGCGAGCGGCTGGGCATCGTTGGCGAATCCGGCTCCGGCAAGTCCACCACCGGCCGCGCCATCATGGGCCTGGTGCCGCCGCCGGGGCGGGTGGAGGCGGACGCGCTGCGCCTGGGCGAGACCGACCTGCTGAAAACCAGCGAGCGCCAGTTCCGCCGCCTGCGCGGCCGGCGCATCGCCATGGTGCTGCAGGACCCGAAATACTCGCTCGACCCGGTGATGAGCGTGGGCCAGCAGATCGCCGAGACCCACCGCACCCATGTGCGCGCCGGCCAGCGCGCGGCCCGCCAGGCGGCGCTGGACATGCTCGCCGCCGTCCACATCCGCGACCCCGAGCGCGTATACAATCTCTACCCGCACCAGGTCTCCGGCGGCATGGGCCAGCGGGTGATGATCGCGATGATGCTGATCGCCGGGCCGGACCTGCTGATCGCCGACGAACCCACCTCGGCACTCGACGTCACCGTGCAGCAGCAGGTGCTGGTGATCCTGGACGAGATGGTGCGCAGCCGCGGCATGGGCCTGATCCTGATCAGCCACAACCTCCACCTCGTCTCCGCCTTCTGCGACCGCGTGCTGGTGATGTACGCGGGCCAGGTGGTGGAAACCTGCGAGGCCAGCAGGCTCGGCGAGGCGCGCCACCCGTACACGCAGGGGCTGCTCGCCGCCCTGCCCGAACTCGGCCATCGCCGCGCCGAACTGCCGCAGCTGCGGCGCGACCCCGCCTGGCTGGAAGACATCGTGCCCGCATGAAGATACCGGCATGATCACGCTCGAACACGTCACCGTCAGCTTCGGCTCCGGCGCCAGCCGGGTGGACGCGGTGCGCGACGTCAGCTTCCGGGTGGAGGAGGGCGCGGCCTTCGGCCTGGTCGGCGAATCCGGCTCGGGCAAATCCACCATCCTGCGCGCCATCGCCGGGCTCATCCCGCATGCCACCGGCAACGTGCTGCTGGCCGGGCGCGAAGTGGGCGGTCGCCGCACGCCGGCCGAGCGCAAGATGGTGCAGATGGTGTTCCAGGACCCCTACGGCTCGCTGCACCCGAGCCAGACGGTGGACCAGATCCTCAGCATGCCCATCGCCATCCACAAGCTGGACCGCGCGGAGGCGCGCGTGGCGCAGGCGCTGGCCGAGGTCGGGCTGGGGCCGCAGCACCGCTTCCGCTACCCGCACCAGCTCTCCGGCGGCCAGCGCCAGCGCGTGGCCATCGCCCGCGCGCTGATCCTGGCGCCGCGCATCCTGCTGCTCGACGAACCCACCTCGGCGCTGGACGTCTCGGTGCAGGCGGAAATCCTCAACCTGCTGGTGCGGCTGCGGCGCGAACTGGGGCTGACCCTGCTGATGGTCAGCCACGACCTCGCGGTGATCGCCCATATCTGCGAACGCATCGGCGTGATGAACCGCGGCGTGCTGCTGGAAACCACCACGGCCGACGACCTCGCCGCCGGCACGGTGCGCGAAACCTACACGCAACAATTGCTGCGCTCGAACAGCGGGTTCGATTCACGCAGTGCGGAGCTGGATGTGGCGAGTTGAAGGAAGGAAGCGTCTTCTATCCGTTGTTCTTCGGATGGCGCCGACGTACGGATCAATAGATAAAAGTTTTTTGGTTCTTTTTTTCAAAAAAGAACATTCTTCCTTTCTGTCTTTGCCCCGTGGATGGCCGGGACAAGCGCCCGGCCACTGCGGTTTTTGGTTCTTTTTTTCCAAAAAAGAACCCCTTGCTTCCTTCTCTCTCCTTCCTCACCCTCCAGAAAAACACTGGAGGAATCGTGATGCTGACAATCGGCGTGCTGATGAGCGCGGGGCCGGAGGGGGCGCGGCTGGCGCTGGCGGGGATGGATGTGGAGCTGGTCGTCATTCCCTTGCCGAAGGATCTGGCGCCGGTGATGGAGCGGCTGGATGTGTTGCTGGTAAGCAACGACTACTACACGCAGGAGGTGGCCGCCCTCTGCCATGCCTCGAAAAGGCTGAGGTGGATTCAGGGAAGTTCCACGGGCAACGAGAGCATCCTGACCATCGGGGCGCCCCGGCACATTCCCGTCACCAGCGCGGGGCCGATCTACTCGGCGGTGGTGGCGGAGCATGGGGTGGCGATGCTGCTGGCCTTCGCGCGCGGGCTGCTGCCGATCGAGCGGCAGCGGGCGCGCGGCGAGTGGAACCGCGAGGCGGTCACGCCGCGCATGTTCTCGCTGGATGGGCTACGTTTGGTCGCGGTGGGGTTCGGCGGCATCGGCCAGCACACGGCGCGGCTGGTGCGCCCGTTCGGCACGCGCGTCACCGCCGTGGTGCGCCGGCCGCCGCCGGCGGAGGTGGCGGCGCTGGCGGACGAGGTGGTGATGCTGGCCGACCTGCACGCCGCCCTGGCCCGCGCGGACGCGGTGGTGCTGGGCGTTCCCTATGGTCCGGCCACGCATTTTCTGATGGGGGCGGCGGAATTCGCGGCGATGAAGCGGGGGGGCGTGCTGATCAACATCGCGCGCGGCAACGTGGTGGATCAGCAGGCGATGATCGCCGCGCTGCGCGGCGGCCAGCTCGGCGCCGCGGGGCTCGATGTGTTCGACACCGAGCCGCTCGCCGCCGACAGCCCGCTCTGGGGCATGGAGAACGTGATCATCTCGCCGCACCTGTCGGGCTACGGCAATGCGCGCGGCTGGACCGATTTCGTCGCGATGTTCCGGGGCAATGTCGAGCGGTTTCTCGCCGGCAAACCGCTCGACAACCCCATCGAAGGCTACATCGACCGCGCCGCCTAGCGGTCAGCCCCGCTTGCGCAGGCGGTCGAGGCTCAACGGCCCGGGCCCGGCGAAGGCGAGGTAGAAGAAGGTGAAGCAGTAGAGGAAGGCGGGCAGGCCGTTGTTGAGGATGGGGAAGAAATTGCGCGGCGCGTGGGAGATGAAATAGGCGAAGGCCATCTCGCCGGCCAGGATGAACGCCACGGGGCGCGAGAACAGGCCCAGCAGCAGCAGCGTGCCGCCGATCAGCTCGATGACGCCCGCCGTCCACGGCAGGCTGTAGGGCTGGAGATTGTCGAACGCGGCCACATGGGGAAAGCCGAAGAACTTGGCCAGCGGATGTTCCAGAAAGGCCAGTGCCACGGCGATGCGCAGCAGGCTGAGCGCATAGGGTTGCAGGGAGGAAGCGAGGCGTTCAAGACCGTTCATCGGTACCTCTTTGAAATGTTATGTCAGCCCTTCACGCCGCCGGATGTGAGGCCAGCGGCATACTGGTCAACGAAGAAGGAATACACAATCGCCACGGGCACCGAGCCCAGCAGCGCGCCGGCCATCAGCGGCCCCCAGAAGTAGAAATCGGCGCGGGTCAGCTGGGTCAGCACGCCCACCGGAATGGTCCGCTGGCTGCTCGCGGTCACCAGGCTCAGCGCGTAGATGAACTCGTTCCAGGAAAGCGTGAAAGCGAAGATGCCGGCTGAAAGAATCCCCGGCCGGGCGAGCGGGACGGCGATGCGCAGCATGGCGCCCAGCCGCGTCACCCCGTCGATGCGCGCGCATTCCTCCATGTCCGGCGGAATGGTGCGGAAGTAGCCGGCCATCAGCCATGTGACAAAAGGTACCAGGAAGGTGGGATAGACCAGCACCAGCGCCCAGATGCTGTCGTCGATGCCCATGCCGCCGATGATCTGCACCATCGGGATGAACAGCAGCGTGGTCGGCACCAGATAGGTGACGAAGATGGAGGTGCCCACCAGGTTCACGCCGGGAAAGCGCAGCCGCGCCAGCGCGTAGCCGGCGGGAATGCCCATGCAAAGCGCGATGGCGGTGGACATCGCCGCGACGGCCATGGTGTTGAAGGTCCAGCGCAGGAACTCGGTCTTCTGGAACAGGAAGACGAAATGCTCCAGCGAGGGATGCGCCACGAAGAGCGGGCTGCGCGCCCCGTCGTACAGCTCCGAATCCGGCTTCAGCGCGGTGACGGCCATCCAGTAGAACGGCCCCACCAGGAAGACGAGCGCGAAAAGCAGCGGCGCATACAGGAACAGCACGCGTTCGAGGCTGAGCTTCCGGCTCACGCCACCGCACTCCGCCGGATGCGGCGCAGCTGCCAGACGATCAGCACCAGCAGCAGCGGCAGCATGGTCAGCGAGATCGCCGCCCCTTCGCCGATCTGCCCGGCGGTCAGCCCGGTGCGGAAGGCGAGTGTGGCCAGCACATGCGTGGCGTTCATCGGCCCGCCCTGGGTCAGGCCATAGACCACGCCGAAATCGGAGAAGGTCCAGATGGTGGACAGCACCAGCGCCGTCAGCAGCACTGGCATCACCAGCGGCAGGGTGACGTAGCGGAAGCGTTGCAGCTTGTTGGCGCCGTCGATCGCCGAGGCGTCGTAGAGGTCGGGTGGAATGGATTGCAGCGCCGCGAGCACGGTGATGCCCAGGAAGGGCGTGCCGCGCCAGACATTGACGGTGATGACGGAGACCATGGCCAGCGCCGGGTCGGTCAGCCAGGGCAGGCCGCGCAGGCCGAAGATGTTCGTCAGAACCCAGTTCAGCACGGAGAAGTTCGGGTTGAACATCCACAGCCAGGCCATGGTGCCCAGCACGGTCGGCACGATCCAGGGCAGCAGCACCGCCGCGCGCACCAGGCGGCGGAACGGGAAGGTCTCGTTCAGCAGCAGCGCCAGCGCCAGGCCCAGCACCAGCTTCGCGACGACGGAGGCGGCGGTATAGACCAGCGTGTTGCGCAGGGCGCGCAGGTAGATGTCGTCCTGGAACAGGTTGGCGAAATTGTCCAGGCCGACGAATTCGCCCGCATCCGCCAGCGTCTGGTCCGACAGCGCCGAGCGGATGGCGGTGAAGAACGGGTAGGCGACGAGCGCCGCCAGCAGGATCACCACCGGGGCCACCAGCAGCAGGCCCAGCGTGCGCTCGTTGTCGAGCCAGGAAGCCAGCCGGCGCGCGCGCGGGCGGGCGGGCGCGGCCGGCAGGGTCGTCGCCGACATTGTCGTCAGGCGCGGCGTTTCTTGGCGATCTGGTCGTATTGCCGCTCGGCCCATTTCACCGCCTCGGCCGGCTTCATCTGGCCGGTGCAGGCCTTGGCGAACATGTCCACCAGCACGTATTTCGACACCGCCTCCGCCGCCGCCGGCGAGGGCGGGCCGGCATAGCCGGCGAGGCGATTCAGCTTGTTCAGCTCACGGAAGATCTTGAGCTTGGGATCGTCCGGCCACACATCCATCGCGTCGAACCCGGCGAAGGTGGGAATGAAGTAGGACTGGCCGGTCTTGGTCCAGTTCGGCAGGAAGTTCTTGCTGTACCAGGCGCGCAGGAAGGCCTTCTGCCCCTCCGGGTTCGGGCTGGCGGCGAAGGGCAGCCACACGTTGATGTTGTAGTTGGCATAGCGCCCGGCCGGGCCTTTCGGCCACAGCCCGTGGTTCATGTTCTCCACGATGTTCTTCTTCACCGGGTCGGTCGGCGCGGCGGCGCGGGCGGCGAGGTAGATGGTGTTGACGTTGATGGTGGCCGAGCATTTTCCGGCCAGGAAGGCCTGATTGTTGTCCGGGTCCAGCCACGCCGTCACGCCGGGGTCCATGTATTTGAAGCACTCGGCATACCATTCGGTGGCCGCGATGGTTTCCGGCGAGTTGATCGCCACCGTCTTGCCGTCGGCCTCGAACTCCTTGCCGCCGAACGCCCACAGCACGGGGTAGTTGGTGGAACGCGCGTCGCCCGAGGCGTGGCCCAGGGTCATGCCGATCGGCGTGCCCTTGGCGTGCAGCTTCTTCGCGGCGACCAGAAGCTCGTCGAACGTATCGGGGAACTTGTCCACGCCCGCGGCGGCGAACATGTCCGTGCGGTAGTTCCAGGCGGCCGGCGCCTGGCCGATGCACAGCGATTTCCACCGCCCGTCCACCATGCAGGCGGCGCGCGCCACGTCGAACCAGCCGCCGTACTGCTTGCCGATCTCCTCGGCGAGGTCGGTGACGTCGAGGAGCTTGGGGGCGTACAGATAGGTGTCGAACTCCACGCCCACGCCGAGGTCGGCGCCGCGGCCGGTGCCGATGACGGAGGCCACCTTGGTGCCCAGCTCGTCGCCGGCGAAGCGTTCCACCCGCACCTCCATGCCCGTGTCCTTCGACACCTCGGCGGCGAGCTGGTCGAGCTGGGTGTTGTTCTCCGGCACGTACCACGAGCCGGCGAGGATGGTGAGCTTGGTGCCCTTCAGCGAATTCTGCGCGATGGCCGGGCGGGCGAGCAGCGGCAGGGCCGCACCCGCCGCCAGCAGGGAGCGGCGGCCGAGCACGGGCGTGCGGGGCGGGGTCATGGGCTTGGCGTCTCCTGGGTCCGTGTGAAGGGATGGGGGAGACGCGCGCGGGCGCCGGCCGCTGGGGCCGGCGGATATCGGCAGGGTTTCGGCACGCGCAGGATCACTCGACGCCCCCCCCGGAGAGGGCGCGATCCGGTGCTTCGCCGGACCGTCGCCACGCCCGGCGCGGGCGAAATGCGCCGGGTGGCGGCAGAGTATCGGGCCGGCGGGCTGGGGGCCAGAGGTTTTATAATAGCTTGGGGATGTGGCCGCCTTCATTCCAGGGTGGCGCCGTGCTCGGTGTCGTCAAGGCACGCTTCGCTCAAGGGCCTTGACGACCCCTGCGCGCGTCGCCTTTGGGGTGGAAGGCCGGGCCGGAGAAACGGCCCCTTTCAGCCGACCAGAGAAACGGGGAACGGCTCACTTCTCCCCATCTTCGCATGCCCCGCGGGCTTTGCCCGCGTGCTCTCGCTTCGTTGTGGGGGACGGAGTCAAGGCCCTTGAGCGTAGCGTGCCCACGAAGCCGGCCAACGCAACGCAAGCACAATCGCAAGAAGCGAAGGAGCCTCCGCCCGGCAGCGACGATCCCCGGCCTACGGCCGCAGCCGCCCGCCCGCCTCCGCCCGGTCCACCGGATGGCCCAGCGCGAGCGCCGCGTGATAGGCGAGCAGCTGGATGCCCACCAGGCAGGCGAACATGAAGGCCAGGCCGCGGCCGGGCAGGGCCACCACCTCGTCCGCCTGCGCCTGGCAGCGCGCGGCGCAGGAGGCCTCGGTCAGCATCACCACCCAGGCGCCGCGGGCGCGGGCGTGGCGGGCGGCGTCCAGCGTGCGGGTCAGCAGCGAATCGTCGGCGGCGCAGAAGATCACCGGCGAACCTTGCTCGACCAGATCCATGCCGTCGCCACCGATCAGCGCCCCCGCGCTGCACGCGGCGGTGCGGATGCGCGCGAGGCGGCAGGTCATCACCGCGCCGATATCGGCCAGCGCCGCCCCCCAGGCGCGGCCGACGAACACCGCCTCCTCCGCCTGGGCGATGCGGGTGGCGATGGCGGCGAAGCGCGGCTCGGCGGCCTCGGCCAGGGCGCAGGCCAGCGGCGCGTCGGCCAGGCCGCGCTCGGCGGCGACCAGCGCCTCGATGTCCAGGCTGCCGCGCACGCAGCCGATCGCGATGGCGAGGCGGATGAGTGCCAGGATCTGGGCGGAGACGCTCTCGGTGGCGTGCAGCCCCTGCTCGGGCGGGGCGCCGGCGGGCCAGATGAGCGCCGCCGGATCGGCGGCCGCGGCGTGGTCGTGGATCACCGCCACGATGGCGCCGGCGCGCTCGCGCATGCGGGCATAGGCGGCCCGGCTGTCGGCCTCGCCGCCGCGCATCACCAGCACGCCCACCGTGCCCTCGGCCAGCGGCGCCAGCCGGTCCGCGTGCTCGGCGGCCGGCTCCACGTCGCAGGCCAGGCCGGAGAGCTGCTCCACCCAGCCGCGCGCCGCGTGCGCGGCCTGCAAGGCCGTGCCCTCGGCGACCAGCACCAGCCGCTGCCCGCCGGCGATGGCCGGCGGCAGCACCAGGTCGCGCAGCGCCGCGTCGGTGCGCGGCAGGGTGTGGCGCTGGGCGGCGATCTCGCGCCGCACATGGAAGACGTGTCCCTCCTCGGCCGCCAGGGCCGGGAGAGGGAAGGGTTTCGGCGGGCCCCCCAGGAAGGGGGTGGCCAGACCGGCCTTGCCGCTCATGATGTGAATCCTCGCAGGAAGCGTTCGGGTAGGAAGCGTTTGCCTTCCCGCACGCATCCGGCGTGCCACACGCGAGGGGCGAAAATCGCGCGGATCAGCCGGTCCGGATCGCAATTTGCGATGCCGCAAGCGAAAGGAACGGCATCATGCGTGGGGCCGCAGCAGGGGGATCACCGGCGCCAGCCACCACCGCCACCACGCCAGCCGCCGCCCCATCCGCCGCCCCATCCGCCGCGGGGGGGCGGGCCGCCCCAGCCACGATAGCCACCGCCCCAGCCGCGATAGCCGCCCCAACCCCATCCCCCGCCCCAGCAGCAGGTGGAGGCGATGGCCGCCCCGGTCAGCGCGCCGACCGCCAGGCCCGTCACCGCCGCCGCGCCGTAGTCCACGCCGCCATAGCCATAGGGATCGACATAGACCGGCTGCGGCACGGCGGTGGCGAGCACCGTGCCCGTGCCCTCCAGCTGCACCGGCGCGCCCGGCGGCGCCAGCGGGGCCGACTGGATCTGGCCGGTGCCGTCCACCGCCGGCTGGTTGACCCCGGCGGTGGTGATCACCGTGCCGTTGGGCAGATAGCCGTAGCCCGGCACATAGGCGGTGCCCGGCGGCGGCGCATACACGCAACCCGCCAGGACGGTGCAGGCAAGCAGGGACGCAACAATGCGGCGCATGGCCGGGACATCCTCAGATTCGCATTCCTCCACATATAGGCGCGGGGAGTGCGGCGAACATGTGGCTCACGCGGGGTTGTTGGATGACCGCGAGGCAAGGAAGCGTCGTCTTTTTCTGAAGAAAAAGAAGCAGAAAGACTTTTATCTGTTTGATTCGAAAGGTGGCGCGGGCGGAGGGAACGAGAAGCGAAAAAATCGGGGATAATCGTGATTTTTCTCTTGCGGCGGGGTACATATGTCGGTATGTTCCAAAACCGTTCGTTAACAGGAGACTCCACCGCATGCCCCCGCCCGGCCCTTTCACCCTCTTCGCGCAGAGCTTCGCCGCCGCGCTGATGAGCTGGTGGATGCGGCTGTTCCTCGGCCGGGAAGAACGCGCCATGATGGACGCCTTCCTCGCCAAGCTGCACGGCACGATGGGCCGGCTCGACGACATCTTCGCCATGTGGAAGGCCGGCACCCTGCCGCCGATGCCCGAACCGGCACCGCGCCCGGCCGTTGCCCGGACTCCGTCCGCCGTCACGCCGCGCGGCCCACGCCTGCCCTGCCTGTTCCCCGCCCCGCGCAACCCGCTTGCTGCCGCGCCGCAACCCACCGACCGTCCGATCCGCCGCGCGATGGCCTATCGCTTCGCGCTGCCGAGTGGGCCGCGTCGCAAGCGGCGGCACCTGGCCGTGCCGCGCGTCGGCGAATGGTCGGGATAACCCCGATCCTCCGCCGAAGCCGCGCCGTTTCCTTTCACCCTCAATCCAGCCGATCCAGTTTTCACCTTGGGGTCATTCCCGAGGCGATGCCGCGTGTACAGATTAAATAATAAAAGTTTTTTGCTTCTTTTTTTCAAAAAAGAAGCGCTTCCTTACTTCCCCTTCCTTTCCTCTTCCCGCCAAGCCAGCATGCGGCCCGTCGAGGGGGAGAGCGATGCAGCGCCATGACCATGTGGATGTCCGGGCCGTCGCCATCATGGTGCTGTTATGCGCGCTGTGGGGGTTGCAGGCGGTTCTGGTGAAGGTGGCGATCGCCGGGGGGCTGCCGCCGGTGTTCCAGGCGGGGGTGCGGTCCGTGGTGGCGGCGGGTCTGGTCACGGCGTGGATCGGGCTGCGGCGTGGTGGGCGCGCGGCGGCGGGGTTGTTCGCCGCGGATGCGGTGTTGGCGCCGGGGCTGGCGATCGCGGTGCTGTTCGCGGGCGAGTTTCTCACCTTGTTTCCGGGATTGCAGCTGACCTCGGCGTCGCGGGGGGTGTTGTTTCTCTACACCGCGCCGTTCTTCACGGCCTTGGGCACGCATTGGCTGATCCCGGCGGAGCGAATGGGGTGGCGGCAGGCGGTGGGGCTGCTGATCGCCTTTGGCGGGGTGGCGGTCACGCTGGGGTGGCAGGGCTTCGGGGGCGGCACGCTGGCGGGCGATCTGCTGTGCCTGGCGGCCGGCGCGTTGTGGGGCGCCACCACGGTGGTGGTGAAGGCGAACGCGGCGCTGTCGCGGGCCAGTGCCGCACGGGTGCTGGTGTTGCAGTTGGCCGGGTCCGCGCCGCTGCTGCTGGCGGCCTCGGCCGGGATGGGCGAGCGGTGGGATGTGGCCGCGCCCACGGGGCTCGCCTGGTTCGGGCTGTTCTACCAGACGGCGGTGGTGGCCTTCGCCAGCTATCTCACCTGGTTCTGGCTGATCCTGGCCTATCCCGCGGGGCGGATCGCCGCCTTCACCTTCCTCACCCCGCTGTTCGGCGTGCTGGCCGGCGCGCTGGTGCTGGGCGAGGCGGTGCCGCCGGCGCTGCTGGCGGGGCTGGGGGGCGTGGCCGTGGGGCTGCGGCTGCTGAACGGGCGGCGGTGATCAGGGCGCGCCGATCAGGGGGAGGGGGTCAGCAGCACATCGGCATCCACCCGCGATTCCACCGGCACGTCCTCGGTGGCGGCGGAGGGCGGCGGGGGTGGGGCGGCGGAGGCGGCCATGGGGGCCGCGGCGAGCATGGGCATCATGCGCGGCTGCGGCTGGGTGCCGTCCAGCCGGATCTCGCGGAAGCTCGCGAAGCGCAGGCCGAGGATGGCGGCGGCTTCCTCGGCCCGGCCGCGGAGGTTGCCCAGCACCTCCTTGGTGGCCTGTGCGCGGGCCTTGCGGACGGTTTCGGGGGCGAGCGTCCAGGTGAGATGGTCGGTGGCGAGGCCCTGGGCCTGGAGATCGCCGACCAGGGTGAGCAGCGGCGTCGCGTCCTTGGTTTTCAGCGTCAGGCTCTGCGAGCCGCGCCAGCGGTTGCTGGGCGAACCCATCTTCCACACCGAATAGCTGCCGGTGGTGACGGTGACGCCGGGCACCTTGCGGGCCTGTTCCAGGGCGTGGGCGATGAGGGTGTTGACGCGCGATTGTACCTCGGCCGGCGTCGCCGCCTCGAACTCCGCGCGCAGCTCGGCGACCAGCAGGTCGGGCGTGACCATCACCCGCGCGCTCTCCGACAGGCGCAGCAGCGTGTCGGCGGCGGCGGGCAGGGACGTGAGGGCGAGCAGGGCAAGGGCGGGAAGCAGGGGGCGCATGGATCGGCTCCTGGGGCGCTTGACGGCTGGGGCGTGCGCCGGATGATACTGGGCATTGTGGCACGGGTTTGTCGGGTGAAGGGCGTGAATTGGTGAATCCCCGCGACGCCCGATGATCGAGCTGTGGATTCCCATCACCGTCACCGCCGCGCTGATGCAGACCTGGCGGACCAGCCTGCAGCAGCGGCTGCGCGGCCTGCTGTCGGTGAACGCCGCGGGGTTCGTGCGCTACCTCTACGCCCTGCCGCTGGGCGCGGCGATGATGGGGCTGGGCTACGCGGCGATGCGCGAACCGCTGCCGGGGCCGACCTGGGCGTTCCTGATCGACAGCGCGGTGGGCGGGCTGCTGCAGATCTTCGGCACCACGCTGCTGATCATGTCGTTCGGCTATCGCAGCTTCGCCGTCGGCACCGCCTATGCGAAGACGGAGGCGGTGCAGGGCGCGATCGTCGCCTGGATCGTGCTGGGCGAGGCGCTGTCACCGCTGGCCATCGTGGGGATCGGGGTGGGGCTGGCCGGCGTGCTGGTGCTGTCGCTGGCCGGGCGGGGGCTGGCGGCGAAGGACATGCTGCGCGCGACGTTCCAGCCGGCGGCGCTGTGCGGGCTGGGGGCCGGGCTGTGCTTCGCCTTCACCTCCGTGCTGATCAAGGAGGCGAACCGGGCGCTGCCGGGCGAGCACGTCATCCTCAAGGCGCTGTATGTGCTGGTGGTGACCAACTTCCTGCAGACGCTGATGCAGGGCGCCTACCTCGCCTGGCGCGAGCCGCCGCAATTGCGCGCCGCCTTCACCAGCTGGCGCAGCTCGGCCTGGGTGGGCACGCTCTCGGCCTGCGGCTCCGCCTGCTGGTTCTCCGCCTTCGCCCTCGCCCCCGTGGCGCTGGTGCGGGCATTGGGCCAGGTGGAAATGGTGTTCACGCTGCTGTTCAGCCGGTTCTACCTGAAGGAGCAGTTGCGCCGCGCCGATATCGCGGGGCTGCTGTTCGTGCTGGGGGGCGTGCTGCTGATTTTACTGGGAAGGTAAGGAAGGTGAAGGCGGGGGCTCCGCCCCTCGACCCCGCTGGGGCCTTGGGCCCCAGACCCCATTCGTTTGGAGCGGTACGCCTTTGCCATTTCCCTGGCGAAGCCAACATTCTTCGCTGGCCTGCGGTACTGATGGGCCTTCGGCCCAAAGAATAAGGTAGCGGGGTCTGGGGCCTGAGGCCCCCGCCGCGACCTCTTGTCGCGGCAAGGGGTCGAG
>CAMFLK010000036.1 GCA_945957135.1 uncultured Rhodospirillales bacterium
CAAGGGCTTGAGCGAAGCGTCCCTTGACGACACCGAGCACGGCGCCACCCTGCGAGAAGGCGGGGCCTTACGTCAGATGCGGCAGCTCCAGATATTCCTGGCTCTGCATCTCCTCCAGCCGCGAGGCGGTGCGTTCGAACGCCTTCGCGCCCTCGCCGCGCTGGTAGAGCTGGTCCGGCATGGCATCGGCCGAGGCGACCAGCTTCACGCGGTGGTCGTAGAGCGAGTCGATCAGATTGATGAAGCGCCGGGCCTTGTCGTAATTGTCGGGCGACAGGCGCGGAATGCCGTCGAGCACCAGCGAATGGTAATGGGTGGCCAGCGCCAGGTAGTCGCCCGGCCCCAGCGCCGCGCCGCACAGCGTGTCGAAATCGAACCGCGCCACGCCGGCGGCCGACAGCGGCACCACCAGCCTGCGTCCCATCACCACCAGGCTTTCCGCCTGCGCCGGCTCCCGGCCGGTGAGCTCGGCGAAGGCGGTGTCCAGCGCCTGCTCCGCCCGCCGGTCGGCCGGCACGTGCCAGGTGGGCATGCCGCGCAGGCGCGAGCGCCGGTAGTCGCGCCCGGCATCGAGCACCAGCACGTCCAGATGCGCCTTCAGGATGGCGATGAAGGGCAGGAAGGCATCGCGGCCGGGCTGGCCGGCGAACAGATTGTCCGGCGTGGTGTTGGAGGTGGCGACGATCACCACCGCGCGGTCGAACAGCGCCTGGAACAGGCGGCCGAGGATCATCGCGTCGGCGATGTCGTTCACCTGGAACTCGTCGAAGCACAGCAGCGCCGCCTCGGCGGCGATGGCATCGGCGAGCGGGGGGATGGGGTCGTCACTGCTCGGCTTGTCGCGCCGCCAGGCGTGGATGCGGGCATGGGCGTCCTGCATGAAACGGTGGAAATGGATGCGCCGCTTGCGCCGCACCTCCGCCGCATCGAAGAACAGGTCCATCAGCATGGATTTGCCGCGCCCCACCTCGCCCACCAGATACAACCCGTTGGGCCGCGCGTCGTTCGCCCCCTCGGCCGGCTTCAGCCGCAGGAAGCGGGCGAGCAGCCCGGCATTGGCGGCCGGGCGCGGGGTGGGGTCGTAGCCGCGCAGCTGGCGCCACAGCGTCTGCAGCCGCTCGGCGGCCATCAGCTGGGCCGGATCGGCGGTGAGCAGCCCGGCGGCGATGCGGGCGCGGTAGCCAGGCAGCGGGCCATCCGCGGATGAAAGGGGGGCGGCGTCCATGATGGCCGCGCCATAGCCTGAATCGCGCGGCTTGGGTATCCTGCGGCCATGAGCGACACAGCCAGGACCGACGCGGAACGCCTGATCCGCGCCTATTACGACGCCTTCAACGCCCAGGATCGCGCGGCCTTCCTGGCGCTGCTGACCGATGACGTGATCCACGACATCAGCCAGGGCGGGCGCGAGATCGGCAAGGCCGAATTCTCCCGCTTCATGGACCACATGGACCGCTGCTACCGCGAGTTCATCGCCGACATCGTGGTGATGGTGGATGGCAGCGGGGCGCGCGCCGCGGCGGAATTCGTGGTGCACGGCACCTATATCGCCACCGATCCCGGCGTGCCCGCCGGCACCGCGCCCGCCGCCAACCAGCGCTACACCCTGCCCGCCGGCGCCTTCTTCACCATCGTGGAGGGGCGGATCGCGCGCATCTCCAACCACTACAATCTCGGCGACTGGGTGACCCAGGTGGGCCGGCCGCCCACGCCATGACCATCCCGCCGGGGGCGCGCAGCTCGCCCGCCACGTCGCGCAACCGCGCGCCGATCCTCGCCGTGCTCAGGCGGCATCTGCCGGCGCGCGGGCTGGTGCTGGAAATCGCCGCCGGCGCCGGCGAACACGCGCTGCACCACGCCGCCGCCCTGCCGGACCTGCTCTGGCAGCCCACCGATCCTGATGAACAGGCGCGCGCCAGCATCGCCGCCTGGCGGGACCATGCCGGCACGCCCAACCTGCTGGCCCCGCTTGCCCTCGACGCGTCCCGGCCGGAGGATTGGCCCGTGCGTCAGGCCGACGCCATCGTCGCCATCAACATGATCCATATCGCGCCCTGGGCGGCCACGCAGGGGTTGATGGCAGGCGCCGGGCGGCTGCTCGCGCCGGGCCATAAGCTCATCCTCTACGGCCCCTATGTCGAGGCGGAGGTCGAGACCGCCGCCAGCAATCTCGCCTTCGACCGCGACCTCAAATCCCGCAACCCCGAATGGGGCCTGCGCCGGCTGGAGGACGTAACCGCCGAAGCCGCAAGCCACGGGCTGCACCTCGCCGAGCGCGTGGCCATGCCGGCCAACAACCTCACCCTGGTGTTCCGCAAGACGGCCTGATCAGGCGCCGAGCTGCCGGCGGGCCGAGCCGATCATCGCGGCGATTTCGCCGCCGATATCGACGGTGATCGGGTGCTCGTCCGCGCCCGGCGGCTCCAGCGTGTCGAACTGGCTTTTCAGCAGGGCCGGCGGCATGAAATGGCCGCGCCGTGCCTGCATGCGCGCGGCGATCAGTTCGTGCGATCCGTTGAGATAGACCAGCCGCACATCCTCGCGCGGGCCGATGAGGATGTCGCGATAGGCGCGCTTGAGCGCCGAGCAGGTCACGATCCCCGATTGGCCGCGCGCGCGCCAGCCGTCGATCACCGCGGCGATGGCGTGCAGCCAGGGCCAGCGATCCGCGTCGGTCAGCGGCGTGCCGGCCGACATCTTCGCGACATTCGGCGGCGGATGCAGCGAATCGCCCTCGACGAATTCCCAGCCCAGCGCTTTGGCCAGTCCCCGCGCCAGGGTGGTCTTGCCGCTGCCCGACACGCCCATCACCACCGCGACGGTCATCCCGCGAGGCACGCCAAGCCGCCGTCGACCGGCAGGCACACGCCGGTGATGTAGGCGGCGTCGTCGGAGGCGAGGAACACCGCGGCGCGGGCGATGTCCCAGGCGTCGCCCTGGCGGCCCATCGGGCTGCCCGCGTCGCGCGCCCGGCGCATCGCCTCCACATCCGCGTATTGGCCGGCGATCTGCTTCTGCACCATCGGCGTGTCCATCAGCCCGGGCATGATGACGTTGGCGCGGATGCCCTGCCGCGCATACTGCACGGCGATGGCGCGGGTGAAATGGTTCAGCCCGGCCTTGGAGGCGTAGTAGGAGAAATACGGGTAGGCGTTCACCGTCGCCCCGGCCAGCGAGGAGATGTTGACGATCGCCCCGCGCCCCTGCCGCACCATCGCCGGGATCACCCGGCGGCAGGTGAGGTACACGCTGGTGAGGTTCACATCCATCACCCGGTTCCAGCGCGCCTCGGTGATGTCCTCCAGGGCACCCATGTCGGTGATCCCCACATTGTTGTGCAGGATGTCGATGGTGCCGTAGGCGGCGAGCGTGTCCTCCACCACCCGGCCGACATCCTCGGCGCGGGTGACGTCGGCCTGCATGGCGAGCGCGGTGCCCTTCTCGAGCGCGATAATGTCGGCGGTCTCGCGCGCGGCGGCGGTGTATTGATCGACCACCACCACGCGCGCGCCCTCCCGCGCGTATTGCACCGCGGCCGCCTTGCCGTTGCCCCAGCCGGGGCCGGAGGAGCCGCCGCCGAACACCAGCGCAGTGCGGCCGGCGAGCTTCATGGCCGAGGGGGCTTCAGGAGAGCTTGCTGCCCGTCGCGCGCTCGAGGATGGACCAGGCTTCGTCGCCATATTTCCCTTTCCACTCCGCATAGAATCCGGCGCTGCGCAGCTTGTCGCGGAACGGCGCCTTGTCCACTTCGTTGAACACCATGCCGGCTTTTTCCAGCGTCTGCTGCATGGTCACGCCGAGCTGTTCCACATCCGCCCGTTCGGCCACCGCCGCCTCGTTGATGCGCTTGCTCGCCACCGCGCGCACGTCGTCGGGTAGCGCCTCCCAGGCGCGGCGGTTGGAGAGGAACCAGAACCCGTCCCACATATGGCTGGTGAGCGAGCAGTATTTCTGCACCTCCTGCAGCTTGGTGAAATAGATCGCGACCAGCGGGTTCTCCTGCGCGTCGGCGATGCGGGTCTGCAGCGCGGAATACATCTCGCTGGCGTTGATCGAGATGGGCGAGGAGCCGAACGCCTTGAACATCGAGGTCCAGAGCGGGCTGACGGGCACGCGGATCTTGAGGTCCACCAGATCGGAAGGCGACTTGATCGGCTTGGTGCTGGTGGTGATCTGGCGGAAGCCGTTGTCGAAGATGCGGTCGAAGGCGAGCAGGTTCACCTTGGCGATCTGGGCGCGGATGAAGGCGCCGAGCTCGCCGTCCATCGCCTTCCACACGGTGGGGTAGTCGGCGAAGGCGAAGCCGATGCCGTTGATCGAGGCGGTGGGCACCAGCGTCGCCAGGATCAGGCCGGAGAGGGTGAAGAATTCCACGGCGCCGGAGCGCAGCTGGCTCAGCACGTCGGTGTCCGAGCCGAGCTGGTTGAAGGGAAACACCTGGATTTCCAGCCGGCCGTCGGTCTCGCGCTTGATCTGCTCGGCCGCCGCGGTCATGCGCAGGTTCAGCGGGTGGGTCGGCGGCTGGTTGTTGGCGAATTTGTAGGTCCACTGCGCGGCATTGGCGCGGGTGGCGCGCAGCAGCGCAGGGGCGGCGAGGCTGCCGGCGAGGACGGTTCGGCGGGCGATCATGGACGGATTCTCCCTGTTTTTATCAGGCAACGCGGTCGCCTTTGCGGATGGTCGCGGTGCGGTTGTCCACGCCCGGCAGCATCTTCGCGGGGTCGCGCGTCACCACCAGATCGATCACCGTGGGGCCGCGCCCGGTGAGGCCGGCGGCGATGGCCGGAGCCAAGGCATCGGGCTGCTCCACGCGGATGCCGCGCACGCCGAGCGCCTCGGCCAATTTCGCGTAGTCGGTCTCCGCGAGGTCGGAGGCGTGGTAGGCGCCGGGGCCGTACATCAGGTGCTGCAACGCCTTCACGTAGCCGGAGGCGGCGTTGTTGACGACGATGATGGTGAAGGACAGGCCGAGCCGGCGCGCCGTCTCCATCTCGCCGAGCATCATGTTGAAGCCGCCGTCGCCGGTCAGGCTCACCACGGTGCGGCCCTCGGCGGCCAGTGCCGCGCCCATCGCGCCGGGCAGGCCGTAGCCGATGGAGGCGAAGCCGCGATCGGGCACGAAGAAGCGGCCGGGCGCCTTGGTGTCGAACAGCAGCCCGCCCCAATGCGCGGCGAAGCCGCCATCGGCGACCAGCACCGCGTCGGCGGGCAGGGCGGCGTTCAGCTCGTGCATCAGCCGCGCCATGCTCACCGGCGATTCGTCGGAGGTCAGGCGCGGCATCACGCCGTCGCGCCAAGCCGCCATCTTCGCGGCGACCTCGGCGGCGTAGGCGGACTGGCGGGCGAGGATGGCGGGGGCGCGATCGGCGAGCAATTCGTACAGCGCGTCGATGGTGGTGCGCACATCGCCCCACAGGCACAGCGTGGGGTCGACGGTGCGGCCGAACTCCTCGGCGACGATGTCGATATGCACGATGGTCTTGCCGGGCGGCGGCACGGTGAAGCGCTTGGTGGCGATCTCGCCCAGCTTGCAGCCGGCGACGAGAATGAGGTCGGACTCCGCGATCAGCGCGTTGGCGATGCGGTCGTAGCGGCCGAACAGCCCGGCGTTCAGCATGTCGATGCAGGGGATGGCGCCCTTGCCTGTCATGGTGTGGGCGACGGGAAGGTTCAGCTTGCGGACGAAATCGGTCAGTGTCGGCGCCGCGCCGGAGAGATGCACGCCGCCGCCGGCCAGCAGGATGGGCGAACGCGCCGCCGCCAGCATCTCCGCGGCCTGGGCGAGCCCCTCCGCGTCGGGCCGGCAGCGGATCGAGGGTGCGGCGGCGCAGCGCGGGTCGGCGCGGAAGGCGTCGGGCTCGAAGCCGTGCGTGGCGTGGCAGATATCCTCGGGCACATCCACCACCACCGGGCCGGGCCGGCCGGACGTGGCGACGCGGAAGGCGCGGCGCATCAGCTCGGGAATGCGGCCGATGGATTCAACGCGGATCAGCTCCTTGCAGGCGGGGCGCAGGATGTCCGTCTGCCGGCTCTCCTGCGTCATGTTCTTCCAGGCATGGTCGCGATGGGTGTCGCCGACCAGCACCACCATCGGCGAGCCGGCATTCAGCGCCTCCACCAGCCCGGTGACGAGGTTGGTCGCCCCCGGCCCCAGCGTGGCGTCGCACAGCCCCACCCGGCCGGAGACCTTGGCATAGGCATCGGCGATGAACACGGCGGCGCGCTCGTCGTTGATGAGGTGATGGGCGAGGCCGAGGCGGCGGGCGGCGTCGTAGAAGGGCAGCAGCTGGAAGCCGCCCATGCCGAACATCGCCCCGCCCTCATGGGCCTGGATCATGCGGACGAGGGCTTCGCCGCCCGTCATCTCGTTGGGGGTCATTTCGTTGGTGTCGCTCATGCCCCCGCTCCCACCATGTCGCGGCAGGCGGCGACGATGGCTTCCTCCGTCACCCGTACCGCATCCTCCACCGGCGGGGCGTAGCCGATCGGGGCGCGCGGTGCGCCGAGGCGGCGCACCCTGGCGCCGGTGCGCTCGGCCACCGTCGCGGCGATCTCGGCGCCGAATCCGGCCACCGTCACCGCCTCGTGCACCACCAGCAGCCGCCCGGTGCGCCCGACACTGGCCAGTACCGCCGCCTTGTCCCAGGGCCACAGGGTGCGCAGGTCGATGAGATCGACGCCGATGCCCGATGCCGCCAGCGTGGCGGCGGCGCGGTCGCAGACGTGAAGCTGGGCGGACCAGGACACCACGGTGATGTCATCGCCCGCGCGCACGGTGCGGGCCACGCCGAACGGCACGGTGGCATCCCCCTCGGGCACCTCGCCTTCCAGCGGCCAGAGATTCTTGTGCTCCAGGAACACCACGGGGTCGTCGCAGCGGATGGCCGATTTCAGCAGGCCCTTGTTGTCGGCCGGCGTGGCGGGGCAGGCGACGACCAGGCCGGGGATATGGGCGTACCATGCCTCCAGCGACTGCGAGTGCTGGGCGGCGGAGGAGCGCCACATGCCCATCGGCTCGCGCACCACCAGCGGCACGCGGGTCTGGCCGCCGAACATGAAGCGGGCCTTGGCCGCCTGGTTCACCAGCTCGTCCACGGCGCACAGGGCGAAGTCGGAAAAGCGCATTTCCACCACCGGCCGGGTGCCCATCATCGCGGCCCCCACGCAGGCGCCCATGATGGCGGCCTCGCTGATCGGCGCGTCGCTGATGCGGTCCGGCCCGAACTCCTCCTGCAGGCCGCGATACTGGCCGAACACGCCGCCGCGCCCGAGATCCTCGCCGACGGCCCAGACCAGCCGGTCGCGCCGCATCTCCTCGGCGAGGCCGGTGCGGGCGGCGTCGAGATAGGTCATCACCGGCATCAGAACGCCTCCTCGGCAGGGGAGCCGATGTCCTGGACGTCGGCGAAGGCCATGTCGGGGCCGGGGAAGGGGGCGGCGCGGGCAGCGTCGTAGGCGGCGCGCATTTCCGCCTCCGCCGCTTCGCGGTCGGCATCCAGCTCGGCCGACGTGACGCCGGCGGCGGCGAGCGCCTCGCGGGCGCGCAGCACCGGTTCCACCAGCCGCGCCGCCGCCACCTCGTCGGCCGGGCGGTAGGCGGCGGGATCGACGCCGGTATGGCCGGTGAGGCGGTAGGTATGGGCGTGCAGGAAGCGCGGCCCGCCGCCGGCCCGGATGGCGGCGACCAGGTCGCGCGCCAGCGCATCGACGGCCAGCACGTCGTTGCCGTCCACCTCCTCCGCCGCGATGCCGAAGGCCCGCGCGCGGGCGGAGGGGCCGGCGCCCGCGGTCATGCCGGCGGTGCGGGTGGTGGCGGCGAAGCCGTTGTCCTCGCAGACGAACAGCACCGGCAGATGGAACACCGCCGCCCAGTTCAGCCCCTCCAGGAACGGGCCGCGATTGATCGCCCCGTCGCCGAAGATGCAGCACACCACCTTGTCCTCGCCCTTCAGCTTCACGGCATGGGCGGCACCGGCGGCGATGACGATGTTCGCCCCGACCACGCCGTTGGCGCCGAGCATGCCCACGTCGAAATCGGCGATGTGCATCGATCCGCCCTTGCCGCCGCAATTGCCGCCCTCGCGGCCCAGCAGCTCGCGCAGCATCGCCTCGCTGGAGGCGCCCTTGGCCAGCGTGTGGCCGTGGCCGCGATGGGTGGAGAGCAGCACGTCGTCGCGCCGCAGATTGCCCACCACGCCGGCGGCGATTGCCTCCTGCCCGATGGAGGGGTGGATGGCGCCCAGCACCAGCTTGTCGGTCAGACCCTGAAGGGCCGCTTCCTCCAGCGCGCGGATGCGCCACATCATGCGGTGCAGGCCGCGCAGGCGCGCGACATCGAGATTCCGGGTGGGCGAATCGGTCGGCATGGGCGTCTCCGGCGGCCTCTGCGCGGGCCGCTTGGGTGGGCGGATTTTGGTGGGGGCCGGAGGGTATCCTAGGATCGCGCCGGCCGCGCCCGCTGTAGCAGGCCGGACACCCATCGTCCATGCGGGGAGAACGCGGCTTGCCGGACATCATCACCGCACCCACCGCCACCAAGCTGCCGCCCGAGGCGCGCGGCGGCGTGGTGGTCACCGGCTCGCATGGCGGGCTGTATCCCGGCCGGCTGCTGGCGCTGGCCGGGGTGCGCGCGGCGATCGTGCATGATGCCGGGATCGGGCGGGAGAGTGCCGGCATCGCCTCGCTGGACATGCTCGCGCGCCTCGGCATCGCCGCCGCCGCCGTCTCGCACATGTCCGCCCGCATCGGCGACACCGCGGACATGATGGCGCGCGGGCGGATCAGCCGCGCCAACGCCCCGGCGCTGGCCGCCGGGGTGACGCGCGCCATGCCCTGCGCCCAGGCCGCCGACCTGCTGTGCGCCGCCCCCTGGCGCGAGGCGGCGCCGCCCGAAGCGGCGGAGGGTCGCTCGGTCGAGATCGCGGAGGGCGCGCGGGCTCTGGTGCTGATCGATTCCGCCTCGCTGGTGGAGCCGGAGGATGCGGGGGCGGTGGTGGTCACCGGCTCGCATGGCGGGCTGGTCGGCGGGGTGGCGGCGATGGCGCTGCGCGTCGATGGCTTCGCCGCCGCGTTCAACGATGCCGGCATCGGCATCGGCCAGGCGGGGTTGGGCCGGCTGCCGGCGCTGGATGCGCGGGGCATCGCGGCGCTGACCGTCGCCGCCTCCTCGGCGCGGATCGGCGAGGCTGCCTCCACCTTCGCCGACGGCATCGTCTCCGCCGTCAACGCCACCGCCGCTTCCCTCGGCGCGCGGGTGGGCGACCGGGCGCGGGACGTATTGGCGGCATGGACCCGTGCCGCTCCTTGAGCGGCATGGACCCGGGTGGGGATTGGCCTGTAGTCTCGCGCAAACCCTGGAGATCGCCGGCATGACCGAACCGGCCGAAGCCGCCGCCATCGATGGCTGGCACGCGCATGTCTATTACGACGCCGCGACGCGCGAGCGCGCCGCCCTGCTGCGCGAATGGATCGCCACGCGTTTCGACACGCGGCTCGGCCGCTGGCACGACCTGAAGGTGGGGCCGCATCCGCAGTCGATGTACCAGGTCGCCTTCGCCAACAGCCAGTTCCCCACGCTGGTGCCGTTCCTGGTGCTCAACCGGATGGGGCTGACCGTGCTGGTCCACCCCAACACCAACCGCCCGCGCGACGACCATCTGCGCCACGCGCTGTGGCTCGGCGCGGTGCTGGAGCTGGATGCCAGCATGCTGCCGGAAGTTTCGGGCGGGCACTGAAGGGGGCAGCGGAATGGCCGAAATCGAATGGCGCAGGCTGCGGGCGGAGCAGCTGCGTGATCTCGCCGCGCGCGACGCCATCGTCATCCTGCCGCTCGGCTCCATCGAGCAGCACGGCCCGCATCTGCCGGTGGAGGTGGATTCCATGCTGGGCGAGCAGGTCGCCCTGCGCACCGCCCGGCTGCTCGATGCCGCCGGCCATCCCGTGGCCGTGCTGCCGGCGCTGTGGACCGGCGTGTCCGAACATCACATGAGCTTCGGCGGCACCATCACGCTGGGGCTGTCCGCCTATGCGGCGGTGATCGAGGGCATCTGCGTTTCGCTGCAACGCCACGGCTTCCGACGCATCGCGCTGCTCAACGGCCATGGCGGCAACGAGAACGCGCTGCGCTGCATCACCGACGAGCTCACCCCGAAGCTCGGCCTGCCCATCGTGCAGTTCACCTACTGGTACGCCGCCGCCGAGCCCATCGCCGCCATCCTGGAAAAGCAGACGGCGCTGCTGCACGCCTGCGAGGCGGAGACGGCGATGATGATGGCGGTGCGGCCGGAGCTGGTGGCCGAGGACCGCATCCCACTGGCCCGCACCAATCTCCGCCCGGACGTGAAGGATGTGGTCGGCCCCGGCATCTATCGCTGGCGTACCATCGGCGCGGTGTCCGCCACCGGCGTGGTCGGCCATCCCGAGGCGGCGAGTGCCGCGAAGGGCGAGCGGCTGTTCGCGGCGATCAGCGAGGCGCTCGCCGCGAAGCTCGGCAATGCCGAGCTGTGGGCGCTGCCATGGCAGGCGGACAAGCTGGCTTAGTCATACCGACGGTCATGAAGAATGACCGTCGGTATGAGTCTTTGCTGGGCGCGCCGCCGCCGGCCAACCCGGCGTGCGATACCGGTCCGCGTTGACGACGAAAGAGTCGTCGTCAACGCGGACCGGTATCAGGCGATCCGCCACCCGTCCTCGCCCCGGGCCGCCCGTCCCTCTGCTTCGAGCTTGAGCAGATGCGCCAGCACGTTGCGTTCCGCCGCCGCGCGCAGCGTGGGCGCGAGATCGGGGTAGATCGCTCCGGCCAGCGCGGCCGTGGAGGCGGGGGCGGGACCGAGTGCCGCGAGGATGGCGGCTTCGCGGGCGAGGCGGTGGGCGAGCAGCGCCCGCACGAAGGGCAGCGGGTCGGGCAAGGGCGGGCCGTGGCCGGGCAGGTAAAGCCGGTCCGGCCGTGCCAGCAGCCGGCGCAGCCCGGCCATGTACGCGCCCATGTCGCCCTGCGGCGGGGAGACCACGCTCGATGACCAGGGCATCACGTGGTCGGCGCTGAACACCACGCCGTCGCGCGCCAGGCAGAGATGGTCGGCGGCATGGCCGGGCGTGTGCAGGCAGGTCCAGCCATCCACCGCGTCGCCATCGCCCAGCGCGGCGTCCGGCCGCAAGCCGGGGTCCTGGCTGGGCGCGAAGCCGAGCACGGGGGCGCCAGTGGCCGCGCGCAGGGCGGGAATGGCGCCGACATGGTCGGCATGGGAGTGGCTGGCGACGATGCGCGCGATGCGCCCGCCGGCGGCGGCGAGGATGGCCTGGACATGGGCGGCGTCGTCCGGGCCGGGGTCGAGCACGGTGATGCCGTCCGCCCCCTCGATCAGCCAGGTGTTGGTGCCGTGATAGGTCATCGGCCCCGGATTGGGGGCGACGATGCGCGCGATGCCCTCCGCCGCCGGCAGGGGCACGAAACGCGGGGGCTCGGCTTCGGTCAGGAACTGCACCCGCCCAGCCTTGCCCGCCCTCCCGTGCCGCGCAAGGGGTTGGCGCGGCGGGCGGGGATCGTGGCACACAGGCGGGATGGAAGCGGCGGAATACGGCCTGATGGACCAGGCCGAGGACGGCATGTGGTGGTATCGCGCCCTGCACGCGCGCATCGGCGCGGCGCTGGCGCGGGTCGGCGGCCCGGTGCTCGATGCCGGCTGCGGCACCGGCGGTCTGCTGGCCCGGCTGCCGGGGCGCGAGCGCGTCGGCCTGGAATACGACGAGGCGGCGGCGCGGCGGGCGCGCGCGAAATCCGGCGCCGCGGTGGTTCGCGGCAGCATCGACGCCATGCCCTTCGCCGAGGGCAGCTTCGCCGCGGCGGTGGCGGCGGATGTGCTGTGCCATGGCGGCGTCACGCCGGAACTGGCGCTGGCAGAGCTGCGCCGGGTGCTGCGCGCCGGTGGGCTGCTGGTGGTGAACATGCCCGCCTATGCCTGGCTCGCTTCCGCGCATGACCGGCGGGTTCACAACGCGCGGCGCATGACGGCGGGGCAGGTCGCCGCGATGCTGCGCGCGGCGGGCTTCACGCAGGTGCGCGCCCGCTACTGGAATTTCCTGCTGCTGCCGGCGATGATCGTGCAGCGCAAGCTGCTGGCGGGCGGGCAGGATGCCGCGTCCGACGTCGCCACGTTTCCACCATGGGTCGATGCCATGTTCCACGCCGCGACCGACGCCGAGCGGCGCCTGCCAGTGCGCTGGCCGGCCGGCGGATCGGTGCTGGCCACCGCCATCCGCCCCGGCTGATTTAGGATTTCGCCGATGCTGCCTGCCGAAACCCTGCGCCCCGCGCCCGAGCCGTTCCTGACGGACGCGCCCGCGCCCGTCGGCCTGTCCATCGTGGTGCCGGTCTATCGCGGGGCGGAGACGGTGGGGCTGCTGGTGGAGGCGCTGTCCGACCTGCGGCCGGAGGGCGGCATCGAGGTGGTGCTGGTCAATGACGGCAGCCCGGACAACTCGGGCGAGGTGTGCCGCGAGCTGGTGCGCACGGCGCGCATTCCGCTGGTCTATATCGAGCACGCGCGCAATTTCGGCGAGCACAACGCTGTCATGACCGGGCTGCGCCGGGTGAGCGGCGCCTATGTCATCACCATGGACGACGACCTGCAGAACCCGGTGGAGGAGGTCACGCGGCTCTACGATCACGCGCGGCTGGGCGGGTGGGACGTGGTGTACACGCGCTATGCCGAGAAGAAGCACGCGCCCTGGCGCAACCTGGGCAGCCGCTTCGCCAACAAGGTGGCGGACTGGCTGCTGGACAAGCCGCCGGGGCTCTATCTGTCCTCGTTCCGCTGCATGTCCGCCGGAGTGGTGCGGGCGGTGGCGCGCTATGCCGGCCCCTACCCGTATGTGGACGGGCTGGTGATGCAGGTGACGCAGCGCATCGACAGCATCGAGGTGCGACACCTGCCGCGCGCCACCGGCGCCTCCAACTACACGCTGCGCCGGCTGGTGCGGCTGTGGCTGAACCTGGCCACCAGTTTCTCGCTGGCGCCGCTGCGCGTGGCGATCTTCGCCGGGGCGGCGATGGCGGCGCTGGGCATGATCGGCGCCGCCGCGACGATCTTCGAGGCGCTGATGCGGCACGACACGCCGTCCGGCTGGGCCTCGACGATGACGGTGATCCTGCTGGTGTCCGGCGTGCAGTCGATGATCCTGGGCGTGGTGGGCGAGTATGTCGGCCGCACCTTCCTCTCCGCCAACGGCAAGCCGCAGGGCACGGTGCGCGCGGTGGAGCGCAACCCCGCGGCCGCGGCGCTGCGGCGGGAGGGCGAGGCACGATGACCCATTGGGCCGTGCTGCTCGCCGCCATCGCCACCAGCATGGCCGGGCAGACCCTGCTGAAGGCCGGCGCGGGGGCGGCGGATTTTCTCACCCAGCTGTTCGACTGGCGCACCATCGGCGGCCTCGCCCTCTATGGCGGGGCGGCGATGCTCTACATCGTCGCGTTGCGGCGCATCCCGATGTCCGTGGCGCTCCCGGCCACCGCCATCTCCTACATCGCCGCCGCGCTGATCGGCCATTACGGCTTCGGCGAGCCGCTCACCCCCCGCCATGTCGCGGCCATCGCGCTGATCGGCGGCGGCGTGGTGCTGCTGGCGTTCAGCTGAGCGCCCTTCTACCCTCGCCGCCATGCACAACCTGCTGACCGATGTGGCCGGGCTTTCCGTCGGCCACGCCACCGACCTCGCGTTGGGTTCCGGCGTCACCGCCATCCTGTTCGACGCCCCGGCCGTCGCCGGCGTCGTGGTTTCCGGTGGCGCGCCGGGCGGGCGCGATATCTCGCTGCTGGCGGCGGAGATGAGCGCGCCGGCGATCGACGCCATCGTGCTCTCCGGCGGCTCGGCCTACGGGCTGGACGCGGCCGGCGGCGTGCAGGCCGTGCTGCGCGCCCAGGGGCGGGGCTTCCGGGTGCGCGACGCGGTGGTGCCGCTGGTGCCCCAGGCCATCCTGTTCGACCTGCTGAACGGCGGGAACAAGGATTGGGGCGTGTTCTCCCCCTACCGCCAGATGGGCCACGACGCCGCCCTGGCCGCCAGGCCCGGCCCCTTTGCGCTGGGCACGATCGGCGCCGGCACCGGGGCCACCACGGCGACGGTGAAGGGCGGGCTCGGCTCCGCCAGCATGCGCACGGAGACCGGCCATGTGGTCGCCGCCCTCGCCGCGGTGAACGCGGTGGGTGCGCCGACGATCGGCGACAGCGCGCATTTCTGGGCCGCCCCCTTCGAGCGCGACGGCGAGTTCGGCGGCCATGGCTGGCCCGCCGCCATCGCGCCCGAACATCTCCAACCCCGCCTCAAGGGCCGCGCGCCGGCCACCACCATCGCGCTGGTGGCGACGGACGCGGTGCTGACCAAGGCCGAGTGCCACCGCCTCGCCCGCATGGCCGATGATGGGCTGGCCCGCGCCATCCTGCCCGCCCATGCCGGCATGGATGGCGACACCGTGTTCGCCGCCGCCACCGGCCGCAAGGACCTGGCCTCCGGCGACCTCACCTTGCTCGGCCATGCCGCCACGCTGGTCATGGCCCGCGCCGTCGCGCGCGGGGTTCATGCCGCCGTCGCCCTGCCTTACCCTGGCGCGCAACCTTCCTGGGCCGATCGGTTCGGCCAAGCCTGAGAGCATCGCATGACCCCCCGCCTGTCCCGCCGCGCCCTTCTCGGCGCGGCCGCCCTCTCCGCCGCCCCCGCGCACGCCGCCGTGCTGGCGGCCACGCCGATCTCGCGCATGGACACCAGATGGTGGCGCGAGCGGCACGAGGCCAAGCTGCGCGAAATCCGCGCGGGCCACGTGGACCTCGTCTTCCTCGGCGATTCCATCACCCAGCAATACGAGGATGCCGGCCCGCCCGCCTGGCGCGATTTCCGCCCGGTGTGGGAGCGGTTCTATGGCGGCCGCCACGCCGTCAATCTCGGCTTCAAGGGCGACGCCACCAGCCACCTGCTCTGGCGCATGGGCCATGGCGAGATCGACGGCATATCGCCCAAGGCCGCGGTGATCCTGATCGGCGCCAACAATCTCGGCCGCGTCCACTGGCCGGTGCCGGACAACATCGCGGGCATCGCGGCGGTGGTGGACGAGACGCGCCGGCGCCTGCCCAACACGCGCATCCTGCTGCTCGGCATCCTGCCCAGCGAGCGCAACGCCTGGGCGAGCCAGAGCACGCTGGAGATCAACCGCGCGCTGGCCGCCCGCTACGGTGGCGGCGCGGTGCCCGGCGTGGCGTGGATGGACCTCGCCCCGGTGTTCAGCCCCGGCGGCCGGTTCGACCGGTCGCTGTTCCTCGACCCGCTGCTGACCCCGCCCGACCCGCCGCTGCACCCCAGCGCCCAGGGCCAGGCGCGCATGGCCGCCGCCATCGAACCCACCCTCGCCGCCATGCTCGGCGACCGGGCGCGGGCATGAGCGCGGTGCTGAGCATCCGCCGCGTGACGGTCGCGGATTGCGCGGATATCATCGCCCTGCAGAGCGCGAGCTGGCGCGCCGCCTATCGCGGCATCCTGCCCGACGAGTACATGGGCGAGGCGCTCGAGTCCGAAATGCGCCAGCGCTGGCAAGGCAATTTCGCGCGCGACCCCAACCCCGAATTCGTCCTCGCCGCCCTGCGCGACGGCGCGCTGGCCGGGCTGATCGCCATCTGGCGGCAGGACGGCGCCGGCTTCATCGACAATCTGCATGTCCGCCCCGATTTGCGCGGCCAGCGCATCGGCCACGCCCTGATGGCCGAGGCCGGGCGGCGCCTGCACGCAGCGGGGATCGGCATGGCGTGGCTGACGGTGTTCACGCTGAACGCGCCGGCGGTGCGCTTCTACGACAGCATGGGCGGCACGCCCACCGAGCGGATCATGGAAATGCACCACGGCAAGGCGCTCGAGGTGATCCGCTACGAATGGACCGATCTCGCACGGCTGGGGCGCGCGGGCTGATAAGTCCCGTCCTTTTCGAGCGTGGCGCCGTGCTCGGCGGCGTCAAGGCACGCTTCGCTCAAGAGCCTTGACACCGCCTGCGCGCGGCACCCTGCGGAGATCAGGCCGGGGCAAGAAAGCGGCCCTTTCAGCCGAACAAGAAAGCTGGAAAAGGCTCACTTCTTTCCATACTTCGCATGCAGGCACTCGCTTCGTTGCGGCAGGCGCTGTCAAGGGCTTGAGCGAAGCGTCCCTTGACAGCGCCTGCCGCAACGCAAGCACAATCGCAAGAAGCGAAGGAGCCCACTCGGGAATCAGAGCTTCCGGTTCGCCCGCGCCACCACCGCCTCGAACAGCACCTGGCACCCCGCCGCCGCTTCCTCCGGCTCGATGCTCTCCGCCTCGTTGTGCGACAGCCCGTCCTTGCACGGCGTGAAGATCATCGCGGTGGGCACGTGCTGGGCGACGAAGATGGCGTCGTGGCCGGCGCCGGAGACGATCTCGCGCGCGGAATAGCCCAGCCGCGCGGCGGCCTGCCGCACGAGGTCCACGCAATCCGGCGCGAAGGGCTGGGCGGGGATGCGGAACAGCTCCTTCAGCGTCAGCCTCGTGCCCGCCGCCTCGGCCAGCGCCGTCGCTTCAGCCGGGAACGTCGCAGCCAGCGTCTCGATCTCCGCCGGATCGGGGTGGCGGAACTCCACGGAGAAGCGCACCTCGCCGGGCACCACGTTGCGGCTGTTGGGGATCACGTGCAGCTCGCCCACCGTGCCGCGCCCGTCCTCGCCGCGCGCGCGCATCAGCCGGTCCACCAGGTCGATGATCCGCGCGGCCCCCACCAGCGCGTCGCGCCTTGCGCGCGGCGGCGTGGTGCCGGCATGGGAGTCCTGGCCGATCACCACCGCGTCGTACCACACCTGCGCCTGCCCGCCGGTGACGATGCCGATCTGCTTGCCCTCCGCCTCCAGGATCGGCCCCTGCTCGATATGCAGCTCGAAATACGCGTCGGCCGGGAAGGGCTTGGCGGGTTCCGGCCCGGCATAGCCGATGCCCTCCAGCGCGTCCTTCACGCTGATGCCCTCGACATCCTTCAGCCCGTACACGTAGTCCAGCGCATGGATGCCGGCCCAGGTGCCCGATCCCATCAGCGAATGGCCGAAGCGGCTGCCCTCCTCGTCCGTCCAGTTCACCAGCTCGATCGGCGCCTCCGTCTCGATGCCGAGATCGTTGAGCGAGTGCATCACCTCCAGCCCCGCGATCACGCCGAGCGCGCCGTCGAACTTGCCGCCGGAGGGCTGGCTGTCGAGATGGCTGCCCATCAGCACCGGCAGGCGGGCGGGGTCGCGGCCGGGCCGGCGGGCGAACATGTTGCCGATCGCGTCCACCCGCACGGTCAGCCCCGCCGCCTCGCAGCGCGCGCGGAAATGGTCGCGGCCCTGACGGTCGATATCGGTCAGCGTCAGCCGCTTCACGCCGCCCTTGGGCGTGGCGCCGAACCGGGCCATGTCCATCAGGCTGTCCCACAGCCGCTTCCCGTCGATGCGCCGGTTGGTCTGTCCGCTCATGCCCTCACCTCTCCTCGGTCCGCGCATCTTGCCCGCCGGCCGGGTTCCTGCAAGCCTGCCGCACCCGCGAAGGAGACCGATGATGCCGGACGCGCCCGCCATCCTGCGCAATGCCGATCTGGACCACGAGGATGTCCGCCAGGCGCGGGTGGACCTCGCCGCCTGCTTCCGCGCCGCCGCGCGGATGGGCCTGCACGAGGGCATCTGCAACCATCTCTCCGCCATGGTGCCCGGCCGCGACGACCTGTTCCTGGTGAACCCCGATGGCTACGGCTTCAGCGAAATCACCGCCTCCCGCCTGCTGATCTGCGATTTCAACCGCCGCGTGGTGGCGGGCGAGGGGCAGCCGGAGGACACCGCCTTCTTCATCCACGCCCGTGTCCACATGCGGGTGAAGCGGGCGCGCGCCGCCTTCCACACCCACATGCCCTACGCCACCGCGCTGACCATGGTGGAAGGCCCCCCGCTGGCCTTCGCCGGCCAGAGCGCCCTGAAATTCTACGGCCGCACCGCCGTCGATGAGACCTATGGCGGCCTCGCGTTGGACGAAAGCGAGGGCGACCGCATCGCCAACAGCATCGGCGACGCCGACATCGTGTTCATGCGCAACCACGGCGTGATGGTGCTGGCCGACAGCATCGCCAAGGCGTTCGACGACCTCTACTACCTCGAACGCGCCTGCCAGGCGCAGATCATCGCCGAATCCACCGGCCGCAAGCTGGTGCCGGTGCCCGAGGCGATGGCCCGCGCCACCGCCGAGCAGATGAAGCACGAGGGCGGCCGGCCGAGCGCCTGGCTGCACCTGGAGAGCATCAAGCGCGGGCTGGACCGCGAAGCGCCGGATTACCGCGACTGATGCGCATCTTGCTGCTTCTGCTGGCCCTGTCCGGCTGCAAGCTGATCGACCAGACCACCTTCTATGGCGAGCCGCCGGGCCAGAGCGAGCTGGCCCGCGCCCGCCCGCCGGCCATGCCGCTGGTGACCATCCGCTACGAACAGGGCGACCCCGACCTGCACGATATCCTCGCCCCGGTGGTGGAGGCGGCCCAGGCCCGCAAGCCGGACGTGGTGTTCGACGTGCTGACCCCGATGCCCACCCAGGCCAGCCCGGAGGTACGCGACCGCTTCGCCGCCCAGGGCGAGGCCGACGCCAAGGCGGTGGCGACGGGCCTCGCGGCGGAAGGCGTCAACCAGGACCATATCCATATGGGCTTCCGCGGCGACGCGGGGAACCCGCCGCGGGAAGTGCTGATCTACGTGCGGTAGCGGCCGGCCTTCTTGGAAGGGTGGCGCAAAGAAACTGAGTTACTATCCATATAATTCGTCATGGGCGGGTCAAGCCCGCCCATGACGGCGAGAGGAGTGCGGCCGCACTTCCCATCACGGCAGGAACAGGTTCAACGACAGCCCGGGCGCCTGCCCGTAATAGACCGGCGGCGGCGGCGCGTACACCGGCGGCGGCGGCGCATAGACCACCGGCGGCGGGTAGTAGTAGCGGCGCGGCGGGGGCGGCGGCCGGTGATAATAGCCGTGCCAGCCCGGCCCGTGTGGCGGCGGGGGCGGGCGCCATTCCTGCGCCAGCACCGGCGTGGCCAGCATCACCGCCAGCGCGCCGCCGGCGACGGCACGCGTGAACAGCGCGCTCATGTCCGGTCTCCCTTGCGGGCGCGCTGGGCCTGGGCGCGGAACACCTCGTCGGCATGCGCCTTCTGCTCCGGCGACATGCTGTCGTAGAGCGCCTGGAACGGCGCCACCAGCGCCACCACGTCCTTGGCGTGCTGGGCGCTGACATCGGCGTAGAAGCGCATCCGGTCGGTCGCGGTCATGCGGTCATAGGCGGTACGGCTGGCGGCCACCGAATCCTGCATCCGCCGCGAATTGTCGCGCATCACCTGCGCGAACGCCTCCCATTGCGGCTGCTGCGCCGGCGTGATGCGCAGGCTGTCATGCAGCTCGCGGATATGCGCGTCCATGCGCTGGTTCATCGTCCGCCGCTGCTCGGCCGACAGGTTGGGCGAGGGCGGCGCCTCCGCGCCCGGAACCGGCGCGGGCGGCGGGGTCTGGGCGTGCAGCGGTGACGCCGCGACCAGCGCGACCATCGTCGCGGCCAGCAGCGAATGTCGCAGAGTGGGGCACATGGCAATCCTCCTGTGCCGGGAAAACGAGGCGGGCCGGGCAGGGTTCCCCCGCCCAGCTTGCCGCGTTGACAAGCCGGCCGCGATCGGACCCACTCGCCCCCCAATCGGGGGAGCCGTCCATGCGCCTGTCCGCCTGCATCGAAATGCTGTTCGCGCCGGAATACGCGGCCTTCCCGGACCGCATCCGCGCCAGCGCGGCGGCGGGGATGGACGCGGTGGAATTCTGGAACTGGCGCGACAAGGACCTGCCGGGCATCGAGGCCGCCCTGCGCGACACCGGCCTGACCCTCTCCGGCTTCTGCGCCGAACCGCGCGGCCGCCTGGTCGATCCCGCGACGCATGCCGACTTCCTCGCGGGCGTGCGCGACAGCGCGGCGCTCGCCAGCCGCCTCGGCGCCCCCTGCCTGATCGTGCTGTCCGGCGACACGCTGGAAGGGGTGGAACGCGCCCGCCAGCGCGCCGCCATCGTCGCCGCCCTGCGCCAGGCCGCGCCGGTCGCCGCCGATGCCGGGGTGACGCTGGTGCTGGAACCGCTCAACACCGTGCGCGACCACGCCGGCTACTTCCTCGACAGCACGGTGGAAGGGCTGGACATCGTGGACGAGGTGGACCACCCCGGCCTCGCCTTGCTGTTCGACATCTACCACTCCGCCATGATGGCGGAGGACGCCGCGACGGTGCTGGATCGTCGCGGCCACCGCATCGGCCATGTCCACGCCGCCGACACCAACGGGCGGCACGAGCCGGGCACCGGCACCATCGCCTGGGCCGAGACCATCGCCACGCTGGGGCGCCTGGGCTACGCCGGGCCGATCGGCCTGGAATACCGGCCCACCGCCGGCACCGACGCCTCGCTGGCCGGCCTGCGCCAGCGCCTGGAACCCGCCTGAGGAAACCCCCAATGCTCAACAGCGTCTTCAAGGTTCTCGACCCGCGCTTCCGCGGCCTGGTGATGGGCAATGTCGGGCTCGACAAGCTGGCCACGGGCATGCGCTGGGCGGAAGGCCCGGCCTATTTCCCGGCGCATCGCTACCTGATGTGGTCGGACATTCCCAACAACCGGCAGATGCGCTGGGACGAAACCGACGGCTCCGTCTCGGTGTTTCGCGACCAAGCCGACAATTCCAACGGCAACACCGTCGATCGCCAGGGCAGGCTCATCACCTGCCACCACCGCAGCCGCAACGTGGTGCGCACCGAACACGACGGCAGCCGCACCGTGCTGGCCAGCCACTACCAGGGCAAGCGTCTCAACTCGCCCAACGACGTGGTGGTGAAATCCGACGGCAGCATCTGGTTCACCGACCCCGCCTACGGCATCGAGAGCGACTACGAGGGCGACGCCGCGCCGGGCGAGATCGGGGGCTGCCACGTCTATCGCATCGACCCCGCCACCGGCGACGTCGCCGCCGTCGCCACCGATTTCGGCCGCCCCAACGGCCTCGCCTTCTCCCCCGACGAAAGCAAGCTCTACGTCGTGGACAGCCATTATTCGCATGGCGACCAATACCCCCGCCACATCCGCGCCTTCACCGTGGAAGGCGCCCGGCTGACCGGCGGCGACGTCTTCGCCACCTGCGATTACGGCCTGTTCGACGGGCTGCGGGTGGACAGCAAGGGCCATGTCTGGACCAGCGCCGGCGACGGCGTGCACTGCTTCGCGCCCGATGGCACGCTGCTGGGCAAGATCCTGGTGCCCGAAGTGGTGGCCAATTGCTGCTTCGGCGGCATCAAGCGCAACCGCCTGTTCATCTGCGGCACCACCTCGCTCTACGCCACCTATGTCAACGCGCGAGGTGCGGTGTGACCGTTTGCCATTTTTTTGTCTGGCCAGCCGGCGAAGCGCCGGACATCGCGAAAATCGAAGGCCTCATCGGCACAATTCCCGGCCTGGGCCACGCGCTGATCCACACGCCCAGCACCACCAGCGACCCCTACCTGCACGACGGCGCCCCGCCCGCCCTCGCCGTGCAGCTCTACTACCCCAGCCTCGCCGCCCTGGAAGCCGCCTCCCACGCCGACAGCCCCGTCGCCGCGTTCGGCGGTACGCCCACCCAACAGGCCATGCTGGTCCGCCGCTTCCCCGTGCCCGACCCCGATTTCACCGGCCCCGGCCGCACCACCTACCTCGTCACCTACGAAGGCGTGGCCGAAGACCCGTTCGCCTGGCTCGGCTACTACATCGCCCACCACCCGCCGATCATGGCCCGCTTCCCCGGCATAAGGCAGATCGAGATCTACACCCGCCTCGACTGGCTCGACGAACTGCCCTTCCCCCGCGTCGCCCACCTCCAGCGCAACAAAGTGGTCTTCGACAGCCCCGCCGCCCTCACCGCCGCCCTGAACTCCCCAGTGCGCCACGACATGCGCGCGGATTTCCACAAGTTTCCGCCCTATACCGGGGGGAATACGCATTTTCCGATGGAGACGCGGGAAGTTGGGTGAAGGAAGAAAGCGCGTTCTTTTTTGAAAAAAAGAACCAAAAAACTTTTACTCGTTTGGCTGCGCCGTGGATTTTTCTTCCAAAATCCCCTTCCCCGTCTTGGCCGGGCTTGTCCCGGCCAGCCCGCCGCGACCCCTTGTCGCGGCAGGCGGTAGGGCTCCGCCAGCGGAGATGGTGAGGAAGTGAGTTAACAAAAATTTACGAAGAAAGTCGCATTTTTCGGTTGCGACAGCAAAATTCACTGGCTATACGTTCCGTCAGATATTGAAATTCAACACACACAGGAGACCGCCCCGATGCACCCGCCCAGCCCCTTCACCCAGATCGTGCAGATGC
>CAMFLK010000037.1 GCA_945957135.1 uncultured Rhodospirillales bacterium
GCGCTACGCTGGCCTGCGCCCCGCTGATCCGGGGTGCCTGGCTGCGGCCGGGCACCCATCTCGACCTGATCGGCGGCTACCGCCCGGACATGCGCGAGGCCGACGACGATGCGATCCGCGCCGCGCTTGTGTTCATCGACACCGAAGCCTGCCTCGCCGAGGCCGGCGACCTGACCCAGCCGATCGAGACGGGCGTGCTGGCGCGCGAGGCGGTCGCCGGCACGCTCGCCACGCTCTGCGCGGGCGGCCCCGGCCGAAGCTCGGCCGGGGAGATCACCCTGTTCAAATCGGTGGGCAGCGCGATCGAGGACCTCGCGGCAGCCGAGCTGGTCTACCGCGATCAGTCCCCGGTCTGACGCTACGCCTCCCGCCGCACGTTCCAGAACAGCGCCGGCGAGGACTGGATGATGCCGGTGATGTTCTTGCGGTAGCCGGTGGGGTTGGACCACTGGCCGGCCGGCATGAACGGGATGTTCTTGAAGGCCAGCAGCTGCATGTCCTCGCAGATCTTCTTCTGCGCGGCGAGGTCGGGCGCGTCGAACCAGGCGTCGCGCAGCGTCTCCATCTCCGGGTCGGTCGGCCAGCCGAACCAGCCGCTCGCCCCGTTGCCGCGCAGCGGGAAATTGCTGCCGGGGTTGGAGGTGGAGAGCCCGCCCCAGGTGGTGCAGAAGCAGTTCCAGCCGCCCTTGCTCGACAGATCCTTGCTCGCCCGCCGCGTCACCAGCGTGCCCCAGTCCATGCTGACATATTCCACCTTCAGGCCCAGCGCCTTGAACAGCTCGGCGGTGATCTGCGCCATGGTCTGCAGCTGCGGCTGGTCGGAGGGGGACATCAGCACGATGTTCTCGCCCTTGTAGCCGCTCTCGGCCACCAGCTTCTTGGCCAGGGCGAGGTCGCGCTTGCCGGTCAGCGCCTCGATCCCCGCCTTGTTGGCGTAGGGGGAGCCGGCGGTGAAGAAGCCCACCCCGGTGATGCCGAGATCGGTCTGCTCGCCCACCACGGCGTTCACGTAGTCCGTCTGGTCGATCGCCGGCAGCAGGGCGCGCAGCAGCTTCGGATTGTCGAAGGGCGGCTGGGTGTGGTTGAACGCCACCACCGCGAGCGCGCCGAGGGGATCGAGGATCATCGTGCGCACGTCGGGCGATTTGCGCAGGTTGGCGACGAGGTCGATCAGCGGGTTCTCCCACCAGTCCACCTCGCCCTGCTGCAACGCCGCCGCCGCCGTGGCGGGATCGGGCATAATCTTCCACTCGACGCGGTCGAAATACACTTTCTTGCCGCCGGCCCAGCGGCTGGCCGGCTCGTTGCGCGGGATGTAGCCGTCGAACTTGGCATAGGCGGCGGAGGCGCCGGACACCCATTCGTCGCGCAGGAAGCGGAAGGGGCCGCTGCCGACATATTCCTTGATCTGCTCGAACGCGTCGGTCTTGGCGATGCGCTCGGGCATGATGAAGCTGTTGCCGAAGCCCAGCGCGTAGGGCAGCAGCGGGAACGGCTTGTTGAAGCGGAAGACGATCACCTTGTCGCCGTCGCCCTTGGCCTCGGCGAGCAGGCTGAACATGCGCTGGCCGAACCCGTCGCGCTTGCCCCAGCGGGTGAGCGAGGCGATGACGTCGGCGGGGCGCACCGGCTCGTTGTCATGGAACTTCAGCCCGTCGCGCAGGGTGATGCGCCAGGTCAGCCCGTCCGCGGAGACCTCGTGCCCGGCCGCCATCTGCGGCTGCGGCGCCAGCTTCTCATCCAGGCCGTACAGCGTGTCCCACACCATGTAGCCGTGCATCCAGGCCACGGTGGCGGTGGTCCAGATCGGGTCGGGGCTGGAGTGATTGGCCTGGGGCACGAATTTCAGCACCGACTTGCCCTGGGCCAGGGCCGGACGCGCCAGCGATCCCGCGGCGAGCGAGGCGCCGACGCCCTTGAGTACCGTTCTGCGCTTCATGAATGGGCTCTCCTGCTGCAAAAATGGGCATTGATGCGGCACGGTCGCCAGGACAGCCGTACTGCCCTGGCGGTTTCACGCCGTCGCCAGCATGCCACGCAAGGCGCGTGCCGGTGCATCCGGTGGGCGGATATTTTTGGCCGTCCTTACGAAATCCAATCGTTGCAGGGCGTTGGGAACCGGCTATCGTCGCGACAGAAACCCTGGGAACGCCATGAGCACGATCAAGCCCGCCCTGCACCACATCACGATGAAGACCACCCGCCTGGCCGAGATGATCGCGTGGTACGCGACCGTGATCGGCGCCCAGGTGCAGTTCCAGAATCCCGGCGCGGCCTGGATGACCAACGACGCGGCCAATCACCGGCTCGGATTCCTGGCGATGCCCGGCCTGGAGGACGACCCCGGCAAGACGGCGCATAGCGGCATGCACCACAGCGCCTTCGAATATGGCAGCTTCGAGGATTTGATGGCCTCGTTCCACCGCCTGCGTGGCGAGGGCATCGAGCCGGCCTTCTGCCTCGACCACGGCCTGACGCTCTCGATGTATTATCGCGATCCCGACGGCAACTACGTCGAGCTGCAATGCGACAATTTCGGGGACTGGGCGCAGTCGGGCGAGTTCATGCGCAGCTCGCCGGAATTCGCCCGCGACCCGATCGGCACCTTCTTCGACCCCGCCAAGGTGTATGACGCGCATGTCGCGGGCCGCCCCTTCGCGACCCTGCAACCGGCGATCCGGGCGGGCGCGTTCCTGCCGGCGGTGATCCCCAGCATCGCCTGACCCCCACGGCTACAGCGCGAGCTGCACCTTCATCGCCCGCGTGCGGTCGTTGGCGAGTTCGAAGGCGCGGTTGGCCTCGGCCAGCGGCACGATCTCGGTCAGCAGCGGCGCGAGATCGAGCCTGCCGCTGGCCAGCAGCCGCACCGCCTGTTCGAACTCCGCGTGGAATCGGAAGGTGCCGCGCAGGGTGATCTCCTTGGTCACCACCAGGTTGAGCGGCAGCGAGGTCTCGGCCCCTCCGAGCCCGACCTGCACCACCACCGCCCCGGGCCGGGCGGCGAGCAGCGCCCCGGCCAGGGCGGCGCCGTTGCCGGACGCCTCGAACACCACGTCGAACTGCCCCTTCTCCGCCTGGAACGGCGCCAGCGCGTCCGGGCTGGTGCGGATGTTCAGCGCGGCATCGGCGCCGATGCGCCGCACCACGGCGAGCGGCTCGTCCATCAGGTCGGTGGCGACGATCTCCCCCGCGCCGGCGGCGCGCGCCACCAGAACCAGGATGGCGCCGATCGGCCCGGCGCCGGTGACCAGCACCCGCCGTCCCATCAGGTCGCCGGCCTGATGCGCGGCGTGCAGGCACACGGCGAGCGGCTCGGCGAAGGCGGCGCGCTCCACCGGCATGTCCGCCGGCACGGCCTGGCTCTCGTCGCACACCAGCACCTCGCTGAACCCGCCCTGGATATGGGGGAAGCGCATGGCACTGCCGTAGAAGCGCATGTCCAGGCAGTGCTGCTGCTGGCCGGCGAGGCAGAAGCGGCAGGCGTTGCAGGGACGGCTGGGGTTCACCGCCACCACTTGGCCCGGCCGCACCCGCCGCACCTCCGCGCCCACCGCCTCCACCACCCCGGCCATTTCGTGGCCGAGGATCATCGGCTCGCGGATGCGCACCGTGCCGAAGCCGCCATGGTTGAAATAATGCAGGTCCGAGCCGCAGATGCCGCCGGCGCGGATGCGCACGCGCACGTCGCGCGGGCCGGTCTCCGGCACCGGGCGCTCCTCGATGCGCAGGTCGTGGGGCGCGTGGATGACGGCCGCTTTCATGACTGGCTTCCCCTGATTTGCCCGGCACGATACATCCGCCACACCGCGAGGGGGAGACGCCCATGTCCGCCAGCATCATCGACCGCATCGACCGCGACCTCGCCACACTTCCGCAGATCCGCAGCGGCATGTCCGCCTATGTCGCGGCGCTGAACGAATTCGAGCGCGCGCACCGCACCCGCGCGGCGAAACGCGCCCTGCGCGAGGCGGTGATCGACATCGCCGCCGCCACCTATCGCGCCGGGGTGGGCCGCCCCGTGGACCTGCTGGAATTCAACGACGGGCGCTTCGACTGTCTGTTCGACCATACCCTGGAACGCACGGTGATGATGCACGGCCACACCATCGCCACCGCGGCCAATTCGCGCGACGACGCCTATCATCGCGGCTATCCCGGCGGGCGGGTGGGCATGGACAAGGGCCATGCCATGGCCCACGCCCAGGGCGGGCTGGAAGGCGGCCCGAACTACTTCCCCCAGGCCCGCGCGCTGAACCAGGGCCGCTCCCTGCCCGGCAAGCTGTGGCGGGCGATCGAGACCCATCTCGCCAGCGCGCCGGGCACCTTCGCCTTCGTCCGGCTGATCTACGCGCCAGGCGATGCCGGCGACACGCCGGCGGAGGTGGAGTACGGGCTGCTGAACAACATCTACCAGTTCCGCTCGGTGATCTTCCGCAATGCCTGAGGCACGCCCATGACCGTCGGCCGCTTTCCCACCTCCCGCCCGCGCCGCAACCGCCACGACGGCTGGACCCGCCGGCTGGTGGCGGAGACGCGGCTTTCCGTGGACGACCTGATCTGGCCAGTATTCGTCGGCGCCGGCGAGGGGCAGGCGCAGGCGGTGTCCAGCATGCCCGGCGTGATCCGCGTCAGCCTCGACCGCCTCGCCGCCCATGTCGAACCGGCCGTGCGGCTGGGCATTCCCGCCCTCGCCCTGTTCCCGGCCACGCCGGCCGGGTTGAAGGACGCGGAGGGCACGGAATCCGGCAACCCGGACAATCTGATGTGCCGCGCCGCCCGGCTGCTGAAGCGCGAATTCCCCGATCTCGGGCTGATCGGCGACGTGGCGCTGGACCCCTATACCGATCATGGCCATGACGGGGTGATCCGCGACGGCTACGTGGCCAACGACGCCACCCTGCCCATCCTCGCCCGCCAGGCGGTGGTGCAGGCCGAGGCCGGCATCGACATCATCGCGCCGTCGGACATGATGGACGGCCGCATCGCCGCCATTCGCGCGGCACTGGACGGCGCCGGGCTGATCCACACCCGGCTGATGAGCTACGCCGCCAAATACGCCTCCTCCTTCTACGGCCCGTTCCGCGACGCGGTAGGGTCCGGCAGCGCGCTGAAGGGCGACAAGAAGACCTACCAGATGGACCCCGCCAATTCCGACGAGGCGTTGCGCGAGGTGGCGATGGACCTCGACGAAGGCGCGGACATGGTGATGGTCAAGCCCGGCCTGCCCTATCTCGACATCGTCCGCCGCGTGCACGAGCGGTTCGCCGTGCCGACCTTCGCCTATCAGGTGTCCGGCGAATACGCGATGATCATGGCCGCGGTGGGCAATGGCTGGCTGGACCACGACAAGGCGATGCTGGAGAGCCTGACCGCCTTCAAGCGCGCCGGCGCCGCGGGGGTGCTGACCTATTTCGCCCCGGCGGCGGCGAAGGCGCTGCGCGGGTTTGAGTAAGGAGTCCGCCTTCCTCGAAGGGTGGCGCCGTGCTCGGGGTCGTCAAGGGACGCTTCGCTCAAGCCCTTGACGACCCCTGCGCGCGACGCCTTTCGGGTGGAAGGCCGGGGCAAGAAAGCGGCCCCTTCCAGCCGAACAAGAAAGCTGGATAGGGCTCATTTCTTTCCTTACTTCGCATGTATGCCCTGGCTTCGTTGCGTCGGGTGCTGTCAAGGCTCTTGAGCGAAGCGTGCCTTGACAGCGTCAGACGCAACGCAAGCACAATCGAACAAGCGAAGGAGCCCGCACGCCAACGGAAGTATGAAGCCCCCTACATATCCACCACCGACCCGTCCGCGTGCGGGCGCATGCGGATCGGCCGGGGTTTCGGCGGGAATCGGCGCTCGGCATCCTCCACCAGGGTGACGCCGATGCCCGGCGCGTCGGGGATGGCGATGAAGCCGTTCTCGTGGTCGGACAGGCCGGCCACCAGGTCGTTGCCCAGCAGGTCCGCACCGCCGTCGAGTTCCGGGGTGCGCGAGGGATATTCCTGGATGGCGAAGTTCGGGATGCACGCGGCGATCTGCAGGCACGCCGCCGTGCTGATCGGCGAAAGCGGGTTGTGCGGCACGATCTGCGCGTCATGCGCCTCGGCCAGCGCCGCGATCTTCTTGGTGCCGGTGATGCCGCCGCACAGGCACACGTCGGGGCGCAGATACTCCACGGCATGCCGCCGCAGCAGCGCCTGGAACTGGAACATGCTGATGAAGCGCTCGCCGGTGGCCACGGGAATGTGGATGTGGTCCGCCACCCAGCCCATCGCGTCCTCGCTGTTCGGGCGCAGCGGGTCCTCGAAGAACATCGGTGTGTATTTCTCGATGCCGCGCCCCAGCGCGATCGCCTCGGGAGGGGTCAGGCGGCGGTGGATTTCGATGCACAGATCGACCTCCGGCCCCACCGCCTCGCGCAGCAGGCGCACCGTCTCGATGGCGTCGTGCATCTTCTGGGCGTGCGACTTGTAGTAGGGGGTGGTCTCGTCCTCGTCGAGCAGCGGATTGAGATGGCCGAGTGCCGTGAACCCCTCCGCCTTCAGCCGCTTCGCCTCGGCGATCAGCGTCTCGCGGGTGCGGCCCTTCACATGGCCGTAGAGCCGCGCCTTGTGCCGCATCCGCCCGCCCAGCAGCTGATAGACCGGCACGTTGAAGAACTTGCCCTTGATGTCCCACAGCGCGATGTCGATGGCCGAGACCGCCCCGCTGATCGCGCCGCCGGTGAAATGGTTGGCGCGCAGCATCACGTTCCAGTGGTGCTCGATCGGCGCGGGATCCTTGCCCACGAGGTATTCGGCGTATTTGGCGATGGCCGCGGCGCTGGCCTCGAGCTGGCCCCAGGCGCCGGTCTCGCCGATGCCGGTCAGCCCCTCATCGGTCTCGATGCGGGCGAAGCAGAACCGGTCGAGCATCAGCGGTTCGACCTTGGTGATCTTCATCGGCGCGCATCCTCCCCCGTGGATCGGCATGGCGGCATGCCCGGCCAGGACATGCCGCCTCGCTGATCCTTACAGCGACGCCTGGGTGACGAACTTCGTGTTGAAGTAGGCCTCCATCGCCTCCAGCCCGCCTTCCGAGCCGTAGCCGGAATCCTTGATGCCGCCGAACGGCACTTCGGGCAGGGCCAGGCCGTGATGGTTGATGGACATCATGCCGGCTTCCACGGCGGCGGCCACGGCCGTCGCGGTCTTGGCCGAGCGGGTCCAGGCGTAGGAGGCGAGGCCGAAGGGCAGGCGGTTGGCTTCCGCCACCACCTCGTCGAACTCGCGGAACGGCACCATCAGGGCCAGCGGGCCGAACGGCTCCTCGTTCATCACCCGCATGTCGCGGTTGAGGTTGGTCAGCACCGTCGGCTCGAAGAAATTGCCCTTGTTGCCGATGCGCTTGCCGCCGGTCTTCACCTCCGCGCCTTTCTGGGTGGCGTCGGCGATGAAGCCCTCCATGGCGGTGATGCGGCGCTCGTTGGCGAGTGGGCCCATCTGGGTGTCCGCCGCCAGACCGTCGCCCACCTTCAGCCCCTTGGCGATGGTGGTGAACTTGTCCACGAACTGCTCGTACACCTTCTCCTGAACCAGGAAGCGGGTGGGCGAGACGCAGACCTGGCCGGCGTTGCGGAACTTGTTGGCGGCGAGAATTTTGCTCGCCTGGTCGATATCCGCGTCGTCGAACACGATGGCCGGGGCGTGGCCCCCGAGCTCCATGGTCACCCGCTTCATGTGCAGCCCGGCGAGTGCCGAGAGCTGCTTGCCCACGGCGGTGGAGCCGGTGAAGGAGATCTTGCGGATCACCGGATGCGGAATGAGGTATTCGGAGATTTCCGCCGGCGTGCCGTAAACGAGGTTGATCACCCCCGCGGGCACCCCGGCATCGGCATAGGCGCGCACCAGCTCCGCGCAGCTGGCCGGCGTCTCCTCCGGCCCCTTGAGGATGATGGAGCAGCCGGCGGCGAGGGCCGCGGACATCTTGCGCACCGCCTGGTTGATCGGGAAGTTCCAGGGGGTGAAGGCGGCGACGGGGCCGACCGGCTCCTTCAGCACCAGCTGGTACACGCCCTCCGCACGGGCGGGCACCACGCGGCCATAGGCGCGGCGGGCTTCCTCGGCGAACCATTCGATGACGTCCGAGGCCACGCCCAGCTCGCCCTTGGCCTCGGCCAGCGGCTTGCCCTGTTCCATCGTCATCAGCCGGGCGATGGAGTCGGCGCGCTCGCGCAGGATGGCGGCGGCCTTGCGCATCACCTTGGACCGCTCGAAGGCCGAGACCTTGCGCCAGGTGTGGAAGCCGCGCTCGGCCGCGGCCAGCGCGCGGTCGAGATCGCCGCGATCGGCATGGGCGAGGGTGCCGAGGGGCTCGCCGGTGGCGGGGTTGAGCACGGTGAGCGTGCGGCCGGCGGCGGCCGGGCCCCAGGCGCCGTCGATGAACAGCGAGACGTCGGAATACATCGGGTCAAGCTCCGAATGAAGGATGGCCTATCATGCGCCGGCCGCGTTGGCTGGTCGAGGTCACCGCCCGAACCCCGGTTGCGCGTAACTCTGTATTGCGTCAGCCTCATGTCTCCGGGGACTCAACAACAACAGGATGGAGTGATGACGATGATCGGCACGATGCTGCATCGGGCGACGCAACTCGGCCTCGCCACGGCCGCCCTGCTCGCCATGGGCGTGGGCATGGCCCAGGCCCAGCTCGCCGCCCCGCCCGGGCCGACGGCGGAGGCGATCAAGAAGCGCGGCGTGCTGAATTGCGGCGTGGACACCGGCGTGCCGGGGTTCGCGTTCCAGGACAATGCCGGCAAGTGGAAGGGGCTCGACATCGACTATTGCCGCGCCATCGCCGCCGCCGTGCTGGGCGACCCGGAGAAGGTGAAATACGTGCCGACCACCGCGGCCGCGCGCTTCACCGTGCTGCAATCGGGCGAGATCGACGTGCTGATCCGCGACAGCACGCTCACCTTCAGCCGCAGCACCCAGCTCGGCCTGGATGAGGTGGCGGTCAATTTCTACGCCGGCCAGGGCTTCCTGGTGCGCAAGGCGCTGGGCGTGAGCAAGGCGGCCGACCTGCAGGGCGCGACGATCTGCGTCATCACCGGCGCCACGCTGGAGCTGAACATCGCCGACTTCGCCCGCTCCACCGGCGCCAAGATCGGCACGCTGCTGTTCGACAAGCCGGACGAGGCGGTGGCGGCGATGGAGGCCGGGCGCTGCGACGGCTACACGGATGACAGCGGCAGCCTGGCGGGCATGCGCTCCACCCTGAAGGTGCCGAACGACTGGATGGTGCTGCCGGAGCTGATCAGCAAGGAGCCGCTGGGCATCCACGCCCGCTCCGGCGACCCGCGCTGGCAGAAGATCCTGTTCTGGGTGGATACGATGCTGAAATCCGGCGAGGAATACGGCGTGACCCAGGCCAACGTGGACCAGATGAAGACGAGCAAGGACCCGTTCGTGCTGCGCCTGGTGGGCGTGGAAGGCGATTTCGGCAAGCAGCTCGGCCTCGACAACGAGTGGTCGTATCGCGCCATCAAGGCGGTGGGCAATTACGGCGAGATCTACGACCGGCATTTCGGCCCCAAGGCGCTGGACCTGCCGCGCGGGCTGAACAATCTGTGGAACAAGGGCGGCATGCACTACACCCTGCCGCTGCGCTGACCGACCGACCTTGACGTCCCGCCAGAAGGCGTGGGGGCTGCAGGCGCTGGCCCTGATCGGGGCCGGCGCCGTGCTCGCCTTCTTCGCCGTCAACGCCGTGGGCAATCTCGCCGCCCGCGGCATGGTGCTGGATTACGGCTTCCTGTGGCAGCGGGCGGGGTTCGACATCCCGTTCCACCTGGTGGCCTGGGAGCCGAGCTTCACCTACGGCCACGCGCTGTTCGTGGCCGGGGTGAACACCGCCTTCGCCTCGGTGCTGTGCATCGCGCTGGCCTCGGCCCTCGGGCTGGTGCTGGCGCTGATGCGGCTGTCCGGCAACCTGCTGGCCGGGGGCGTGGCGCGGGTGCTGGTGGAGGTGATCCGCAACACGCCGCAGCTGACGCAGGTGGTGTTCTTCTACCTCGCCGTGCTGGCGGTGCTGCCGCCGATGCGCCAGAGCCTGAGCATGGGCGGGGTGGCGTTCCTGAACGTGCGTGGGCTGTACGTGCCGGCGCCGACCGACGGGCCGTGGGACACGATCGCGCTGGCCACGCTCGGCGTGGTGCTGGTGGCCGCCGTGCTGTGGCGGCGGCTGGGGATGATGGTCCCGCGCCTGTTCGTGCTGCCGGCGGTGCTGGTTGCGGGCCTCGCGCTGGCCGGCTGGACGGCGGGCTGGGACGTGCCGGTGCTGAAAGGGTTCAACTTCGTCGGCGGCGTGCGCCTGCCGCCGGAGGTGGTGGCGCTGGTGCTGGGCATTTCCATCTACACCAGCGCCTTCATCGCCGAGGCGCTGCGCGCGGCGATCCAGGGCGTGCATCGCGGCCAGGGGGAGGCGGCGCGCTCGCTCGGCCTGACCGGCGGGCAGACCATGTTCCTGGTGGTGCTGCCGCAGGCGATGCGACTGCTGGTGCCGCCGCTGACCAGCCAGTATCTCAACATCATCAAATCCACCACGCTCGGCGCGGCGATCGCCTATCCGGAAATCCTGCAGATCTTCGCGCGCACGGTGCTGAACCAGTCGGGACGGGCGATCGAGGTGATGACGCTGGTGCTGGGCGTGTTCCTGGCGGTGAACCTGCTCGTCTCCGCGCTGATGAACGCGTGGAACCGGCGGCTGGCGCTGAGCGGACGATGATCCGCCATCCCTTCTTGCGTGCGCTGGTCGGCACGCGGCTCAACCTCGCGCTGACCGTCGTCATGCTGGCCCTGCTCGCCTGGGTGGTGCCGCCGCTCTATGGCTGGCTGCTCGGCCACGCGGTGTGGGAGGCGCCCAACCGCGCCGGCTGCGCCGCCGCGGGCAGCGGCGCCTGCTGGGCCTTCATCCGCGCCCGCTTCGCGCTGTTCTTCTACGGCATCTACCCCGAGCCCGAGCGCTGGCGCGTCGATCTCGGCTTCGTCCTGCTGCTCGCCGCCGGGCTGGTGGCGCTGCGCGGGCGCGGGGGAGCCAAGCTGGTGGCGCTGTTCGCGGCGGTGATCGCGATCGACGCGGTGCTGCTGGTGGGCGGCGTGTTCGGCCTGCCCTTCGTGCCCACGGCGCAATGGGGCGGGCTGATGCTGAACGTGGTGATCTCCGCCATCGCCATCGCCGGCGCCCTGCCGCTGGGCATCGCGCTCGCCTTCGGCCGGCGCTCCACCTACCCGATCATCCGCCTGGGCAGCATCGCCTTCATCGAGTTCTGGCGTGGCGTGCCGCTGCTGACCGTGCTGTTCATGGGGCTGATCCTGCTGCCCATGTTCCTGCCCAACGGCATGACCGTGGACAACCTGGTGCGCGCCCTGGTGGTGATGACGCTGTTCGAGGGCGCCTACATGGCCGAGACCATCCGCGGCGGCCTCCAGGGCGTGCCGCCGGGCCAGAGCGAGGCGGCCCGCGCGCTGGGCATGCACGAGGGGCAGGTGCGCATGAAGGTGGTGCTGCCCCAGGCGCTGCGCCTGTCCATCCCCGGCATCATCAACATCGCCGTGGACCTGTTCAAGGACACCACGCTGGTCTCCATCGTCGGGCTGTTCGACCTGATGGGGGTGGTGACGCAATCGCTGAAGGACACCAGCTGGAGCGGGCTGGCCGCCGAGGGCTACACCTTCGCGGCGATCGTGTTCTTCCTGTCCTGCCTGGTGATCTCGCTGGCCGGCACGGTGCTGGAACGCCGCTTCGCGGTCGCCCACCGATAGGCTACGGCACGGCCTCGAGCCCGCCCCCCTCGCCGGCGCAGGTCAGCGCCACGAACACCTCGGCGCGGATGAGCCACCGCCCCTCGCGCTTCACCCATTGCGCGGCATAGCGGCCGGACATGACGGCCGGGCCGCCGGCGCTGCCGGCATGTCCGGACCAGCGGCCTTCCTCATAGGCCAGCGGCCATTGCAAGCTGACCTCAACGGTGTCCGGCGCCCGCTGATAGACGAGTGGCACGGCCGCCGCGCCGGCGGCCACGAGCATGGCGCGGTACTCCGCCCGGCCCGCCACCGCCTGGCCGAGCGCGCGGCGCATGGTCACGTCCTCGGTCCAGAACGCCGCGACCATGTCGAGGTCGCCCTCGGCCATCGCACGGGTCTGGCGGGCGCGTGCCGCGCGGATGTCCATCTCGGCGCTGTGCGAATCGTTCATGCCGGCCTTCCTTCGCCCCGTCGCTGATATCAGGCCAGCGGCGCGATGTCCCGCCAGCCATGAAGCAGGGCGCGCGTGGCCGCGTCGAAGGCGAAGTACTGGCCGCCGCCGGTGCCGGGCTGATCCATCGCGCGGGAAATCGGCACACCGCTGAGGTGGCAGAGCAGCAGCGCCCCCACCCCGCCATGCGCGACGATGGCGATGTCGCCCGCGCTCGCGTCGGCCCGCAGGATGCCGTCCACGCAGGCGACGATGCGGGATTGCGCGTCGATCGCCCGTTCCCAGCCGCGGATGCTGCGTTCGGGATGGGCGAAGAACTGGTCGGCCACGTGCTGGAATTCCGCCGGCGGCAGATAGCCGGTGGCCGAGCGGTCGTTTTCGTGGAGGGCCTCCACCACCTGGAACGCCAGGCCGCGCGCGGCGGCGAGGATGGCCGCGCCGTCCATCGCCTTGCGTTCACCGCTGCAATGGATCGCCGACACGCCGGCAGCTTCGGCCGAGGCCGCGAAGACCTCGTGCCGCCGCGCCCCCCGCGCCGACAGGCCCCATCGCGGCACCGGCACGGCCGGGTCGATCGCCACCTCCGCGTGGGTGATGAACAGAACGCTCAGGCGAACAGATCCTGGCCCACGAACTCGCCCGGCTTCACCCCGCGCGGGACGGCGAAGATGCCGCTGCCGACATGGGTGGTGAACTGGTTGAGCGCGTCCATCTTCGCCATGGTCTCGAATATCCGCACGAAGCCGGTGCGCGGATCGGTCTGGTAGGCGATGAACAGCAGCCCGGCATCGAACAGCGTGCCCTGGCGCCAGGGCGGCCAGCGTTCGGCGAGGAAGGTGGCAGGGTCGTTGAAGGAATAGGCGCGGCGGAAGATCTGCGCGCCGTCATTGCTGGCCGGCGCCGCCAGCCGGGCGTGCGACAGCTCGGGGATGACGGGGTTGCCGTCCTTGTCGGCGGCATCGAGGTCGAGCGGGTCGAACTCGTTCTTCGCCCCCAGCGGCGCGCCCGAGTATTTGTGCCGGCCGACCGTTTCCTCCTGGAAATCCACCTCGGTGCGGTTCCAGTGCTCGAGCGAGATGCGGATGCGGCGGATCACCGCGTAGCTGCCGCCGCGCAGCCAGGCCGGGCCGTCCTGGCCCACCCAGACCACCTCGGCGAAGCCGCGCGGCACGTCCGCCGAGCCGACGCGCGAGGCGTCGGTGGGCGAGGGATTGTTGGTGCCGTCCTTGAAGCCCATCAGGTTGCGCGGCGTGGTGCCCGGCGCGAAGGCGCCGGTGAAGCCGGTCTGGGTCCAGCGCAGTTGGGCGGTGCCGTAGGCCAGGGCGGCCATCTGCATCATCGCGTGGAAGGCCACCTGCGGGTCGTCGGCGCAGGCCTGCACGGAGAGGTCGCCGCCGGTGCGGCTGGGGTCGAGCTCGTCGCCCTGGAATTTCGGCAGGTCGATCAGCGCCTCCGGCCGGCGCGCGGCGAGGCCGTAGCGGTCCACCCCGTCCTTGACGAACAGGCCGGGGCCGAAGCCGAAGGTGAAGGTCAGCCGCGCCGGCGGCAGGCCCAGCGCCGCCGCGCTGTCCGGCGCCACGGCCACGCGGTCCTCGGGCAGCGCGCCGGCGGTCTGCCCGGCGGCCATGCGCGCGGCGGCATCCGTCCAGGCGCGCAGCAGGGCGACCACGTCCTGCCGCTTGCGGGCGGTGAGGTCGAAGATGGCGAGGCAGGTATGGCTCTGCTGCGCGGTGGCGATGCCGGCCTGATGGAGGCCGTGGAAGGGTTCGGCGCCAGCGGCTTCCGCCGCGGCGCCGCGATCCATGTCAGCGTTGTTTGTCGCGGCGGAAGCCGCGCGAATCTCGGATGCGGCGGAGGCCACGCCGGCGGCCAGCATCGTGCCGGCGCCAGCGAGGAAGCCGCGGCGGTAGGGGCAGCTCATCGCCCCCTCCTACTTGGCGAGGGCGAGCATGTTGACCTCGTCCATCACGAAGTAGAACCCATCGCCCGCCGGAGTCATGGCAATGCCGAACAGGTCGCCGCTGCCGGGCGGGTTCTGGGCGCGGTTGGGGTCGATCCACCGCGCGTAGATCTGCTGCCCGGTCTTGGGATCGAGTTCCACCACCTGGCCGTTCAGCCCGTTCATCACCAGCAGGTGCCCGTTGGGCGCCAGCGTGATGGCCAGCGGGCGCTTGAGCATGCCGTCCTTGGTGACCTCGGTGCCGGTGCCCGCGCTGTCGGCGCGGGTGGCGGGGTCGGCGATGGCGGTGATGCGGTTGCCGATGGCGTCGGACACGTAGAGCACCGAATTGTCCGGCGCCAGGGCGAGGCCGGTGGGGCCGACCAGGAACACGTCCTTGTCGGCCTGGGCGCCGAAGCCGCTGGCGATCACCGTCTGTTTCGTCACCGCCGGCGGACGGCCGGGGGCGATCGACAGGTCGAGCCGCAGCACGGTGGATTTCTCCACCACCGGCGAATCCTCCTCGGGTGCCCCGATGTCGAACCCGGCCATGCTGACGAAGATCGTCGCGGTGGTGCCGCGGTCGATCGTCGCCATGTTGCCCCAGGGGCCGTTGATGGTGGGGCCGGCCAGCACGCTGGCCACGTTGCCGTTGGCGTCGAGCACGATCAGGCAGCCATCGCCGCGCGTGGCGGTGGTGCCGTCCTTGCTGGGCGTGCTGCCGACGATCACCCAGCCGGAGCTGAGCATCGTCATCGCCGTGGTCAGCCCCACGCCCCCGGGGCAGCCGGCCAGGGTGCGCGGGATCTTGGCGAACAGCGCCATCTTCCGCGTGGCGGGCGTGAACCGCATGATGGTGGAGCCCACCCCCTGCAGATTGCCCGCATTGTTGAAGTTGGTGATCAGCACGTCATCCTTCTGGATCGTGCCGGCGGAGACGGGCGCCACCACCAGGGCGTAGGGGTTCTGGTCGCCGTTGTCGGCGACCGTGGAGCCCAGCACGGAATGCCGCTTGACGGTCTCCAGCAGCCCCTTCGGCTGGGCCTGTGCGGCGGGAGCCAGCAGGGGCGCCGCGAGCAGCACGGCGAGCAGGGAATGGTGGAGGGACATCAGCCGCATCCTCGTCAGAAGGTGATGGTCGAGCGCACGCCGAAAATGGCGGCGTTGCCGATGCGCTTGGCCGGGTTGTAGGGGTTGATCACGCCGCCGGCGGGGGTCCAGACATACTGGAAGTCCGGCTGGACGACCCACCATGGCGTCACCGCCGCCTGGTAGGTGACCTCGACGAAGCTCTCGCTCGCGCGGATCGGCATCGGCGTGCCGCTGAAATACCGCATGTCCTGGTCGAGCCCACGCGCCCCGTAGCTGACATTGGCGAGGCCGTAGCCGATGCCGAACACGTCGTCGTCGCGGCCGGGGATGAAGCCCTTGAAGGTGACGCCGGTGTTCAGGCTGTAGCTGATCAGGTTGACGTTGCCCGGCCCCCCCATGGCGCGGGCGAACACGCCGATGGCCCGCGGGTCGCTGCTGTCGGCCGGCTGCCAGACGGTCTGGTCCACCACGCCGTAGAAGCTGAAATTGGGCCGCTGCAGATTGGCGACGCCGGTGCTGTAGGGGCTGGCCAGCGAGATGCCCGCCGCGTCGTAGCGCTGGTTGGGAAAGCCCGCGGAGTCGTACCAGAAGCCCAGCTTGTAGGTGCCGGGCAGGCCGCGCCGCGTGCCGGGCGTGTCCATCTGCCCGTCCTCCGGCTGGTTCACGGCATACTGCACCTCGCCGATCACCAAGGCGCCGGTGCGCAGGTTGAAGTTGCCGCCCCAGCGGGTGGAGCCGCGCAGCTGGCCGTCATCGTCGAACGGGCCGCCGGGCGGGTTGTCCTGGAACACCCCGCCGAGGATGGTGAAGCCGCCGCCCGGCTTGGCACGCAGCCGCACGCCCAGCGAAGACAGCGGATAGGCCGGGCCGCCGGCGTACAGATTGGCCGAGGGGAACATCGGCCAGCCCATCATGGTGTTCAGGAAGTAGGCCGAGCCCTCGCTCGTCATGAATTCCTGGTCGATGCTCTGCTGGCCGAGCCGGATGTCGAACTTGTCGTTGAAGAAGGATTGCTGGAACCAGATTTCCCACAGCCGCGTGGTGGGCGTGGCGGCGATGCCGCTATTGGTCTGCAAGTTGCCGATATACCACTGGCTGAGGCTGCGGCCGCGGATGTTCATCGCGCTGATGTTGAACTTGCCGCCCTCCCAGCCGAACGCCTTGTCGGTGTCCAGCCCCACGGTCAGCATGGTGAGCCCCTCGCCCACCCAGCCCTTGCGCATGCCGCCGGTGACGTTGCCGAACACCTCGTTGGCGTCGGTCAGGCCGATGTTGATGCCGTAATTGCCCAGCTTGGTGCGGATGCCCCAGGCATCGCCGAGCAGCGTGTCGCGCTTCAGCCAGCCGGTCCATTGGCCGGGTTCGCCGGCCTGGTCGCCGGAGGCGGGTGACGGGGGCGCGGGTGGCGCGGACGCGGCGGTCTGGGCGGCGGCCTGATGGGCAAGCAGCGAAACGCCGAGCAGCAGGGCACCACGGCCGAACGCATGGCAGCTGGCGCGGGACAGGGCGGAAAACGGCATGGAAGGTTCCTTGGTCCGGGGCAACGAGCTGCAATTGCGAATAAGTTGCGATTGCGACGTAGCGTGACCCCACGTATCCGTCAATGACAATCGCATTATTTCGTAACTGCAAGTGATATGTTATAATATAACGTTTCTGCCGTCCAGCGCTCAACCGCCCGGATTGATCGGCGCGCAGTTGCGCCGTCCGGCCATCAGGCAATCCTCCAGCCTGCTGGTCGCCGACAGCGTGTGGGCCAGCCACCACCCGCCGGCCACCAGGGCCAGCACCACCAGCAGCGCCGCCAGCGCACGGCCACGCGAGGGCGGAGGGTCGTCCGGGGGCTCGTCCATCCCATCATCCTACGCCCGCGCGGTTGACAGCGGGAGGGGCCGGCGGGCACCAGACCGGCATGAAACGGCGTGGCGCGATCGGAGCGGTTCTGGCGAGTCTGCTGTGGGGCGGAACGGCTTTCGCCGCCCCCGGCCAGGACCGCTTCTTCGCCACCTCCGACGGCGTGCGCCTGCACTACATCGAGGCGGGGCGCGGCCACACCATCGTGCTGGTGCCGGGCTGGACCATGCCGGCCTGGATCTGGGACGCGCAGATCGCCGACCTCTCCCGCTCCTACCGCGTCATCGCCTTCGATCCGCGCTCCCAGGGCGAGAGCCAGGCGGCGGCCAGCGGGCACGACCAGGACCGGCGCGGGGCGGACATCGCCGAGCTCATCGCCCATCTCGGGCCGGAGCCGGTGCTGCTGGTGGGCTGGTCGCTCGGCGTGCTCGACTCGCTGGCCTATATCCACCGCTACGGCGATTCCCGCGTCGCCGGCCTCGTGCTGGTGGACAACTCGGTGGGCGAGGACCCGCCCCCCTCCGGCGGCGGCGCGCCGCGCGGCGGCAAGCGCCTCTCCCGCGCCGCCTCGATGCGCGCCTTCGTGCGCGGCATGTTCGCCCGCCCGCATCCCGAGGCATATCTCGACCGGCTGACCCAGGCCGCCCTGCGCACGCCGGAGCGCGCGGCCCACCAGCTGCTCGCCTATCCCGTGCCGCGCAGCTATTGGAAGGAAGCGGTCTATTCCACCGCCAAGCCGGTCTTCTACATCGTCCGCCCCGGCTTCGCCGGCCAGGCCGCCAATCTCGCCGCCCACCACCCCTCCGCCGAAACCGTCGTGGTGAGCGATCTCGGCCACGCCATGTTCGTGGACGACCCCGCGCGGTTCGACGCGATGCTGCTGGACTTCATCCGCCGGCGGGTGTGGCGATGAGCGCCTCCCGCGCCGCGCTCCTGCCGCTGTTCCTGGTCTCCATGGCCACGGTGGGGTTCGAGATCGCGCTGACCCGCTACTTCGCCGTCGCGAAATGGTCGGAATACGGCTACTGGGTGATCTCCATCGTGCTGGCCGGCTTCGCGCTGAGCGGCGTGGTGATGGCGCTGACGCGGGACTGGTTCGCCCGCCACGGCGCGGCCATCCAGGCCTGGCTGCCGGTGGCGCTGATCCTGGCGGCGTCGATCGGCTTCCACTTCGTCACGGTCAATCCGTTCAACCCGCTGCAATTGCAGAACCAGGCCACCTTCGCGCCGCAGCTGACGCATATCGCCGAATACTACCTGGCCCTGCTGCCCTTCTTCTTCCTCGCCGGGCTGTATGTGAGCCTCTATTTCGTTCGCCACGACGACGAGATCGGCCGGGTCTATGGCTACGACCTCACCGGCGCCGGCATCGGCGCGCTGGCGGTGCTGCTGCTGATGTTCGCCGTGCACCCGTTTCTGCTGGCGCCCTTCCTGCTCGTCCCGCTGGCGCTGGCCGCCCTGCCCGGCGGCGGGCTGGCGCGGATGGGCGCGCTGGCGGCGAGCCTGGTCGGCGGCCTCGCCCTGCTGCTGTTCGCGAGCGGCGCGGATTTCAACGACTACAAGGCGATCTACGCGCCGATGCACGTGCCCGACAGCCGGGTGGCCGCCGAGCTGCGCGCCCCGCGCGGCCTCTACACCCTGCTGGACGACTTCACCGAGCGGGTGGACACCGACATCTCCAACAATGCCGGCCTGCTCGGCCTGCCCAGCCCGCCCACCGGCTTCGGCCTGTACCGCGACGGCAACCGCATCGCCGCGCTGCCGCGCGAGGCGAGGGTCGAGGCCGCTTATGCCGGCGCCCTGCTCTCCGCCCTGCCCTACACGCTGCTGGACCGGCCGCGCGTGCTGCTGCTCGGCACGTCCGGCGGCTACCGCATCGCCGAGGCGCGGGCGCTGGGTGCGGGGAAGGTGACGGCGCTGGAGCCGGAGCCGGTGCTGCGCGCCGCGCTCGCCCGGGGGCTCGGCCCCGCGCCCGCGCCCGAACTGGCGGATGTCGCGATCAGCGCCGCCAGCCCCGCCGCCGCGGTGCGCGGGGCCGGTTTCGACCTGATCGACCTCTCCGCCGATTTCCTCGACAGCGCCGAGGCCAATGCCAGCGCCTTCGCCGCCGAGGCGATCGCCGCCTATCTCAAATCCCTCTCGCCGGGCGGGCTGCTCTCGATCCCCGTCTCCATCCGCGAATTCCCCGCCTATGCCGTGCGCATGCTGGCCACCGTCCGCGCCGGGCTGCTGGCGGCCGGCATGGCCGATCCGCCCGCCCATGTGCTGGTCATCCGCTCGGCCTGGAACGTGCGCATCCTGGTCTCGCCCACCCCGTTCGACGCGGCGCGCGTCGCCGCCGCCCGCCGCTTCGCCGAGGAGCGCTCCTTCGACCTCAGCTACTATCCCGGCATCGACGTGGTCGCCGCGCGGGCCACCATCTACAACGACCTGCCCGCCGTCTCCTTCGACGAGGGCGAGGTCACCTCCGGCGACGGCGCGCACGACGCCATCGCCGACGAGGCGCGCCAGGCGCTGGAGGGCCAGGCCAGCGCCTCGGCCACCGCCTTCAACCTCAGCCCGATCACCTATGACCGGCCATCCTTCTACGCGGTGCTGCGGCTGGCCCATCTCGGCACCATCCTGCAGCGGCTGGAGATCCTGCCGCAGGCGGAGATCGGGCCGCTGGTCAATCTCGCGGTGCTGATGCAGGCGGCGGTGCTGGCCGTGCTGGTGCTGGTGGTGCCGCTGCTGGGCGGGCGGCGGGTGCGCGCCGCGCGCACCGGCACGCTGCGTGCCATGGTCTATTTCGCGGTGCTCGGCCTGGGTTTCCTGTTCATCGAGCTGTTCGCCATCGAGCGGGCGAGCTTCTACCTCAACGACCGCACCAGCGGCTTCTCCCTGGTGCTGACGGGCATGCTGATCTTCTCCGGCCTGGGCAGCATGGCCGCCCATCGCTTCGCCGCCACCCCCGCGCGCGGGGTGGCCATCGCGGTGGCGGTGATCGCCGCGTGGTCGGCGCTGGCGCTGGCCTTCGGCCAGGCCTTCCTGCTCGCCACGATCGGCCTGCCCTTCCTGCTGCGCGCGGCGATCGTGCTGGTCCTGCTCGCCCCGGTCTCCGTCGCCCTCGGCCTGCCCTTCCCGCTGGGCCTGACCCAGACCGGCACCAGCGCGACAGGGGGAGGCGGCTTCCTGCCCTGGGCCTGGGCGCTGAACGGGGCGTTTTCCGTGGTCTCCACGCCACTCGCCAACATCGTCGCGCTGGAATTCGGCTACGATCGAGTTTTGTTCACCGCGTTGTTCCTGTATGGCGTAGCCATGATCGCCTTCCCCCGCTTGCGAGAGAGAATCCAGTGCAACCCGGCCACCTGACCCGCCGCTCCCTGATCGCCACCAGCGCGATGGCTTCCCTGGCCATGCCGGCCCTCATCCGCCCGGCACGCGCCGCCACGGCATGGACCCGCCAGGCCTATATGGAGGCGATGGCCAAGTCCGGCCGTCCGGTGGACCTGACGGAGGCGCAGTTCCAGGCCATCCAGTCGCGCAAGCCCGCGGCGATGAAGCGCATCGAGAGCTACCTGAAGGAGCGGCTCGGCACCGCCGACCCCGCCGTGATGGCGGCGTTCGACGCGGTGCCGCGCGAGTATTTCCACTACCTCTACGATTCCCACCGGGCCACGCCGGGCGAGGCCTACGAGGCCGACCCCAAGCCCTGGGCGCTGGGCTACGGCTCCGCCCTGTCCGACTATCTCGGCCAGGCCTACATGACCCAGGTGGCCAAGCCGAAGCCCGGCGATGTGACGCTGGAGATCGGCACCGGCAGCGGCTTCCAGAGCAGCCTGCTGTCGCACATCGTCGGCCAGGCCTACTCCATCGAGATCATCGAGCCGCTGGGCAACGCGGTGGGCAAGATCTTCGCCCCGCTCGGCTACGACAACGTCCACTCCAAGGTGGGCGACGGGTATTTCGGCTGGCCCGAGGTGCAGGGCGGCTTCGACATCATCATCATCACCTGCGCCGCCCAGTACGTGCCGCAGGATTTGATCAAGCAGCTCAAGCCCGGCGGGCGGATGCTGATTCCCATCGGCCAGCCCTTCAAGCGCGGCCAGTTCCTCTACGTCTATACCAAGGACGAAGAGGGCAAGGTGCATTCGCGCAAGGATGTCGGCGTGTTCTTCATCCCGATGACCGGGACGATGATGAAGCAGCCGGCGCCCAAGGACACCAAGCCGCCAGCGTAACATAGTATCATGATCGTCCGGGCGGAACGGGAGGGCGAGGAGGCGGCGATCGCCGCCATCCATCGCGCGGCCTTCGGGGGCGAGTACGAGGCCGAGGTGGTCGCTGGCCTGCGGGCGGGCGGCCACGCCTTCGCCTCGCTGGTCGCCGAACGCGACGGCGCGGTGGCCGGGCATGTGATGATGAGCGCCATGGAGGCGGAGATCGACGGGCGGACGGTGCCCATCGCCCTGCTCGCCCCGCTGGCCGTGACGCCGGAGGCGCATGGGCGCGGGCTGGGCTCCGCCCTGGTGCGCGCCGGCATCGCCGCCGCGCGGGATGCGGGGCGCGAGACCATCGTACTGATGGGCAACCCCGCCTATTATCGCCGCTTCGGCTTCACCCCGGCGGCTTCCGGCGCGCTCGGCGCCCCCTATGTCGCGCTCGACCCGGCGGCCGCGCTGGCCGGACAGGCGGGGCACATCCGCTATCCCGGCTTCTTCAGGAGGATTTCATGATCCGCGCCTTCGCCCTGCCCGCCATCTGCCTCGCCGCCCTCAGCCTGTCGGTCGCCGCCTGCAACACGCCGGCGCAGATCGAGCAGAAGGAGGACATGCTGCTCGCCTCCGGCTTCCGCGTGCTGCCCGCCGCCCAGTCCAAGCCGCTCCTGGCGCAGCTGCCGCCGCACAAATTCTCGGTGCGCAGCCTGGCCAATACCGGCCAGGTCTGGCTGTTCGCCGACCCCACCATCTGCCACTGCGTCTATGCCGGCACCGAGGCGAACTGGCACAGCTGGCAGCAGGCGGTGCTGGCCCAGCAGGCGATGACCCGCGAACAGTCCATGGCCACGCTGGAGCAGGCCAGCCAGCTCGGCTCGCGCGCGGATTGACACAAGCTTCGGAACGAACGCCTGCCCACCCCGTTGATCGCCCGTACGTCTCCAAGGAGCGGTCAACATGTCCCTCATTCTTCTCATCATCGTCGTTCTGCTGCTGGTCGGCGCGCTGCCGAGCTGGCCGTACAGCTCCAACTGGGGGTACTACC